>JBKQWF010000001.1:0-20639 GCA_052139695.1 Limisphaerales bacterium
GGCGTTGCTGCCGCAACGCCCAAATTGAGAATTTTCAAGTTGCAATTCTCAATCCCGCTCAAACCGAGCCGCCCGCCCACACCGGCGGCTTTTTCAAATGAAAAAGCATCTCTCCCGCCTTTGGCACCAGCAAAACCCCTTCCGCTTCGCGCTGGGCAAAATCCTCTTTTCGGATCGAACGCGGGTCCCGATAGCCCAGGTTGATCTGGCGGCAAACCGATTCGGGAATGGCCGTTGCCAGCACGACCCGAGCGCGGGGAGTTTCCACGCCATTTTCAAAGCTCCCCAGACCATAGACGTGTGTGCTGTGGGCCAGCACTCCCCACTGATAATGCTGAAACCGGTCCCATTGTTTGAGGAAATAATCCCGGCAATGGTAGCCGACTTCCAACAGCGTCTTGCCGTGGCTGACGCAGATTTCCCTGATGTGCGGAGCGTAAATGATCAGTTCACCCCCATCGGCCAGCACCGGCTCAAGTTTGTACATGCATTTGCCGCCAGTCCAAAGTTCATCGTACATCGCCGGCGCGCAGGAAAGGATCGTATGAAACGGCGCGTCCTTGTAGGTGATATGCAGGCGGCGCGACAATTCGCTGGCCGAGTCCCAGGCGGCTTCCGGCGTGCCCGCGTAAAGCCCAGCTAGCCCCTCGCCCTCCACCACCAGGCAAAAGCACAGCTTGGGAATTTTTACCATCGCGCCTGCCTGGTCCACGACTCGCCGCACGGGAGTCCATTTGTTGCCGATGATCATGGGATTGGTCACAACCGCGCCGAGCCAATGGAAAAAATTCAAAACGCGCGGGCCGCTCACCCCGGGAAACAGATACTTGTTTCCTCCTGAAAAACCAACGACCTCATGCGGGAAGACCGGTCCAATGATGACAATCAGATCATATTCAAACAAGAGCCGGTTAATCTCCACAGCCACATCAACCGCGAACCGTCCTTCCGTCAGCCGGCTGGTTTCCGCTGCTGTTAAAGTTCCGATCTCGCGCAACTCGGCTTGGTTGTTCCACGCATGGTTGTGAAAGGCGACGTTGCCGTAAGGGCCGCGCCGTTCCTCCATCGAGATTTCAAGGCGCTGGCAAATCGCCGCTTCGCTCATCGGTTGATGCGTGCCCAGGGCGATGAGGACATCCAGTTTGTCTGTGACCTTCCCAATTTGAGAAAACAGGGCTTTGAAGACCATGCCGACGGGACCCGTCCGGGTGCCATCCGGGACAATGACCAGGACGCGCCGATGGTGAAAGGCCTCCGTTGGACAAGCCGCGGCAACGGCATCCGCGACCTGGGGTGCGGTGACATATCCGCTGGCCGGTTCACATTTGGCGAGCAACAGGCTGGAAGCGCTTGTATTTACGCGCATACCTTACTTGTACACCAAGCAAACAAAGAAAACGAAGAGTATTGTTTTGTAGGCGCGGGACAAAACTCTTCTTCCTCACCCCGCGATGCGGGGAGAGGATTGAGGAGAGATTTCCCCGAAAGAAATTCGCACATTGAATCCATGAACCCGTTGTGCGTCGTTCCATCTCCCTCTCCTCCACACACTTGTGGAGGAGAGGGTTGGGGAGAGGAGGCTCTTTTTTCGGTGGGGGGTTCATGGGCTGGGGCACCAGGGAGTTTCCTCCAGGGTTTCCTCCTCCCCGGCGTTGAGTTTGCCGCTTCATCGCTTGGCCAGGTGGCTGGCCATCAACCGCCAAGCGGTCACTTGATTCTGTAACTGGTGTGGTCCCGCAGCCAGAGGTAATCCGTATCCGGGTTTGGCACAAAACCGCCGCCGACTGCCCCTTTGACCGGCAGGCGGACGGTGTTCGCCAGCCAACGACGGCGCTCCAGGTGGCCGTCGGCCCAGGAGATGTTGCAGGAGGCGAGATGATAGGAGGCCGGCAGGTTGCCCCATTTGATCACATCCCACTGGTTCATGAAATAGCCGTCGTTGATCGTGTCGGGATGCTCTTCGATAAAAACGTAGAACCGGGACGGCCCCGGAAACTGCGCCATCTTGAAAAACTGGCACCATTCCGGATTGAATCGGTTGGGGTACATCAGCGGATCACCGACCAGCGAATTCATAGACATGCTGCGGAGCCGCGGACCGCACTGCGCCATGGACTGGTCCGAAGGACACTTGTAAACACCCACGCTACTATTGACATACGGCGCGAGCTTCCCGCCCAACACGTACGCCGGGTTGGTGTTCTCCTCGCTCGTTCCCCAGTCCTCGATATTGTTGACCCAGCTTTGCCGATAGAGGCGCGTGTCCACAAGGCTCGAATTGTTGACCAACAGGCTCCGGTTATCATCGATGTAAATCAACCAGCCCAGCGACAACTGTCGGACGTTATCCGAGCACTTCGTCGCTTGGGCGTTCGCCTGCGCCTGGGAAAGCGTTGGCAAAAGCATCGCCGCCAGAATGGCAATGATGGCGATCACGACCAGGAGCTCAATTAAGGTAAAGGCGCCGGCAGCTTTGCTGAGGAAATATTTCCCTTGGCGCCTTGGCTGATTATCACGCGGGCTCTGCATAAACTCCGTAAATATCAGCGGCTCTATGGTTAAGTCAAGCTCATGCTACCCAAAAGGGTAGTGGGGCGGCGCCGCCGCTCCGCCCAAATTTCTCCCTCTCTATGTATCCGCGCATAAATGATCCGACATTACAAAGAGGTTTTTCGGGAGGGGCAAGCGCCGCGAGCCCCCATCATAACAGGGCGTCGCGGCGCTCGCGGCGCTACGCGGCGGCGCCATCTGCCAATTTCCAATTTGTCCGCTGCTTTTAATCGCCACCGAGGACGAATTATGGGTTGACTGGCGCCGGCGGAACTGCCACTCATGAGCCATGAACAGACGCGACTTTCTCAAAACTTCCACCGCTGCCGCCGTCGCCAGCGCGAGCCTTGCCACCGCGGGCGCGGCCAGCGCCGCGGACGCTGATAATGCCCCAACCCGCCAATTCTACGAATTGCGCCTTTATCATTTGCGGCGCGGACCCAAGACGGAAATGTTTGACCGCTTTTATCGCGATGCCGCCATCCCCGCGTTGAAACGTGCGGGTATCGAACGCGTGGGGGTTTTCAGTTTGGCGGTCGGTCCGGAGAGCCCAACCCAATATGTCTTGCTGGTCCATTCCTCGCTCGAATCGCTCATCACCACCCCGCAAAAAGTGGGCGCCGATGCTGAGTTCAAAGAGGCCGGCGCGGAGTTTCTTAACGCCCCCGCAACCGACCCGGCCTATGTGCGCATAGAAAGCTCGCTCCTGATTTCCTTTGAAGGGATGCCGAAGTTGGAACCGCCCAGTTTCCCAGGCGGCAACCAGCGGCTTTTTGAACTGCGCACCTACGAGAGCCCCGGCGTTAAGGCGAACTTCAAGAAGGTGGACATGTTCAATCGCTGGGAAATCGCCATCTTTCGGCGCAATGGCCTGCTGCCGGTCTTCTTTGGCCAAACGATGATTGGCTCGCGGCTGCCCTGCCTGACTTACATGCTCGCTTTCCCTAACCAGGAAGCGCACGACAAAAACTGGGGTTCGTTTATCGCCGATCCGGAATGGAAAACCGTGAGCAAGACCCCGGGCTACACCGACCCGGAGATCGTTTCCAACATCAGCAACGTCTTTTTGCGACCGACGCCCTACTCGCAGATTTAGTCGCGGCCCGATGACGTTTGCGCCGCTGCCCAGGTCGTTTTTCGCGCCATCGGCCAAGACAGTGGCTCCCAAATTGCTCGGTCATTGGCTGGTCCGGCGTTTGCCTGGCGGCTTTTGCGGCGGCCCGATCGTTGAGACCGAGGCCTATCTGGCCAACGACCCTGCTTCGCATGGTTATCGCGGGCAGACAGACCGGAATCGCGCCATGTATGGCCCGCCTGGCCGGGCCTACGTCTATTTCATCTACGGCGTCCACTATTGCGTCAACGTGGTCTGCCAGCCGGCGGGATGCGCCGAGGCCGTGCTGATTCGCGCCATCGAAGCGGAGTTCGGCGAAGAGTGGATGCGCCAAAATCGTTCCTGCGCCACCTCGCTGCAACTGACCAACGGCCCCGGAAAATTATGCGCCGCGCTGGCCATCGATCTAAAACTCGATGGGGTCGATCTGTGCGACACCGCTTCTCCATTATTGGTCGCGCGCAATCCGACGGTGTCCGCCTGGCGGCGGCAACGCGGCCCGGTGATGGCCACGGCGCGGCTGGGGATTACCTTGGCGGCGGATTGGCCGATGCGTTTTTTTCTGGAGCGAAGTCCGTTTGTTTCGAGGCGGGCGCGTTTAGCCGAGGCTCCAGCCAGTTCAGAACTCGGCCACAAAGGCCCTGTGCGTCCAAGACGCTAATGTGGCCGATGGGCAAGCGCCATCGTTCCGGTCGGTTCCAGGCCAAATGAAGTTCCTCGATGGTCTCCTTGGGCACGAACAAATCATGCATCGCCTCGATCAACAATATGTTTTCCGGCGGAATCGTGGGCCGAGCCGCGGTGAGATTGAGCAGTTCCGTGTTCAGAAGCTCTCCGCGCAAGGCTTCGCGAATGCTTTGGCAAAAGGCCGACTCCGCGATCACCCGGTCCATGCGCACCACCGGCGCCGTGAGCACCGCCGCCGCCCACCGCGCATCCCGGCAGACCGCCAGCCCTGCCAGCCAGCCGCCCAGGGAAATTCCCCACAGCGCCACCGCCGGGCAACCTTCCTTCAGCAACCATCCCGCCAAAGCGCGGATTTCCGCGATCGATTGCGCGGCCGCTTCCGCCGTCCGCAACAGGTCCGGGCAGAGGAAATTGCTCCACGCCCCAAGCTCGCGCGGGCGGCGTTGGAAGTGATACGGCAACACCCACGTGACCGCGTTGAAACCGCTCCGATTGCAGCGGCGGGCCAAAAAGGGAAAACGCAGGTGGTGATTGATTAAATCGTTCCAACCGTGCAGCAGAATGACGGTCGGACGTTCCTGCCACCGCTCCCCGCGGCGATAGAGGCGTCCATGAGCAATGTTGTTCACCGCGAAAGGTCCCGGGCGCGGTGTCGAGAACTGGAAATGGTCGCCATCCTGGAACTCCACCCGCGCCGGTTCGGACTGCGCCGGTATGAAATCCAGGCTTTGCAGGAGTTGCCGCGCTTGCTCCAGGTTTGCGCCGCGGCCGTCCGCCTTCGGCATGCGGGCCGTCGCCAGCCGAATTGCCATCCAGTCAAATAAAATAGAAACGGGCGCGATCATACGTTGCCATCAAACGATGGAGGCAAGTATAGGCCACTTCGCGTGCAAAACGAATCCAATCCACAAGCCGCTGTTCATCACCTCAACCGCGCGACTTTCCGTGGGGAGCGCGGTCGTCTCGACCGCCCCCGTTGGCGTCCCGCCGGCGGGTTCTCCTTTGCCTGCATGGCGAAGGGCCCCGAAAAGACTTTAAACCCGAAGACGGCACCTTAAACTCGGCGCGATATGAAGAAAACTGTCATCAAGGTGGCAAAAGGTCCCCCCGCCGTCGGCCCCTACAGTCAATGCGTGCGCGTGGATGATCTGATGTTCTGCTCCGGGCAAATCCCTATTCACCCCGAGACCGGCGAGATCGTGGTTGGAGAAGTCAAAAAACAAACCCAGCGGGTGTTGGAAAATCTGAAGATTCTCCTGGAGGACCAGGGCCTGGCTATGGACAACGTTGTCAAGACGACCGTTTTTATGACAAACCTGGCGGACTTCTCCAGCATGAATGAAGTCTATGCGCAGTTCTTCACGCGGAATCCACCCGCCCGCACCACCGTGCAAGTCGCCGCCCTGCCTCGGGGCGCGAAAGTGGAAATCGAAGCCGTGGCCCATTATTGACTTATGCCACTGGCCGTTGACCTGGCGATTGCCTTTGTTTTGGGCGGATTAGTGGGCGGGTTGTTGATGTTTCTGCTGCGAAGACCGGCGCCTCCGCCTGATGACAGGTTGGAAGGGGAATTGCGCCATCAATTGCAGCAGCGTGAGGGGGAGTTGGCTGGCAATCGCCAGCAGGTTACTTCGCTCAATTCCGCGCTGGCCGAAGCCAAAGCCCGGCAGGAGTCGGCGGAACGGATGCTGGCGGAAGGCCGGGAGCAATACGCTGCGAATCTCCGCGAGGCAAAGGAATTGCAGGACAAAGCCCTCTCGGGCTTGCGCGAAACCTTCCAAGCTCTGAGCGCCGAGGCTTTGGAAAAAAGCGCTCCACAGTTTTTGCTCATGGCTAATGAGGCCTTTGCCAAATTGCAGGTGGGCGCGGACGGAAACCTGGCCAAGCGCCAGGAAGCGATTGCCGCCTTAGTCCAGCCTTTAAAGGAGCAATTGGAAAGTTACCAGCGCCGCTTGCAGCAGAGCGAAACCAGCCAGGCCACCGTCCTCGGCGAAGTAAAAAAACAACTGGAAGGCCTGGCGCAAAACAGCCAGGCGCTTTCCACCGAAACCTTCGCGCTCCGCAAAGTCCTCAGTTCCAACCAGGCCCGCGGGCGTTGGGGTGAGGAAACGTTGCGGCGGGTCGTGGAAGCCGCGGGCATGAGCCCGCATTGCGATTTCAGCGAGCAAACCCAGTCCGATGATAAGAAGCCAGACCTGTTGGTGCATTTGCCGGGAGATCGCCTCATCATCGTCGATGCCAAAGTGCCCGATTTGGATTTTTTGCACGGCATCGATGCCGCCGATTCCAAGGCGCGCGCCGCGGCCCTGGGCAATCATGCCGCCAAACTAAGAGAAACGATCAAAGACCTGGCCAAAAAAGATTATCCGTCGCAATTCCCAGCCTCTCTGGATTATGTGGTCTTGTTTCTGCCCGCCGAATCGCTTTTCAGCGCGGCGCTGGAAGGAGACTGCGAGTTGATTCTCTGGGCCGCGAAACGCCAAATCATGCTGGCCACTCCAGCCTCGCTCATCGCGTTGTTGCGGGCCGTGAGCGTCTGCTGGCAGCAACACGCCCAGACGGTCAACGCGCGCGAAATCGCCGCCGCGGCGCAGGAACTGTTCACGCGCGTGGCAAAATTCACCGAGCATTTCGAGCGCATCCGCGCCGGGTTGGACAAGGCCAACGCCGCTTACAACGACGCGGTGGGAAGTTATGAACGGATGGTCCGGCCCGCCGGGGAAAGACTGGCCCGGCTAGGCGGAGGCGCGACGCCTGAGTTGCCACAAATCGATGCCTTGCCGCCGAGTTGATCGGGCAGATTTCTCCGGGCAACCTGGACGACGAGTTGCCCAAGACTCAAACATCCGAGGGACAGGTTGAGTCAGAACTTGATTTCCCGGCGCTGGTTCGGCTCTCGCTCGACGTGGTTCCGAACCCGTGGCAGGGCGTGCGGATTTTACAGGAAACCATTGCTTGCCCTCGCTCTCCCTTTTCGGGTGCAAGAATTCTCTCACGCACCCTCAGTGACGGCGGGCCTGGAAAAGGTAGGGTCGCCTCGCCGAGGCGACCAAGAATCTTAATGGTTCAAATGAAGCTAACGCTTCCTAAAGGCCCGGACGCCTCGGCGAGGCGTCCCCGCCAAATTGACGAAGGATATTGGCCCCCACTTGAACAAAAAAAATTTGCTTTTTTATGCTTGCGAAACCACGGCGGGGAACGCAGTCTCGGACAATCAATTACACATCAACCATTTACACATTATGAGCGAAAAATGTTTCCACCCCAGCATTGAAGGCGCCCAGCACGGCGCGAAGTCCCTGGCCCAGTTTCTCGACTACGCCAAAGCCTCCGGCGCGACTGGCGCGCAGCCTTCCAATTTCATGCTGACGGATGGCGATAAACTGAAAAAGGCGGCCGAGATTAAAGACGCCTTTGCCTCGCGCGGCTTGACCATCGACGGCATTTCAGCCCATTGCCCCTTCTGGGTCCATACGACCGCCTGGACAGAAAGCCCGACCATCCGCCCATTCCTGCCCGCGGATGTGGCCAAGAAATCCGTGGCGGATATCGAAAAGTGGAGCGAGAGCTACCTCCTGCGTCTGCTCGACTTGGCCGCCGCCTTGGAAATAAAGATCATTCCGATGTTTTGGGGTGTGGCCTTCGGCTGGGAACTGGCGACGGGTTATCCGTGGGGCTTCTGGAAGGGCGGCGACTATGATTTGCTGGCAGAAGGGCGGGAACGTTTTGTGAAAAAAACCGCCAAACTTCGCGCCCATGCCAACAAGATGGGGGCCTTTCTTGCCCATGAAATCCACCCCGGCACCGCCGCGATGTGCGCGGATGATTTTAACATGCTGGTGGAAGCTTGCGACGGCGACAAATGCCTGACCGTTAATGCCGATCCTTCGCATTGTTGGGAAGGGGAAAGTTGGGAAACGCGGTTTTTGAAAGTCGGCTCGCGCGTCGCCGCCTGCCACGTGAAGAATTTCGTCATCCGTCCCGGCCTGCCTCTCCGCAAAATGGAACCGGGCTGGCAAGGGCGCGCCATGCAATTTGTCGATATTCCCACCGGCGACCTGAACATGACCCGCTACGTGGAGCTGCTGATCCACGTTGGCTATCCGCAGCGTTATTGCGCGGCCATGAAGAGCAAGACGGCCCCTCTCATTGTGGAAGCCGAGAGCGCTTACCGCGACCTGGATCAAACCAGCGCCAACGGCATCGCCTACGTCCGCGACAACTTGTGCTTTGGCATCGCCGCCGGCTCGTTTGAAGAAGGCATGGGCGCGTAGTCCCGCCCTCCCACAACGGCGAAGATGCGCCAGTTGCTGCTCATCCCCGACCCGCGACCTTTGGATGAACGGTTGGGCCGGGGTTTTTTTCGCGATGCTCCCAAAGAGCCGGGCGTGTACCTGATGCGGGACGCCGCGGGCACCGTGCTTTACGTGGGAAAAGCACGGAATTTGCAACAGCGCCTGCGCAACTACCGCATCGCCAACCCCGACCGCATGCCCCGTCGTCACTTGCGCCTGCTACGCGACGTGGCGCGGATCGACTTTGAAGTCTGCTCCAGCGAGGAGGCCGCGCTCGAACGCGAAGCTCATTTGCTGCGCTCGCTTCGCCCCAAATATAACCGCGCCGGGGTATGGCCGGGAAAGTCGCGGTTCTTCTTGTGGCGGCAAATGGAGGAACGGGTGGAGATGACCGTCGCCGATGCGCCGGAGACCGGCTGGCGGCAAAGCGAACCATTGGGCAGTAACGCCTTTCGCTTGCACCGAACATTGGCCTTGCTCCTGTGGCTGGCCACGAATGCCGCGAGGGGTTCCTCCGACGCGCCGGCCGGCTGGTTCCATCGCGGCATTCCCAGCAGGGTGGCGATTCACTGTGGCGATGCGGCAGAGCAAGTCACGCTCGCTTTGGCTGGGCTCTTTACGGAATCGCCGAATAGCCTTGGGGCATGGTTGGAATCACGCTTCGCCGCGCGCACCCATCCCTTTGATCGCGCCGTGATCGCCGCCGGATTGGAGACGCTGGCGGAGTTTTCCCCGCACGAAAAGATTCCGGACAAAGTTCGAACAAAAGCAAACGAAGGCAACGAAGGAGCAAAGGGAATCACCAGACTGGGGCGAAGCTATATGCCCGCGCATAAGCAAGTTGACGTGTAATGTTGCCTCGCGACGGGAGGGCGGAGCGCCGCGACGCCCTGTTATAATGGGGCTCGCGGCGCTCGCCCCTCCCGAAAACTCCCGTTGTCATGCCGAATCATTTATGCGCGGAAATATAATAGCTGGAATGATCTTGCCGCGAAGTGGATTTCTGACGCAATGGTCAGGGGAGAACATGCCCAGGAACACTGCATTTCGGTTAGTAGAGTAACTCCGGGTGAGGCTGATGGTCCTTATTCCACCGAGCTAAAGCAGCGGAATTTGATAAACTGAAAAGGGAAACAGCCTTGGGCGACTCGCCATGACCGTCACAAAATACGACGTTTACGCAGCCATTGTGACGTTTTAGCACTCGTTGTGTGTCATTAAACCGTTGAGGCTGGCCGGCCCTCGCCGACAGCCCGATTTCGTCACTGCCATCCGTA
This sequence comes from Limisphaerales bacterium, assembly GCA_052139695.1. GTDB lineage: Bacteria > Verrucomicrobiota > Verrucomicrobiia > Limisphaerales > Palsa-1400 > PLGF01. Next base: position 9,924 of record JBKQWF010000001.1, read on the forward strand.
TAACTTGTACCCCAGCCAAGGATCCCGTCTCCCCCTGCGATCATGTCGCTTGGCGAAACCACATCTTTGTCAGGCGTTGGTCTGTAATCAAGCCGATTGGTTAAACCCTTAATCTGACCCAGACCGAGGCTTTTATCGTAGTGATCTCCCGCGCCATACTCATTGTAGCCATATTCCACCCAAAGCCACGCTTTCCTGTAAAAGTCCTGATCCCAAGCAGCGGGCCGCTGTGCTGAGGGACAATGCCACACACCTGAAATAGGGGGTATCATAAAACCGATCTTGTTCTCCTGAAGCGGAGGCAAATGAAAACAATTGCGATTTAAGGCGTCATACCAGCAACGACCACATTCTGGATAAAGTCCTTGAGAGAATCCACGTTGATTGTCACTCAGCGGATACTCGTTGAAATCGCTGACAAATTCAGAGAGGCCAACGCCTATCTGGCGAAGGTTGCCCTCGCAAATGGTTTTCCGCGCAAGTCCTTGCGACCCTGAAAGCGCGACGCCCAACAACGCCTCCAGCACCGCAATAATCGCAATAGTAACCAAAAGCTCCGCAAGAGAAAATCCGGCACGGAATTGAATGCCACACTTTTCCGTTTGGCGCATCACGTTGACCTTTACCACATCTGACCGCTCATCGTTTGAAATCCTTTGAATTTCATCCATTATTTAAAGGCCGCTCAATCCTAACGTCGAGCAGATTTCTTTGGGCCTCTGATAGGAGGCTGAGACGATACGCCTGTTCTGCCTTGGCCATGGGCTGGTCTTTTGATATTGAAAAGCCATGAAATTGAAAACAGCCCTCTTGGGATCCTTTGCTTTGCCTTTCCTCGGTCTTGTCTTGGCCGGTCGAGCGGAAGAGGAGCCTCGTGTCGTCAACCCTGGTCCGCCGCCGGGGGACGCCATCGTGCTCTTTGGTGGCGCGGACCTGTCGCAATGGCAGAGGAAGGGCGGGGGAGACCCACGCTGGGAAGTCGGCGATGGCGTGGCGACGGTTCGCGGGGGAGACATTGTAACGAAACAGCCGTTCGGAGATTGTCAACTGCATATCGAGTGGGCGACGCCCGCCGAAGTCAAAGGCGATGGGCAGGGCCGCGGCAACAGCGGGGTGATCTTTCAGGAGCGCTACGAACTGCAAGTGTTGGATTCCTACCAGAACAAGACCTACTTTAACGGCCAGGCTGGCGCTCTCTACAACCAATCCCCGCCGCTGGTCAACGTCTCGCGCAAACCCGGCGAATGGCAGACCTACGATGTCATCTTTCGCGCTCCGCGTTTCGATGAAAATGGCCACGTATTGAAGGCGGGGACGATAACGGTGCTGCACAACGGCGTCCTGGTCCAGGACCACGTGGAAATCAAAGGGCCGACGGCGAAAAACCCCACGAAATACGAAGCCCATCCTCTAAAGCAACCGCTGGAGTTGCAGGACCACGGAAATCCCGTCAAATACCGGAATATCTGGATTCGGGAGTTGTAAGAGGATGCTCGCCCGGATTCGGCTGGCAGAAGATGCAAGACGTGCGGCAGAGCGACCGCCACCGATCACATGGGTCGGGCAGGGTAGGGCGCGTCACTCCGTGCGCGCCTCCCCAGCGGACAGAGGACGCCCGTCCTAACATGACGTTGACCGACTCTTTTAATCGCGTCCGACGCGCCGCCGTGCTTGTTATCGCGGCTTGTTTCGCTTTCGGAACGCAGGCCGCGCCCAAGGTCGGCGCGAAGACCCGGGAACAATTGGCAAGTCAAATAGACGGTTACATCAATCAGAGGAAGTTTGCCGCGGCCGCCTGGGGCGTGAAGGTCGCATCCACGGTGACCGGGCTGACACTTTACCAGAATCACGCGGATCGCCTCTTAAGCCCGGCCTCCAATACGAAGCTCTACACCGGCGCGCTCGGCCTGGTTCGCTTTGGTGGGCAATATCGAGTAGCGACCCCGATCTTTGCCACCAGCAGACCGGACGCCAACGGAATCCTGCGCGGGGATTTGATGGTGTCTGGACGCGGTGATTGGAGCTGGAACAGCCGGCGTTTGGGGACAAATTTCTGGGATGTTTTTGCGCCGTTTGTCAACACAGTGGCGAGCAACGGTGTGCGCCAGATTACGGGGGAGATCATTGGCGACGCGACTTACTTTCGCGGCGAGCCGACCGGTTCAAGCTGGACGATCGATGACCTGCGCGAAGGCGAAGCGGCGGAAATCAGCCCGCTCGCTCTGGACGACAATGTAATGCAGGTAAGTGTTACGCCTGGACCCGCGTCTGGGCAGCCTTGCCTGGTCACGCCGTTGCAGCCTGGCACAGGACTGATTTTCAGCAATCAAACTGTGACGGTGGCCAGCAGCGGTTCGGGGCGGATCGAGGCTTTCCGGCCATCTGACGGGAAAGTTGTTTTCCTCGTTGGAACTGCCCCGGCAGGCAGTGGCAGTCAAATGCTTGACGTGCCAGTGCCTGAGCCCGCGACCTGGTTCGCGGCGGGATTGAAAATGGCCCTGGCGCGCCACGGGATAACGGTTGCCGGACAAGCTCGCGGCGTGGCATGGCCGCGGACGCCGTCCTGGGATGCGCGAACTTTGGTGAAGCTGGGCGAAGTGGTTTCACCGCCATTGCGCGCGATGGTGCGGGATTTCATGAAGCCATCCCAGAACCTGGAGGCCGACACGTTGCTGTGGAACGTGGGCGAAGCCGTGAGGAGCCCGGACACGCCCTCGTGGATAAGTTCCGAAGCGCTTGGGTTGACGGTGTTGCGTGGATGGTTGAAAGCAGCCAACATCCCGGCGGCGGATGTCCAGTTTGACGAAGGCTCTGGATTGTCGCGTAACAATCTGACCACGGCCAACGCCACGGTCGCTTTGCTGCAGTTTATGGCGCGAAATCCCGAGGGGCAGGATTTTATGGAGTCATTGCCTATTGGCGGGGTCGATGGCTCCTTGCGGTATCGATTTGAAAAGGACGCCGGCACGCGCAATGTCCGGGCCAAAACCGGGACCCTGCGCTGGGTCAGCGCGCTTTCCGGTTACGTCAACTCGGCGGCGGGAGATCGGCTGGCGTTCAGCATCATGCTGAACCGATTCGAGCCTGCTCGCGGACATGCCGCGAGGGAGGAAGTCGATGCGGTGGCTTTGATGCTGGCTAACTTCGCCGGACACTCGAACGAGGCAAAGTGAAAATGAGGACAGTGACCAGTAAGGTGAGCCGATGAAGAACCGGCCTGACTTTTGGGAAGCGGGCGCGGATACATTCCGGGGAGCGCGGTCGTCCCGACCGCAGCCTTCGGCGTCCCGCCGAAGGCCTCAGCGCGTTGATCAGCTTGGCATGGTTCAGCAGAATTCGGCAGCTCCTCCCTGCGAGGATTGGCAATGAAAACGCTACCTTGGATGGCCCTTCTCTGCCTGGCCGCGCTGCAAGCCAGCGGCGAGGGGTTCCGTCCAGACAAGCTGGCGGCGATGGACGCGGCCATTGAAGCAGCCATTACCAACCATCAGTGCCCTGGGGGAGTCCTCTGGCTGGAGCATGACGGGGCGGCGTATCACAAGGCTTATGGCAACCGCGCCCTGTTGCCGGAACGGGAGCCAATGACGGAAGACACGATTTTCGATGTGGCGTCGCTGACAAAAGTCATCGCAACCACTCCCGCGATCATGCTGCTGGTCGAGCGGGGCAAGGTCGAGTTGAACGCGCCGGTGCGGAACTATATCCCCGAATTCACCGGCGACGGAAGGGAGCGGGTGAAGGTGCGGGAATTATTGACCCATACCTCTGGCCTCCCCCCCGACCTGGAAACGCGGAGCGGCTGGCAGGGCCAGGCGGAAGCGGTGCGCAAGGCCTGTGAGATCCCGCTGGATTCCGCGCCGGGAACGGAATTTCAATATAGCGACATCAATTTCATTTTGCTGGGCGAAATTGTGCAACGCGTGACCAAGACCCCGCTCGAGATGTTCGCGCGGCATGAGATTTTCGATCCTCTGAAGATGGTGGAAACCGGGTTCCTGCCGCCGAAGGAGAAGCTGCCACGGGTTGCGCCGACGGAGGTGGTGGACGGCAAACCATGGCGCGGCGTCGTTCATGATCCGACGGCGAGGCACATGGGCGGCGTGGCGGGACACGCGGGATTGTTTACGACGGCCTCCGATCTGGCGCGCTACGCGAGGATGCTGCTCAACCTGGGGGAGTTGGACGGCGTCAGAATCTTCAAGCCGGAAACCGTCCGTCTGATGACAAGCGTGCAAACCCCGCCGCAAATGACAGCCCGCCGCGGCCTGGGATGGGACATTGCTTCGGCCTACAGCGGGCCGCGCGGCGAGATTTTTCCCCCGGGTTCTTTTGGCCACACGGGCTGGACGGGCGGTTCGCTATGGATTGATCCGCACTCGAAAACTTTTGTCTTGTTTCTTTGCAACCGAAATCATCCGACCGAGATGGGCAAGGTGCAGTCCTTGCGCCGCGAACTGGGCACGCTCGCCGCCGAAGCCGTTGGGTTGCAGCCGGCAGGAAGCGGCGGCAAACTGAGTCAGCCATGAGGCTTGCGAGCGAAGAAAAATTCTTGAAGGACTTTTGCGCTGGAAAGGAATGTGTTAGTTTCGCTATGATTGTTGTCTTATGAAAACTGCCTTAACGAGGATTTGGCTTTGTCTGGTATTTGGCCTTGCTGCCGACGTTGTCTCGGCGGATGACCTTGCGTGGCTGACAGACCTTCCCAAAGCCCAAGCCCAGGCCAATGCCGAAAAGAAATCCGTTCTGCTGGTTTTTCATGGCTCAGATTGGTGTCCGCCTTGCATTGAGTTGCAACGGCAGGTGTTTCAATCGCCTGGATTCGTGGACTACGCCCGGAAGGCCCTGGTGCTGGTGGACGTGGACTTTCCCGAGGCTTCAAAGCAAAGCGCCGAGCTGAAGCAGGCCAACCTCGCGCTGAAGGCGAAGTTCAATGTCGGCGATAATTATCCGGCGCTGGTGCTGCTGAACGCGGCTGGTGAAACCGTTTTCCAAGAGACCGGCTATTTCGGAGGCGGACCGTCTGAAGTGCTTTCAAAACTGCAACGGCACGCCGCGGCCGCGACCGATGCGGCGGTTTCCGGCGGATTCAGAAATGTGGGAGTTGAAGAATTCGCCAGGCTGGCCGCGGACAAACAGAACATGATTTTAGACGTGCGGACCCCGCGGGAGTTCGCCTCCGGCCACTTGCAGGGCGCCTTGAATGTGGACGTCAACGCACCGGATTTTGCGGAGCGTATCAAGGCACTGGACAAAAATAAAACCTATCTTGTGCATTGTGCTTCCGGGGTGCGCAGCACGAGGGCTTGCGAGAACCTGGCCCGGCTTGATTTTCCAAGACTCTACAACCTTGCCGGAGGGATTAAGGCTTGGATCAAGGCCGGCGAACCCATTGAGAAGTAACTGCCTCGTGCTGACGCAATAGACCGTCGATTTGAGGTCCCTCTACGGTCGCGTTAATGCCGTTGCTTCGCGGGAGAGCTTGCCGCTTAATGCGGTTGTGCGACTGAAATGCTGGTTTCTCGTGGTTTTGGCGTGGCGCGCCCTCTTGCCAGGAAGCGTCGCCGCTGAAATGGTGCAAAGCGACGTCTGCGTTTTCGGCGCGACGTCCGCTGGAGTTGCCGCGGCGGTGCAAGTGGCGCGGGAAGGGCGAAAAGTGGTATTGACGGCGTTTGACGGGCACATCGGGGGCATGACCTCGGGTGGCTTGGGCGAGACGGACATTGGAAACAAAGGAGCGATTGGCGGTTTGGCCCGCGAGTTTTATCAGCGGGTGGGACGGCATTACGGAACCAACGAAGCCTGGAGATTTGAACCCAGTGTCGCCGAACGGGTCTTCCACGAAATGCTGGATGAAGCCGGTGTGATTGTCTATTACGGGCAGCGGCTTTCCTCCGTGAGAACCAGCCGCGCCCGTCTCGAAAACATGACCATGGAAGGGGGCACGGTTTTCCAGGCGCGCGTTTTTATTGACACCAGTTATGAGGGCGACCTGATGGCCAAGGCTGGTGTTTCCTATTTTGTGGGCCGCGAAGCAAACGCCGTTTACCACGAGACGCTCGATGGCATCCGCGCGGCGACTCCCAAGCACCAATTTACCGTCGCGGTCGATCCCTACGTTCGTCCGGGCGAGCCGTCGAGCGGCTTGCTGCCCCTCATTCAAAACGAACCCGCGGGCGTGGCGGGTGAAGGGGACAAATCGGTGCAAGCCTATAACTTCCGGCTTTGCCTGACTCAAGTCGCGACCAATCAGATGCCTATCGAGGCGCCGCCGCATTATGATCCCAGCCGGTATGAGTTGCTGGCTCGATACATTGAAGCGCTGACCGCATCCAATCGCCAGGTGCATCCTGGCGATTTTATGCATATCCAGCCTATGCCTCACGGCAAGACTGACATTAATAATGACGGCGGCTTTTCGACCGATTTCATTGGCGGAAACTACAGCTACCCGGAAGGAAGCTACAGCGAGCGCGCGCGCGTCTGGAAGGCCCACGAGGATTATACACGGGGCTTCCTCCACTTTTTGGCCACGAGTCCGCGGTTGCCGCCGAACCTTCGCGCGGAGATGCAGTCCTGGGGCCTGTGCAAGGACGAATTCACCGATTCGGGAGGATGGCCGCACCAACTCTATATTCGCGAAGCCCGCCGCATGGTTTCTGACTATGTGATGACGGAAGACAATTGCCGGCATTCATCGGAAATACCCGATCCGGTAGGATTGGCCGCCTACACCATGGATTCGCACAATTGTCGAAGAATTGTGCGGGACGGACGGGTGGAAAACGAAGGCGACGTTCAGGTGGGAGGGTTCCCACCCTATCAGATCAGCTATCGGTCGATTGTCCCAAGGGAGAACGAATGCGGGAACCTGCTGGCGCCGGTTTGTCTTTCCGCCAGTCACATCGCTTACGGTTCGATTCGCATGGAGCCGGTTTTCATGGTGCTGGGGCAATCTTCCGCCATCGCGGCGGGCTTGGCCTTGGAGGAAAAGGTCGCCGTGCAACGAATCCATTATGAGCAGTTGCACCGCCGCCTCGCGGCAGCCAAACAAGTTTTGTCCTGGCCGAAACCTTCCCCGTAGAATTTCCATTCAGCAAAAGCCCGGCCTCCGCGCCAGGGAAGAAGGTTGTTTGGGCTGGGCCGAAATCCTAGTCAACAGTCAGCCAGGGCGCATTTGAGAGTGCCTGTGCAGCGGACTACAGTACGCCATGAAGCCATTAAATGAAGTGGCCGCGACCTTCAGTGATTTGGACAAGGCGGAGGCTGTCAAACTTAAACTGGAAAAGTTCGGTATTCGGGCCAAAATCGTGGATAGCTCCAGATTTCAAAAGTATGTGCTCTTCTCCAGACCGTTGGCCTGTGACAAGGTAATGGTGGAGAAAGGTAAGTTTGATCAAGCCCGGCAATTGTTGGAGGCGGCGGACAAGCAGGGCCACCTCCTGAGGGATGAGGTGCGATGTGTCCAATGCGGATCACCGCGCGTCGATTATCCGCAGTTTGCGAGGAAATTTATCACAACCACCTTTTTTGGAGTGCTGTTTTCGCTTTTGCGTCTTCTCGATAAGACCTTTTATTGCCAGGATTGTCATCACACCTGGCCCGCCGCGGTGACACTTCGGTCTCGCGCGGATGTCTTGAATTGGCCCAGCCACAGTGGGGCGGTCAAGGAAGAACGAGGGTGAGTTCTCCGTGTTTGCCACGAGGGGTGGTTCCCTTCCTCAGGGCGGTTGTTCCCCCCATTGTGACAAAGCGCCCGGGCCAGCATGTTATTGTGAACGAAAAGGAGATTACTATGAAATTGCAAACTAACCCAATGGCGCGCCTCTCGCGTGTCTTAGTGACTGGAACCGCGCTCGGTGCGGCAGTCCTCGCTGTTTCAACCTTGCAAGCCCAACCGGCCGCGCAAAACGTGAACCCGCCAGCCGTCGCGGCCACGGATAATGTTTCGCATCGGGCCAAGGAATTCCTGAAGGATGCGGCGCAGGTGGACCAGAAAGAAATCGCGCTCGCTGGCGTGGCGGAAAGCCGTTCGCAGAACAGCACCGTGAAAGAGTTGGCGCGCATGTTGCGCATGGACCACCAGCAGAACTATGCGCAAGTCCAAGCGCTGGCCCAAGCCCACGGCGTCACCCTCGAGGCGGCCCCGGATTGGATGAACCAGCGGGAAATCGATCACCTGCAAAAGGTGAAAGAGGCTGACTTTGACCAGGATTACACGAAGATGATGCTCAAAGGCCATGTCAAAGCGATTAAGCTTTTTGAGAAGGACAGCGCGGACATCCAGGAACAGGACATTAAACAATATGCTCTGAACACTCTGCCCGCGTTGCGCAAGCACTTGCGGCATTCGGAGGACGCGGCCCGCGCCGTCGGCGTGGATCCTTCCACCATCTCTTCCATTCTGAAGGATCTTCCCAGCGAAGATCGCGGTGTCACCAGCCGGTAAAGTCAAACGGCCATGACAACAGCAGGATAGCTTGAAACTGTCCTGCTGTTTTTTATGACGACGCATCTCGAGTGGAGCGACATTGCATGGCGGCTGCTCCTGACGGTGGTTGGATCGGCCCTGATCGGAATTAACCGCGAGGAGCACGGCCGGCCGGCAGGGCTGCGCACCATGTTATTAGTCGGCCTGGCTGCATGCGTCAGCATGATTCAGGTCAACCTCTTGCTCCCCATTAAGGGGAAAGCTTCCGATTCGTTTGTCGTGATGGATTTGATGAGATTGCCCCTGGGAATCTTGTCGGGCATGGGTTTCATCGGCGCCGGAGCTGTGTTGCGAAAGGAAAACCTGGTACTGGGGGTTACAACGGCGGCAACGTTGTGGTTTGATACGGTGCTGGGATTATGTTTCGGCGGAGGACAATTGCTTCTGGGGACGGTGGGGCTTGTGTTGGGGTTAATTGTGCTTTGGCTGCTCAAGCCGGTCGAGGAACGGTGGAAGCGGGACCGGCAAGCGAGTCTTCTTGTTGTCGTGACGGTTCCAGGACCCAATGAAAGTGATGTGACCGCGGCCGTGGCCGCCTCCGGATACCGGGTTTCGTCCCTGTCAGTGGTTCATCAGAAAGCTGTATCGACGCGCGAAATCCGTTGCACCGTGGACTGGCAAGGGAGGGCAGGCGAGACGCAACCTCCCGCCTTTGTCGCGGAGCTGGCCAGAGAAGAAAAGACAGTGAAAGTCGCGTGGGAACCGCAAAAGTTGGATTTCTCCGCGACTAAGACTTCGTAGTTAAATCTTTGCCGATCTTCTTCACGCAATTTGCATGGACGAATCACGCCAGGTTTGCAAGTTGCCGGAAAAGCGACGGAAATCCCGCCAGATAGCTGCTGGTATATGAATTGCTGCCTTGATGCCTTGCCGGTTGAACCGGTGCGAGAAGAACTACCTTAAGGAAAAACTATGAATAGCAATAACAATACACTGCAAAACCTGTTTTTGGAAGAGTTGGAAGATATGTATGATGCCGAGCATCGCATCACCAAGGCGCTGCCCAAGCTCATCGAGGCCGCGACCTGCAGCGAACTCAAAGCCGGCCTGGAGAAGCATCTTCGCGAAACTGAAGGCCAAATCACGAAGTTGGAAAGCATCTTTCGCGTCTTCGACGAGGAACCAAGCACCGCCAAGTGTGAGGCGATTGTGGGCATCCTCGCCGAAGGGGACACGATTGTCAAAAAAAACAAAAAAACACCGACCATCAATGCCGCCATTATTTCCGCCGCGCAAAAGGTGGAACATTACGAAATCGCCTCTTATGGCTGCCTGAAAGCCTGGGCCAATATTCTGGGCAAAAACGAAGCCGTGCGCCTGATCGATGAGATTTTGGAGCAGGAAAAGAAAGCGGACCAGACTCTGAACACCTTGTCCGCCTCCAAAAACCAGGAGGCTTTGGAAGAGGTGGAACCTGGGGCCTTGCGTCGGTAACGCATGACCGGGGCGCGCGTTGCGGCGCTCTGAACAGCGCGCGCTCCGTGTTTCGCTTAAGAGGGTGTCCTAAGAATTGGACGGAACCCATCCTGGCTTGAAAGCGCGGTGTAAGTAGTTGACGTTTTGCGAATTGCCTGAATGATTGCACAAGGCTTGAGTTGTCTTACACATGAAAGGTCCGAGGTAAAGCAGCAAGACTTATCGCCGGATGGCCTGGCTCCTGCTACGTTCCGAATAGGTCATAGAAACAATCGAGAAGAAAGAGTAGGGAAATAACATGAACTCTAAAATGAACTTGCATTTGGTTATACTCGCCGCGGCCGCGGGCCTTTTGACGGCTTGCAACCGCGACACTACCGCGCCAGCGCCGCCTCCGCCGCCGGCGCCACAAACCGCGGCCGATGCTGCCAGGGATTCCGCGGCGCGGACCCGCGACCAGTTCCTCGCCTCGATGGATAAGAAGATGGCTGAATTGGACGCCAAGATCGATAAACTCGAGGCCAAATCCGCCACCGCCGAAGGAGATGCCAGGGTGCGCGCGGACCAGGCAATAGCGGATCTGCGGTCGCAAAGAGAAGCGGTGCGCAAAGAGTACAACGAACTTAAAGCATCCAGCGCCGATGCCTGGGACAAGACCAAGGCTGGTTTTCAATCGGCATGGGATAGCTTAGGAGCCGCGCAAAAATAACTGTCACAGTTAATGCGATATTGTGTAGTTCCACTCGCCATGAAATGCGTTCGGGGTCAGGCGCACAGCTTGCATAGCTTCCTTCGAGACTTTGATACCCGAG
>JBKQWF010000002.1:0-7577 GCA_052139695.1 Limisphaerales bacterium
TAGGCCAGTTGCTCGCAGAAGAGCCGCTCGCTGCGCACCGAATAAAGCGCCATCAAAATCCGGCTCTTGAGCAGTTGCTCCGGCGGGATCGAGGGCCGACCCTCCTCGGCATACAGTTGATCAAACAAGGGCGACAGCTTGGCCAGCACCTTGTCCACCCGTTCCTTGATGCCGCGCAGCGGATGGTCGGCGGGCACACGCTGATTGAGGTTGATGATGGTCAGAAATTCCGGTTGAACTTGAGGTTTGCCACGCATGTTAGTCAGACGCCGCTGTCAAACAAATGTTCAAATATTTGCGGGTTTTTCAGCAAACTGTTAGGTTGCTGAAGAAGTGTGTCTTACGTTTTTCGTTTGCCACCTCAAGTATGTCATCCAGAAAAACATGGCAATTTACGCTTTCCCAAGCGTATTTCCTTTGATAGTGCGGGATTTTGAAGTGTTCATCCTGTTTTCCTAGTAATTCCATCACATTGACTCTCGTTACGCACAGGTTATGTATGCTGTCGATCATAAGTAGCTATCAGAATTGGAAGATGACGCTTGCCGTGGTCGTTAGTTCGCGCGCGCGGGAATTAATGCTTTCTTTGAACTTTTTCAGATCTATTCTTTGTGGTGACTCGGATTCGACTGCGCCCTGAAGTTTAGCTACCAACTCTCTAGTAATAATGTAACTTGAGTCCTTGTACCAACGCAGTTTATCGCTAAGTGGCCTGTTTGAGAGTTGGCTATTGTATGCTTTTCCCACAAGAGTCAGGTTGCCAAGCGAGTTCAAACGGGAACCATACCATGCAAAATCGACAAACTGCCACGGCTCAGGGTAGGATTGCGGCATAATGTGTTCCAAGGAATGGCGTGGCTCCAAATAGTCCATGATGGTATCTCCGGTTTCCTCCGTCATTTCCTCGTTTATCTTTAGCAAGAGGTAGGTGGTCATCCTTGTATTTGCGTGGTAAACATCCGGCAGCGCCTCGTTCGTGCTGGCGGTGTCAGTTTGTGGCATGTTCGGCCTGGAGTCGTCGCCGGTTCCTTGGTCTAGCAGCTTATCCTCTTGTGTTTGGGAAATGCTACCAAGTTCAAGCGAGGCTTCTTGCGGCTCATTCTGAATATCTGTTTCCAACTGAAGTCCTAGCAATGCGTTCTCCAGTTGTTGCTTAGAGTCGAAGCCTTCAGGCCAGAGACCTTTAAGCTGTTGTTGGAATACCAGTGGATTCTTAATCAGAGCATCCAGGTTGCATGTCATTTTGGACGTAACAAGAGGACCAAGAAACTTCGGACCAAACCCCACGTACGTTTCCGTAATGCGCGATATCGCGATGAACTTGTTGAGTATCTCAAGGATGTCCGGTAAGTTTGTGTGATGTGACTGCTCGCCGTGATGCTCTTCCCAATCCACGATCAGCATGGTGACGAACGGATAATAGGGTGCATGGGCAATCCGGCTGAAATCCTTGAGATGCTTAATCAGGTTCTTGGCACGATCCGAAATGTCTTTGATTGGATTGCCGAAAACGACCTTCCCCCAGGCATCTGCATATTTCCAAATGTCGTTAGCTAGTTTCTCTACGTTCACGAATTCCTTAAGTGAACCTCCGTTGAAAATGGGGTTGTTCGCGTTGTCGCCATGCAGATACGCTTTGAACTTTACGTAGAGGTTTCGTCCTGAACTTATCTCCACATCACCGGTTTTGATGATAAGGTAATCGCGGAAAAAGTCCTTCATCTGGTGGAATGCTCGATCGGGAAACTCGTGCTCAAAGTTCTGCCATTCGTTCAGATAAAGACTTTGCTGCTTCGCGTTTGCGAGTTCTAGGGAGGTGCCGGTTCCGGTTGATTCTGCGGCCAGCATGAAAATGTAATTGCGGATCAGATCATGAACTTCGAGGTCCTTGCCCTCCGCATTCATCTTCTCGAAAATTTTTTGAGGGTCATCCGCGTCTTGTCCCTTCCTGTTAAGTTCAATGAAGGCCAACAACATCCGCTCCAAGGTGCTCTTAATGTTGTCGAAGGTAAGTGTGTTTGCATTTGAAGCGTATTTGATATAGTTCTGAATTGAGTTTCTAAAGAATTGAAGGTGTTTCTGGTAATTCTTGTTGGCATGATATCCTCCTTGGTCTCCATCTTTCATTACGGTACTGAAACTCTCAAAGTCCAATCCCAGTCTACCTTCACCTTGAGGGATGAGGCGAAGCCCGGAATTTGAGCAGGTGTCCTCACCATGCGCGATCCCCGTAGCGGTAACGGATAGGCATGATGGTGGAATGTGTGTTAAGTGCCGCAGGTCGGCTCCCTTGTCGTGCCCCAAATAATCCTGTAAAGCCCTGAAGAGCAGCATCAGCGAGGTTGTTCGCTGCTGTCCGTCCACAACCTGGAACGCACCATCGAGTTCCTCTACGACCATGGTTCCCAAGTAGTGGCTCATTTCCTTATCCTCATTCGTGCAGAGGCGGAGGAAGTCATCCCAGAGGGCCTCGCATTGTTCTTCGTGCCAGTCGTAATGACGTTGATACAAGGGAATTTTAAATTGACGTTGGGATGAAAATAAGCTCCAAACACTTTGTGGTACTGCATTCATGCTTGTATGGGATTGGGACATCGTCGGCAGACCGACAGGGGTGTGCCAGCGCGATCAAAATGGGCGCCTTCATATTCACTGTCGAATTTTGGGGTGCTGGGTATTTGCATGTCAGCTTGATTATCGACAAGTAATTCTCGGCTCTATAGCCGCCTTCTGCAACAACTCGGACGGCGTGATTGCGCTAACAGATTTCATCATCGCCAGCAGCACTCGACCGGCGGCTTCGGCGTCGGATTGGGCGCGGCCAGCGAGCCGAGTTGGTGGTCTGGCAGGTCCGGCCAGATGCGTTCGGCGACGTGATACGTGCAGAGATAATCAGACTCTGGACACCGCAGACCGAAATGATCCGGGGCGGTTCGCAACATTATTTCTGTCCCGTGCCGCCGCAGGTGGGACAGGTAATTTTCCCGACCCCGGAACATTTGGGACATTCTTTCCCATTCACTTTTTTAGCGCCTCTGCATATCGGGCACGATATCGTTTTCTGGCCGTTACAGGATTTACAACTCACTTGTCACCTTTCATTTATTATTCTGAGGTTCTCAAAAGAGCCTCTTGTCCGCATCGTGGGACCAATTCCGCGGTTTCGCAAGTTGTTTTGGTGGGGCAATGTGGCATAGCCGATGCTTCTGTGCTATTTACTGACAAAAGCGTCTCGGCACCATGCCCGTTTTTTGCAACAATTCGCGCGGGGTGGTTGCGTTCGCTTTTTTCATCATTGCCAGCAGCACGCGTCCGGCGGCTTCGGCATCAGACTGGGCATGATGGTGGTTAAATTTGTGGCCGATATGCGCCGTCAAGGTGGATAGCTGATGATTTGGCAATTCCGGCCAGACGCGCCGGGCGAGAGCACAGGTGCAAACATAATCAAACGCTGGTATTGGCAAACCGAAATGATCCAAGGTAACGCGTAGATGTTCGATGTCGAAGTCGGCCTTATGGGCAATCACGAGGTCTGAGCGGTTCAACCGGGCCAGCAATTCCGGCGCAATGGTGGTAAATTCCGGGGCATCCAGGACATCCAGATGAGTCAAACCGTGACATCCAATAAAAACATCGTGAAACCAGCCGTGCGGTTTTGGTGGCCGCACCAGCCAATAGGGAGCCTCCTTCAGTTTGCCATCCTCAAAGACGGCCATCCCGGCGGCGCAGATGCTCACGCGCGATGGATTGGCCGTTTCAAAGTCTATGCTGGTCATAATCATGGAGCAAAGCTTGCACCCGTTTTAACTACGACGCAAAGGAACAGAATGTCCCCAATCCTTGTCCCAAGCGACAGCCTCCTTCTCGGTAGAGACGCTGTCGAACCCCGACTAAATTGCGATTATTTTTCCGGGTTCAAAGCACCGCGCCATCTCGTTGGGATAACCTCGCTGATTGCTGTAAATTCGCGTCACCCCGATTGTATAGTCCACGTTGTAATGCGTATGGCCGTGAATCCACAGCGGAATACGGCTGGCTTGGATCATCAAATCCAAATCCGAAGCAAATGCGGCGCTCAATGTTTCGCCGACGTTCTGCGGTGGGATTGATCGGGAACTCGGCGCATGATGGGTCACCACAATGGTCCGCGATGGATCGTGGCGGGACATCCGCCGCGCCAACCACCTGACTGAAGCCGCGTGTATTTGCGCCGAGTCCTTCGCGCAAAACAACCCGTTGCCTTCCTTCTTTTGAATCAACCAAAAATCAGACATTTCCCGGTCAGCCACAGACATTGCCTCGCGGGCGTCCGGCCACAGGTGAAAATTCGTCCAGAGCGAACACCCCAGGAAAACAAAATCGTTAAAGATGAAGGCATTGTTCTCCAGCACATGAACATTACTGCCCTTCGCTTCGCGCTTGAGATCGTTGATCAAATCCGGGAGGGAATGGTTATAGAACTCATGGTTCCCCATCACATAAATTACCGGACAATCACGGCAGTATTGTTTGGCCCATTTCAACCCCTCCATCCCTTGGTGAATATCTCCCGCCAGCACAACGACATCAGCATTTGTGATCGTCGGCTCAAAGCGGCCAAATTCGAGATGTAGATCACTGAACACTTGTAATCGCATAATCAGACTTTCACCGTCCCGGCGGCGCAGATACTCACGCGCGATGGATTGCCCATTTCAAAGTCGAGGCTGGTGAAATTCATAAGGAGACTTGAATCGCCAGCATCAAACCGCAAAACCGATACGGGGGCGGTCAATTCTGTCTGCGTCATGGTCGGCAAACACCTCAGCGAGCGAATAATCGCGTGCCGTTGGCAGTTTTCTGCCGAGGCTCTCGGCCAGGCGGACTGCATGGGCATAGTCGAGTCGGTTGAAAAACGCGATGGCAAAGCAGGCGTCCGGGACGCAGAAGCGCCGGATCGATGTCGGCGGCGGAACAGTTGATCGTGCAAATGATTTGCAGACGGAGGAAATCGGCGAGCATTCCATCGGAAAGGTTCAGGATCGCGCTGACCTGTTCGCGATTGTCTGAGCCGCGAGTCATCAGCGCCGCATCCGAATCCTCCAGGATCACGACAAATTTCCGGTCGGCATGGATTCGGCGCTGGTCGGCCCAGAATCCGATAAATTCGGGCTTTGACAGAACGCCCATAGTCGAAGTCGGGATAAAGTAGAAGCGATGCGAATCCTGGAGCGCCCCCATAAGGTGGCGAAGGTAGAATGTTTTGCCCGTTCCGGGTCTTCCTTCAAAAATCGAAAGGCCATGAATTCTCTGGTGGAGTCTCCCGACAAAATCCTGATGCCATTCCGCGCTGCCGCTGCCGTAGTGGAGGCTAAACGCCTCCGCGTTGAGGATGGTGGCGAGAGGCAAGGTGACGGTTTCACACTCGATGTCATATCGCCCTTGCTTGATCAGATAAAAAGTCCCGCCAGTAGGAGCGGGGGACTTTAGGCAAGTCTTGCTTAACTGCGCCACGAGACGCTCTGCTTCCTTCGGCGTGGAAGCGAAACCCACGATCCGGTTCTTGTCAGCGTAGAGAAAGGACCGAGGACCGAATTTAAAGGTGAGATCATCCCATTCCGCCAAGGCGTCGTTGGAAGGAAGGTTGCGGATGGATCGGAACAGGGCGTCGGAATTCTTCGCGACAGCCCGATCCAAATCCCATGATCCCTGCAATCTGCATACGTGCAAACGCTCCCCGCCAAAGGCAACCGACACCGGAACATGAGGCTTGCCATAACCATCACAAAAAGCGTTGGCTTCGGCAAGATCGCAAACGGGGCTTGCTGGCGAAGCAGACTTCCCTTGTCCGTGAGTTGCGGTCTCGGACACTTCCGTGGAGTCGGTAGTGACAGGCTCTAATAATTCAGGTGCGTTTAACATACGGTGATAATGAACCTCTCTTAACTGCGATTCAAAGGAACTGAATGTCCCCAATCCTTGTCTCACCGCCTAAATTCCGAGCGGAGTCTGCTGAGGCGTTTTGGGCTTGTGCGAACATCCCAGCCAAGCCCATTGCACAGGAACGCGTGCTTTTTTTCACCTCTCAAGCCGAGACGGAGGGCATCTCTGTCGAGTTGAGAAAGTTTCTCGGCCGCTTTCATCCGGTCGGCCAGTCCTTCAGCCAGGGCTGAGCCTTGACGACCGGGGACTCGCGCGCGGTGGAGTCTGGCGATGGCGTCCCAGTGGATGTCCCGCTTCGGGTCAAAGGACCAATAGGCGGGGATGTGGATCATCGTCCCGTAGGGGGTGATGTTGACGGCGAGTTTGAGCAAGAGAGGGTCGTCGTTCTGCATGCCATAGAGGTTCCAGCGCAAGCAGAACGCATCGAACGCAGCCCGAAAAACATCTTCACGGCGGCGCAAATTTACAGAAAACGACGGGCGCAAGTTGCGCTCTGCGCTCATGGTCCGGCGGATCACCCTCTTGTGGTCGCGGTAGGCTTGGAGATCAAATGCATTTTTGATGCGCGACCATTGGCGGCGGAGCTTTGGATCGGTCTTGATGGCGAGTTCGTTTTGGGAATATTTGGCCTGCGTTTTGACAAGGTTTTCATAGGCGCCTTTCTGAACGTGGTGTTCGTGGCCGGCCACAGCATTGCAGACGGTGTCGTCCGGTGGGGCAGGCAGAAGGTCGATGAGAAGAAGGTGCCGGGAGTTCAGGCCTTTTCCTTTTTCCAGAACAGCCACGCAATCTTCCAGCACGTCTTGGACATTAAACGGCCATAGCGTCGGCGGGACGAACATCCAGTCGTAAAGCGCTTGCAGTTGTTGAGCAACCACACTGTCAAGATTCGGGGCCGCAGCATGATAACGCCGGAGAACCCCCTCAGCCCATTCCGCTCTGTCAAAAGCGCGGGCTTTGAGTTTTTTCAGGTCGAGATCGAGCGCTTTTGTCATGGGCTTTCTGTGGCGTTGAGCTTATTCCGGCATCTGGGCAGGTCGTGTTCGTCAACACCCGCCCAGCGACAAAGCTCGGCATGGGTTTGCTTTCCATAGTTGACCGGACATATTCCGGGGCGCAGAACCCCGGTCTGGAGCGCGCGCAAAACGGCTGGTTTAGCGGCCTGAATGCCAGCCCTGAAAAGAAGATGATTCGCCCGGTAGGACAGCCCGTTTTCGATGGCGAGGGGCGTCGTGTTCTGGGGGATGGTCGGCGACACGAACGATTCATCAAGCCCCGCCCAGCGACAAACTTCATGGTGCGTCTTTTTTCCGTAGAGGGCCGGGCGAAAATAGGGATAAAGCGCGCCTGTGTTGAGGGCGTGGAGGACGGCTTCCTTTTCAGCGGGAATGCCTGCGGTCGAGAGACAACGGTTTGCCCGCGTGGAAAGGCCGTTTGAAGGGGGCTTGGGTTTCATGGCAGGGACTACAAACCAGCGACGAGCTGGCCGCAGGCACCGTTGGAGAGGAGTGCGCCGGTCTGCAAATCCAGGGCAACCTTGGCGGAAGTGACCTCGATCTTGCGCACGCTGCAGGTGAACGTAGCGGGTTTATCGAGTTGGAACAGTTGCAGGTTGCCGCGAGGGGGGAACTCTTTGCGGGTGCGACCGAGAGTTT
>JBKQWF010000003.1:0-16625 GCA_052139695.1 Limisphaerales bacterium
TGTGTGGCGACAATTAAAATTTTCCAGTGACGATTATCGGTTTTGCCGGTGGTTTGGGAATGATCACAGGCAGCGGCTCCTTCAAGGCCAAAGTGCTTTGGGCGGCGCTGCTGGCAATGATCACCAAACAGCAATACCGAAAACTGATGAGCAATTATCAAGAAACTGGAAACGTAACCAACAGCGCCCTGAAGGCGGACGTGAGCCGCCCGACGGCGCAAAAGTATATCAAAGCGGCCCAAACGCCCCAGGAACTGCAGGTCAAACATACTTGGCGCACGCGGGAAGATCCGCTGCAAGAGATCTGGCCGCAGGCCGAAGCGATGCTGGCGGAGGCGCCGGATTTGGAAGCCAAAACGCTCTTCGAGCATTTGTGGGAGCGTTCGCCCTGGGCGGCGCAGGAAAAGCATCTGCGGACTTTTCAACGTCGAGTCAAGCTGTGGCGGCTGCGCAATGGCCCTGACAAGGAAGTGTTTTTTGCCCAGGACTGGGAGCCGGGCCGGGCCATGCAAATGGATTGGACCCACGCGGCCGAACTGGCCATTGCGATCAGCGGCCAGCCCTACGAGCATCTGCTCTGTCATTGCGTGTTGCCGCATTCAAACTGGGAATGGGCCACTCCCTGTCTGTCGGAGTCGTTGTTGTCGTGCAAGCAGGGGCTGCAGGGGGCGTTGCACCATTTGGGCAAAGTGCCGACGGAGTTGCGCTTGGACAACAGCAGCGCGGCCACGCACCGGATCGGCGGGGGCGCCACGGGCCGGGAGTTCAACGAGCAATTCCTTTCGTTGTGCGAACATTTTGGGCTGGTCGCGCGCACCATTGGCATCAACTCTCCCAATGAGAACGGCGACGTCGAATCGAGCAACGGACACTTGAAACGCCGGTTGCGGCAGCATTTGCTGCTGCGCGGCAGCCGGGACTTCGAATCGGAAGCGGACTACGAACGGTTTTTGGAACAGGTGCTGGAGCGCGGCAACCGCGGGCGGCGGGAAAAGCTGGCGGCAGAGATGGCGCTGATGAAGCCGCTGCCGCCGACCCGGTTGAGCGAATATGACGAGGTGACTTGCACGGTCGGCTGGTCGAGCACGATTCGAGTCAAGAAAATGGGCTACTCGGTGCCGGCGCGATTGATCGGCCAGCAACTCAAAGTGGAGGTGTATGAGCGCGAGCTTCGACTTTACAGCGGGCGGGAACTGTTGATGAGCCTGCCGCGCTGTTGCGGGGACCGGGGCGTGGTGCTGGATTACCGGCACGTCATTGACCACCTGTTGCGCAAGCCCGGCGCTTTCGAGCGCTACCGGTATCGGGAGCAGTTGTTTCCGGGAGTGCTGTTCCGTCAAGCCTACGATCACCTGGTCGCCCGGCAGGGGCAGCGCCGCGGCTCGGTGGATTATCTTCGCTTGCTCAAGCTGGCCAGCGAGGTGGGAGAAAGCCAGGTGGAGATCATGCTGGCCGATTATTTGAGTCCGCCGCATCCGGCCTGGAGCGTGGAAGGGTTGGGGCCGATCTTGCGGCCCCGGCCGCAGTGGCACGTGGAACTGGAGGATTTTCAGCCGGAATGCCGTTCGTATGACGCGCTGTTGAGTCTGGAACAGGAGGTGAGTTATGCCGGCTGACGGACTGACGGGGATGTTGCGCTCCTTCCGATTGCCGACGATGGCGGCCATTTGGCAGGAGAGCGTGGCGCAAGCCGAGCGGGAAAACTGGGGCTATCGCCGCCTGCTTCAGCGCCTGTGCGAAAGCGAAGAACAGGATCGGCGCGAACGCAAGATGCAAAGGCTCTTGAAAGAGTCCGGGCTGCCGAACGGCAAGACTCTGGGCAACCTGGACGAGAAGCTCCTGCCCGCCAAAATACGCCGGCTGCTGCCGACCCTGCTGGAAGGCCACTTTGTGGACCGGGCCGAGAACCTCTTGGCCTTTGGGTTGCCGGGCCGGGGCAAGTCCCATTTTCTGGCGGCGCTGGGCCGTGAGTTGATCCTGCGCCACCGATACCCGGTGCTGTTCACGCCGACCTTCAAACTGGTGCAGGATTTATTGGTGGCCAAAAAGGAACTGCGCTTGGAGAGCCAACTGCAACGTCTGGACCGCTACGCGGTGGTTATACTTGACGATATAGGATACGTGCAGCAGGACCGTCAGGAGATGGAGGTCCTGTTCACCTTTCTGGCCGAGCGCTACGAACGGCGCAGCGTGCTCATCAGCAGCAATCTGGTGTTCTCGAAATGGGACCAGATTTTCAAGGACCCGATGACCACGATGGCGGCAATCGACCGGCTGGTGCATCACGCGACGATCCTGGAGTTCAATGGCCCGAGCGTTCGGGCGCAAGAAGCAGGGGGACGGCAGAGGGGCCAGGGCGAGCCGCCCGGAGTCCCCTTCGGTTCCACTGCGTCCTTGTCGCCTGACGGCTCCAAGGACTCCGTTCCACCGAAGGGGACTCCCCAAACCTGAACACAAATGATGAGAAATAAGATGAAGAATTAACCCTGAACTACTGGCAAATTATAATCGTCGCCAGTGGAAAGAAACAATTGTCGTTGACCAAAGAGGCGGCATTCGTCGAATGCGATATCCGACGAGGTTGTCCACAGGGCATTATTGTCAATGAAACCTATGATATAATTCCAGGCGTGACATTTATAAACAAAATTAAATATATTATTTTATCTCCCCTCTGTTATGTCAGTATTTTCATTCTATATCCAATTGAAATGCATTTCTTTAGAAACACAATCTCTGCTACAACATCGGCATCCGCCTACAGCCATGATACTTGGCTTTCAGTGTATCCTCTCATAATCATAATCATTCTCGGAATATGTTTAGCTTACATAGGGAGGAATAAACTAAAAGGACCACAAAGGGCAGGCCTAGTTCTTACCACTATTCTTATCACTATTGGTATATTACTGCTATTAGTTTTAATATTAGGGACATCCTTTGGTGTTGCAATAAACGGTTCAGAAGCTATTGCGCCGCATGTAAATGGAGTAAAGTGGTATTCGTGATGAGAAAGTTAAATCATCCCACGTAAAATGAAATCTACATGGAGACGCCACTGTGTTTTTAAATTAAAGACTTGTCAATATGGCGCTACCGCTCGATAGAACCGGCAGACCGGGTAGTTAGTCATGTTTTGATCGTGGAAGTTTACCTTACCGTTAATGTTCTCCAGTATGGCGATTTGCGTCCAGTTGAAGCAATCAGTCGAGGCTTGAAGACCGTAGTCGAAGCCTGCGGGACCACTCAGTCGAAACTCCGGGGAACCGTTCGCAATGTTAGTCGTCGGAGACAACGAGAAAGGCTCAGTCACACCGGACGCGCTTAGCACCATGTTCGTCAGTGTCACGACCGATGTGATGTTGATGGTGAAGTCATCAAGTCGGAAACCAATTATGTGCGTGGTGAAACTCGGAGCCAAAGGAAACTGCATGCGGTAGTGCTGGATGCCTTGTCCTACTAGCCGTTCATCCACCGCACCGATGACGTTGGCATCCCAGTACACCGTCAACAGTCCTGCCGCACCACTCGTACTGGTGAAATCGGCATCGAAGTCAAGGACGTTAACCGCGTTCGTATGCGGCGTGATGAAGCTGATCCACGACGGAGCATCGGCTGGCAAGGTGAGATAGTTGTTGCCGATAGTGGGTGAACCGTATTGCCACGGTATCTGAAGACCCGACGGATTGAGTGCGGTCACCGATAGTGACATATTCACGGGCAAACCCGGACATACTGGCGGCGCCGCACCGAGGTTATGCACGGAAGACACATTGCCGACGTGGTACTCATTTGTCGCTTTTGCCCAATATCCGCCTTCCACGCTCAGCTGGAACCCGAAGCCGTCGTAGTCTGACGGCGCATTCGGCGGAATACTGTTGGTGTAGAAGTTTACTGGCCAGCCATGCGTCGAACCGTATGTATAACATATCGGCGTACCGTCTTCGTCGAGCAAAGGATATTTGTTCAGATTCGGATCAAGGTCTGTCACATCCACATTATAGGCATGAGACAACGGTTCATCGGTGAATGGTTCGACCGCGTTCTCGATATCGCCGTTCGCGGCGTAACTGTCCGACCAGTCAGCCGTCTGTCCGTACACATCCTCGAATTCAAGGTCGAGTCCGAGATACGGATCGAGGAATGTGCATTGAACCGTCGTGCTTGGGGAGTATGTCTTTACTATGGTTGTCGCCATTTGGATAAGTGACGATCCAGCGCTGTGGCCAATGAAGTGGACATGTGCCCATCCCTCGTTTGCGATTGCATCACCAAGGTTGATGCCTTCCTGAGTTGCGTTAGCAAGCGCAGTGTCGGGAAGTCCAACCCACGCATTCGGTATCCATGAATAGAAGTTGACTTGCCAATTGGTAAGATTGTTGCCAATTAAGTAATTATTGATGTCGTTGGTCATGTCGATAAAGACCTGAATATTGGGAGACCGCAACCCCGAATCCAGAATGTTGGGTTGCCACCCATGTGTAACCACTATCA
Organism: Limisphaerales bacterium; assembly: GCA_052139695.1. Lineage (GTDB taxonomy): Bacteria > Verrucomicrobiota > Verrucomicrobiia > Limisphaerales > Palsa-1400 > PLGF01. The sequence goes on from JBKQWF010000003.1 coordinate 4,495, forward strand.
AGTTACTCTTCCCAAAGCCCTTTTCCGGCGGAATACCGTAGACCTTTTCCGTCGGCTGTGCCTCAATCAACGCTCGAGCTCCTGCAGGCACTGGATTCAGCAGAAACGCATGTGGCTGTCCCGCCGGATTTACTCCCACGCCGACAATTTGTCCCGTATCGTTGATAGCAGTCGCTTCTTGAAGCGTCCAACCGGAGATTATAGGAACCGTGAGGGTATTCAAGTCCGTCATCGTGCCATTTGCATACACGAAGGCATGTCCATTGCCGTTCTGACCTACAATGATACCGTTATCATTGATTCCATATGCGGTACCGACACCCAGATCCTGCATTGAACCACCGGAATATAGGAAGGCATGGAAATTACCATTCGGTCCGTTACTTGTCGATGTGCCTACTACTTGATCATTATTATTAATAGCAAAAGCCTCACCAAACTGACCACTCCACGTTTCAATATCTGTCATTGTATCGTTCTCATACAGAAAAGGATGACGAATTGCCCCGACAATATTAGTGCTGGGATCGAGATGCGATGAACCAACTATGTGGCCACCTGCATTGATCGCGTTGGCAGTACTACCTTCACCCAAATTGCCAAGATCTTGCAGCGTTCCATTCTTGTACAATATTGCATCTTCATCATTGATGCTACTGATATACGCCCAACCACAAATTTGGCCGGTGTTATTGATTCCAGTAGCTCCGCTGAAAGAACCATCCCAAACATCCAAATCCAGCATTGAAGCGTTGGAGTATAGGAATACATGATTGTTCATGTCGTCACAACCAACTATTTGGTTGTTATCATTGATTCCTGTAGCGTAGGTGTAACTTCCGTTTGCCACTGTACCAATATCGTGCATCGAACCATTCGAATACAGAAAGGCGTGATAGGCAACATTACCACTTGTATAGGAGCCTCCAACTACGTTTCCGCTGTTATTGATGGCGGTAGCTTGACTTCCAGCAGATCCCCCCAGCGTCCCCAGATCCACCACCGCATAATTCGGCACTGATCCAGCGAACGTGGCTGAAATTGACGCCAATGCCATCAATATCACCGTGATCTTTGTTTTCAGCGGTGACGGCATTTTCATAACTGTTCTGATTCTTCGCCTTTTTCCTACTTAGTCAAGAGTGAAATAACTCCGTGTTTTTAGAACCGCCGCCCTGTGGTACAATTGATGCTACTTGCCTATGCTCTCCGCACGGCGAAAATCGGACGGTCAAATCGTCACCGCATATTTTGAGTCAAAAGCAAACGCTCCGTTTGCCTGCCTTGAATGCGACGAGGAGGTCATTCTCAAAACCGGTCGACGCAAGGTCAATCATTTCGCCCATGCCAATCCGATTGCCTGCAAATTCGCCGAGGGTGAAAGTGAAGCCCACCGCCTTTGCAAAATAGAGATTTACGAGGCCCTTTTGCGACAACCAGGCGTCAGCGACGCCGCTTTGGAGCGCCCGCTTGGCAGTATCCGGCCCGACGTAAGTGCATACTTCAACGGTGTTCCTGTCGCCATTGAAGTTCAGATCAGTTCACTTTCCATTGAAACGATCATGCGCCGGACAATCGAGTATCACCGAAAAGGAATTTACGTGCTTTGGCTCCTGCAATGGACAACGGCCCTTGACGGGCAACGCTACACCCCGAAACTCTGGGAAAAATGGGTTCATGCCACATATTTTGGCCGGGTGTATTACTGGAAAGAAGGACTGTCGATTTTTTCATATACCTTTGAGCCGAGCCTCAAAACCGTTTCGAAAACGACCTGGTATTCCGAAGACGGCAAGAAAATGACCGCCGGAGGCTACAGCCGTAGGTCAAAGCGTTACCGAAGGGCGGTTCGCGGCGACATGAGTTTGTCCAGACCAAACAATACAGCGACAAGCTCTCGTGCGACACGACGCGCGGATTGCAGCAGAAGGCCCGCATGGGCATATATCCCAGCCGCGCCCCTGCCGGCTACATGAACGACAAAGGAACGAAAACCATCGTCATTGATCCCACCCTTGCGCCCATCATGAAACGCGCCTTCGAGGAGTATGCCGAAGGAAACCGCACCCTCAACTACATGCAGAATTTCATGGCCGAGCATGGGGTTCTCTCCAAAAAGCAGGACAGCCGATGCAAAGGGGGGTTGAAGGTCCACCATGACCGCATCCGCCGCATGTTGCGCAATCCGTTCTACTACGGCCATTTTGAATATGGCGGCGAATTGTATGAGGGTAAGCACCCGCCGATCATCTCCAAAACCCTCTTCGACAAAGTGCAGGCGGTGCTTGAAAAAAGGACGCGCCATATTGCCGCCGAGCGCGTGCCCAAGGTCTTCACCGGCCTTATCCGTTGCGGCGAATGCGGAGGAATGATCACGGCGGAAATCCAGAAAGGCCACACCTATTATCGCTGCACCAAAAAATCCAAATTGACGAAATGCTCCCAGCCTTTCGTCCGGGAGGAAGAGCTTGAGCGGCAGTTGTCGGCGCTTCTTGCACAATTCACATTGCGCTCGGATTGGGCGGAGGGAATGCTCGCCATGCTCGAAAAAGACCGTAAGGACATATGGGGCGCATCACGCGCCTTCGTTTCCGAGAGGCAGGCAGAAATCGGCCACATTGCCGCCAAGCAGCAACGCCTGCTTGACGCCTATTTGGAGCAATTGATTGATCGCCAAACGTTCGCCTCACAAAAGGCCGAACTTTTGGCCAGGAAGAAGGTTTTGCAGGAGCAAATCGAATCCTGTGAGGATACCTCTCATGTATGGCTCGAACCGATGAAAAACTGGATACAAACCGCGCAGAATATGGGTAAAATCGCTCTTTCGGGTTCTCCACAGGAGAAAAAGACTCTGGCCTCACAAGTGTTCGGCTCGAACCTGTTCCTCGACTGCAAAAAAGCCCGTGGTTCCAGCGTAATTCCGTGGTTTCACCTCACGGAGAACTCTCCATGTGGTGGAATGGTGCCCCCGCCCGGAATTGAACCGGGATCTACCGCTTAGGAGGCGGTAGCTCTATCCATTTGAGCTACGGGAGCATTCTCGCGGCCCAGCCTTGACCATAACAGTTTGAATCTCGGCTGACAAGGCATCCGAAGCGGCATCGAAGCGGGCTCACCTTACACCTCAAACCTGCGTGCTTTCGGCTTCGTTCGAAACCAGCCGTGCTTCCCGTGGTCAAACACGAACTCTGAATTAGGAGGTGGACCGGATCATCTCGCAGAACTTCCTGACGCGACTGTCGGCTCGTGGTGATCGCAATTCATCCGGCGTTCCGATCTGCACAATCTTGCCGTCCTGCAAAAACATGATTCGATGACATATCGAGCAGGCGAACTCGACGTGATGGGTCACAAGAATGAACGACATTCCATCGGCCCTTAAATTCCTTATAGCCTCCATCACATCCAGAACCAGCATCGGGTCCAAAGCTGATGTGATTTCGTCCAAGAGCATCAGTTTAGGCCGCATCATCAGCGCGCGCATTATGGCAACTCTCTGCCGTTGGCCTCCTGAAAGCTCCCAGACCCTGGCATCCCGTTTGGATTCCATTGCAAACTTGTCGCACAAAACGGAAGCTCGGTCCCTTGCAGTTTCCATGGGTTCATTTAGAACAACGGTCGGTGCCAGAACCAAATTGTCCATTACGGTCCGCTCCTCCCAAAGATTCAATCCTTGGAACACAAATCCAATATCTTGGCGAATGCTCCTAAAAACTTCCGAACGATCAGATGATTCCGTTCCTGCTTGGGTCACGGTTGAAATGCCATCAACAACTGCCACTTCACTTGTATTAAAATATTTAATGGAACCCGCATCAAAAGTTTCGAGAGCATCAATCGCTTTCAGAAGCGTAGATTTGCCGCAACCGCTGGGTCCGAGTACACCAAGAGCCTCGCCGGAAAGCAGGCGAAAGCTTATGCCGTCTAATACCGTCAGTTTGCCGTAAGCCTTGATGAGCCTATCGACCTCAATTATGACCTCTTGGGGTCCGGTTTTCGCCGTTGGCTGCATACGGGAGACGATCTAGGCGATCAGGGGTCTCTCCCCCCGGCGAGCCCAAGCCTCAAGCCTTCGGGAAAGGTATGTGGTCGGCAGCACGAGAATGATGTACATCACTCCAACGACGACCCAAACCTCCAAGGATCGGGCGGTTTCAGCCAGAATGGACTGAGCAGTGTAAGTAACCTCTCCGACGTTGATAACCGCAGCCAAAGAAGAATTCTTAAGGGTTGCAATAACTAAGACAGCCATTCCGGGAGTCGCCTGTCTAACGACATATTCCATCTTAATGTGTTTGACGATTTGTCTCTCTGAGAAACCAAGAGCGCGCGCAGCGTCCACGGCTTCCTTGGGGACACTGATTACGGCCGCTCGAATTATATCTGCCGTAAACGCCGCCATGCTGAGCGCCAAAGCAATCGTTGAAACCCAAAAACTACTGACGGAAACGCCGAGTACCTGTTGCGTGAGCAAATAATAAAAAAATAGCAACAACGGAAGGAGCGGAATTGATCGAATTAGGTCGATGAGAAAACCCAACAACCGCGCTTTCTTCATTCTGGCCATCACTACCCCAAGTGACAAACCGGCGACTCCACCAAATAAAATCGAAACGACGGTCAACTCAATAGTCACCACCGCACCGCGCGCTAGTGCTCCGGCATACGGGATTATGCGATCAAAATTCCAATCGTAAGACACAATCAGTTAGGTTTTGTTTTTATGCCGCTTCCATCATTCAGCGGAAGCCCCCATTTCTTTCGTAGGGCATCGGTTTCACCCGTCGCTCGGAGAAAGGCAAGGGAAACAGAAAAAACCCTGGCACCTTCTGGGTCATCTGGTCGAAGGGCAAAGGCTCCAGGAATCCACGCCGCTGGATTGTCAAGGTTAATGGATTTTACAACATCGGGGTGTTCTTTGATGTATCGCTGAGCGCTGGGACCCTCAGAAAGTGTTGCGTCCACACGACCAGCCGCGACCTCGTTGAATAGTTGAAGCATGTCGGTGCCCATTTGGACCGGAATGATTTCGGCGTTTGGCAATCTACCGCGCGCCACTGTTTCACTAGCAAAACCCTTTCCCACGGCGATCTTCACCCCGGCTTTATTGAGATCATCGAAGGATTTAAAGCGGTCATCGGCTTTCCGGAGTACAACAACCCCATCCGCAAAGTAATCGTATGGGTCCGTAAAGCAAAACTCGGTAGACCGCGACGGTTGGTACAAATTCGTCGCCAGCCGCCTGCCTGCGGAATGTCGCACCTGGCTCTCAGCGTGGAACTCGCCCGACGAGGTGCCAGAAAGCGCGAAAGCGCTTTTCGTCGCTGCGCTTAATTCCATCATCGACGGCCCACCCATCGCCGGTGACCCCGCACTGGCCAGCACCTTTCCTCCTGCGGAGGTCGTCACGATTGAGGGCATCACCTCCGAGGAAACCGCACGCCATCGCAAAGCCTGGCTAGACGAAGCGTTTTGGGAAGAGTGGGCCACGCCTATAAACCCGACGCTAATGGTCACTCCGTTCATACGGGAGAATGACGCAAAGATGAGCCGCAAAGAGGTTTTGGAGACAGCCTTTCTCGTCCCCGCCATGCTCTTTCCCGGGCTGACATTGGAGGAGGAGCATCAGGTTTGGCTCGATAAGGTTTTTTCAGAGGTCCACGACAAGAGCCAGAAACTCGCGGGTCCGGACTTCCGCCACGGAGACGAGGACTGGTTGGTATTGTGGGACCGTCTCGGTACCGCGGATTGGCAACTTGAAGCCAGGGCGCAAGCAGTTGCGCATCGTCTCGCACCTTGCTGGAAACAAGCCTGGTTCTCGCATGTGTTCATTCAAGACGAATACTTCGAGTGGCAATTAATGCTTTCCGCAAACAGCAGTATAGCCTTGCCCCGCGCGTCCGGCGGCGGCGCAAAAAATGACCCGCCAACCCAGCCAGAAATATGAGCGCACCGATTGCTGAAAAAATCTTTCACCCCACCGCCGAGAAACTGAAATTCCTGCTCGCCAGTGTCCATCACCGGGAAATGGCGTTGCCGGATTTCCAGCGCGACTTCGTCTGGGACCCGCGCGCCACCGAGGAATTGATCGAAAGCATCTGCCAAAATTTTCCGGCAGGCAGCCTGCTCCGAATAAAAAACTCCAACCATTCCTTTTTCGCGCCGAGGGAAATCGCCGGAGCCCAACCACTCAACGGCCACAAACCGTCCTATCTGATTCTGGATGGGCAACAGCGCATGACCTCGCTTTATCAGGCGTTTTACGGCGTCGGCAGTCACCGCTACTTCATCGAGATTGGCAGCCTGATTGCAGGCAAAGATTTGGAGGATTGCGTCTGGCACGATCGCGCCAAGAACTGCCAAAAGTGGTATGGCAAATCGGCGCAGCAAGCCGTCAACCTCTCCTTTCCATTCAGCCGACTTTTTGGCGAAGACGACGGGTTCGATGAATGGATGGACGAAATGCTGGAATTGCGCCCCGAAGCGGACGAGGCAAAAAAGGAGCTGAAACACAAGATTCGCGAGATCAAGACGACCTACATAAAACCAGTGCTCGACTATGAGTTTCCTATGGTCACTCTTACCGAAAACACCACACCGGAAGCGGTCTGCACCATTTTTGAAACACTCAACCGCACCGGCGTGAAGCTGTCCGTGTTTGATCTGCTCGCCGCTCGTTTCTGGCCGGAAGACGTTCGCATCCGGGAACTGTGGCTCAAAGCTCTCGAAGATTATCCCATCATCGCCGAGTTCGATGTTGATCCATATTACGTGCTCCAAAGCATTTCGCTCTTTTCCGCCAAAGCCGCGCCTTCCTGCAAGCGGAGCGATGTCCTAAAAATGGAGGTAAATCAGATTGCACAAGGCTGGGACCCGGTGATCAAGGGGCTCGCCGACGGACTAAACATTTTGCGCCACGAATGCGGTGTCATTCTGCCGCAATGGCTGCCTTACAACAACCGCAATTTGGCGACGGAGAGAACATTGGTGTCGAGCGATTTTCGGATCAGCTTGCCGCGCACCTTGGCGCGCGCAAAATAAATGCCGGACGGTTCGTAACGGACGAGGTTGGCGACTGGAGCCTTCGTCCAGAGGCTCTCGGGCTCAGAGTTTTTCGTTTTCATGGAAACAGTATCAGATGGCGGTATCAGATGGGGTGTAATGAAATCATTACAACTTTCAGATCCCCTTTGTTTACGAGGGCATCTTGATACTCACCATGAGGAAGGCTACGCTGTTTCCTAAACCGTCCATCCCGGTTCAATTCCGGGCGGGGGTACCAGTTTTACGTTGGCGCTGTGTCCTTGCCTTCGCCGAGAAGATCAGAGCCTTCCGCGGAGATGATTTCCTAAACTGAAGGAACTTGGAGTCCCTATGCCCGCGCATAAGCAATTCGGCATGTCATGTTTTCTTGCGACGGGAGGGCGGAGCGCCGCGAAAAGCGCCGCGACGCCCCGCGATAATGGGGCGCGCGGCGCTCGCCCCTCCCGAAAACTCCTCTTGTAATGTCGAATTATTTCCGTTCAAAGTTTTTTCGCCGTCGAAGAATGTCCAAATTCCAGTGGGCTGATCTGCCCCCGTCGCCCCACCGTAATGGTCTTTATAAAGTGCGCCGAAACAGGAAGGTGGCCGCCGCCATAGAGATGACGGTGAATCCGATCAAATACACCAAGTCGCCGGTGATGGCTCCCAAGCCGGTGTTCTTTAAGATCAATTGCTTAAAGCCATGCACCGCGTAAGTAAAAGGGTCCACCGTCGTAATGACTTTCATCCAGGCGGGAAACGCCTGCGTCGGATAGACCGCGCCGCTGGGAAAAAACAGGACCGTATTCAGCACGCCGAAAATGGCGCGCGGCACAAGCGGATCGCTGACCCGCACCATCAGGAGAAACATCAGGCTGATCAAGGCCAGGGCGGTAATGACCACCAGCAACATCATCCGCGCCAGGCGCCCCAGATTCAACGGGTCCGGGATACCCGCGATGATGGAGCCCACGGTCACCAGGACCAAACCGGTCAAGACGGCCTTGGCCGCTCCCGCCAGATTGAAGCCCAGGATCAGCTCCACTTTTCGAATGGGCGTGACCAAATAGCCTTCGTGCAATCCCCGGGCCTTGTCATCAATAAAAATAATGCCGCCCCCGATCATGGCCGAAACAAAAATCGCCAGCACGATCGTGCCGGGCAGCAGGTATTGGATGTAAGGCACGTAAGGATAAACTTCGACCACGGCGAGAGAGGCATCGGCCGTGAGGCGGCTTGGGACTGGCGCCTGATTGAAGGGCACGAGCAGTTGGTTGAGCGAGCCTTCCAGGGCCGAGGCCGCGAATTGATCGGTGTTGTCTTCCACCAAGGCGACGCGGGGATTGTCTCCCGCCAGCTTCTTGCGCGAAAAATTCGGGGGAATCTCCAGCAGCCCGTTGATTTTGCCATTGCGCAAATCCTGGCGCGCCACCGCCTCGTCATCGTAGTTGACGGTGTCAAAGGTTTGGGCGTTGACCGCCACCGCCTGGGCCATTTCGCGGATTTTGATGGCGGAGCGCCCGTGGTCCTGGTCCACGATGCCCAATTCCAAATGTTTGACCTTCCCGCCAAAGGCATAACCGAGCACCACCAACTGGACCAAAGGCATGACCATCGAGACAATGATGAGCGTGGGGCTGCTGCGAAACCGCCGCAGATCGCGCTCAATGATGGCCCAGATGCGGTTCATCAGTGCTTGGGTTCGTACATGAACGAACTGCTGTACTTGCTGGCAGACTGCAGCGCGTCGCGCAATTGATGCCCCGTGTAATGCACAAAGACATCGTCCAGCGTCGTGCTCTGCACGGAGAGCGAGGTGAGCGTGAGGCCAGCCTGGCGGACCGCTTCCAGCAGCGCGCTTGTCGTGCGCGGGCCGTTATTGGAGGAGATGCGGAACATGGTGTCCTCCGCCTTGACTTCGGCCACCTCCGGCAAAGCCCGCAACGTTTGCTCCCAGCCTGGCGGCACGCTGGAAAAGCCGGCTTCCAGGATATTTTTACCTGGAATGGATGCCTTTAATTTCAAGGGCGAATCAAGCGCCGCCATCTTGCCGTGATCGATGATGGCAATGCGGTCGCACAGTTTATCCGCTTCATCCATGTAATGGGTCGTCACCAGAATGGTCAGGTCGCGTTCGCGTTTCAATGCCGCCAGCATTTCCCAAACCGCCACGCGTGAGACCGGGTCCAGGCCGGTCGTGGGTTCATCCAGGAAGAAGAGTTTGGGCTCATGCACGAGGCCGCGGGCGATTTCCAGGCGGCGCCGCATCCCGCCGGAAAACATCTTGACAGGTTTGTTGGCCCATTGTTCCAGGTCCACCGCCCGCAGCAGTTGGGCGATGGTGTGGCGCCGTTTCTCCCGCGGAATGCCATAGAGCTTGGCGAAAATGCTCATATTCTCCTCCGCGGTCAGGTCCAGGTCGGAAGTCATGGCCTGGGGGATGACGCCAATGGATTGGCGGACTTCGTTGGCATTCTTGACCACGTCATACCCGCGGATTCGCGCGGTGCCTTCGCTGGGGAGCACGAGCGTGGTCAACATCCGAATCAGCGTCGATTTGCCGGCGCCGTTCGGGCCAAGCAATCCAAAAATCTCCCCGTTCTCCACCGAGAAATTCAAACGGTCCACGGCACAAAAATCGCCGAACCGTTTGGTCAGGTTTTCGACTTCGACCGCGGCGGCCGTCATGGTTTTCCCAGGGTCAAGTCCACGTAAGCCGTCATGCCCACCGCCAGCGCGCCGTCGTCATTGGGGCAGCGCAACCGGATTTCGAACGTCTTGATGTCACGCTTGGTCCGGCTGACATCGCGCTGTGTGGCGTAGTCGGCATCGACGCCCCGATAAAATACCGTACCCGACCGCTCCGCGCCGGAAGGAAGCCGGACGGCGAATTTGTCGTCCAAACGAATCCGGTCGATGTAGGTCTCCTCCACGTCCGCTCGCACCCAGAGTTGCGCCGGATCAATCAGCGTGACGATGGCCTGGCCGGGATTGACCACCTCGCCGGTCAAGGCGGCGCGGACATCCACGATGCCATTGGTGGGCGCGACAATTTCGGTGTAACCCAACTGCACCCCGGCCTTTTCCGCCTGCGCTTCGGCCGCGGCATGCTGGTCTTTGCTGGCGGAGAGAGCGGCGCGGCGCGCGGCCACTTGTTGGGCGCTCGTTTTGGCCAGCGCCACGGCTGCTTCCGCGGCCACGGTTTGCTTGCGCAAGCCAGCGACCCGGGCTTGGGCTGCGTCGAAACTGGTCCGGGCCAAGTCATAATCTTTGGCTGAATCCACGTTCTGCTTATAAAGCCCTTCCTCGCGTTTGAAAGTGAGCGTGGCGTTGTCCAGGTCCGCTTCAGCCTGCGTGACCTGGTCGCGCGTGGCCGCCAGGTTGGCTTCGCTTTGCCAAATAAGATTGCTGGTTTGCTCCTGCTGGTATTGCAGGTCCGCCTCAGCTTGCAAGACTTGGGCGGAGGATTGCCGGGCGCTATTAGTGTAAAAGGCCATTTCCGCCGCCCACTGTTGCGGTTGGATGAGGGCCAGCAATTGTCCATTGGTCACGGTGTCGCCTTCGCGCACCAGGACCTTCTGCAGCCGCCCTTGGATTTCCGAACTGACCATGACCTGGTCCGTCGTGACAATCCCGGTAAGGAGGATTTGCCGCGAACGAGGGGCCAGCAGGATGGAAAGGGCAATCGTCACGGCCGCGACGATCAATACCACCACGATGATTTTACGCTTCATTCTCTACACTTTTCAGCTTGGCCGCATCCTTGCGCAGAGGCAAGTCCTTCGTGTCTTCTGAAAACCGTTGCGTCCCCGGCTTGACTTTGAAATACTGTGGCGTGGTCAAAGTCGCCCGCAAAATCCGCCTGGAGGAAGACGGCAACGATGTTGCCTATTGGCTCTCACGCCCGCCGGAGGAACGGCTGCGCGCCTTGGATGGGATGCGCCGCATGTATATAAAGGCCTATGTTGCTCCTGGAAAACAAAGACTTCCGCGAGTTTATCGCATTGTTAAACTCAAATGCGGTTAGATTTCTGATCGTCGGCGGCCACGCGGTCACCTTTCACGGCTCTCCACGCTTCACCGCCGACCTTGATCTATGGGTGGCGACGGATGCGGAAAACTCGGGGCGCGTAAACCAATCGCTCAAGGAATTCGGCTTTGGAAATCTGTTTGGCCCGGATGATTTCTCCAAGCCAGGATACGCCATTCAACTGGGCCGGCTACCCTATCGCATTGACATCCTGACCTCGATCCAAGGCGTTGATTTTACCGCCGCCTACGCCCGCCGGAGAATTCTCAAAGCGGACGGCTTGGAACTTCCGTTTATCGGTTTAGACGATTTGTTGGTCAACAAGCGCGCGGTCGGACGACTGCACGACCTGGACGATGCCGCCAAACTGGCTTCGGGTCTTGGCAGAAAAATAAAAAAAGTGAAATCAGCCCACACCGGCAAACCGAAAAAGCGAGATGCGCACGGCAGAAAGGGCTGATCCAAAAAGAACTTGACGGTCTTGAGTTACTGTCCTATCGTCATGGGACAGCATGACGATATGAAAACACTCAGCCACAGGCTTCCAATGCGGTTTTCGAAGGCGTTCACGTTGGTGGAACTGCTCATCATGATTGCGATTGTCGCGGTTTTGGCCGCGCTCCTCTTGCCAACGCTCGCCAAGGGCAAGAGCCAGGCCTATTCCACGACTTGTAAGAACCACCTGCACCAGATGGGATTGGCTCTGCAAATGTATGTGAACGATCGCCAGAACAGATATCCGTATTACTGTAACCCTTACGATCCCTCCTTGGACGGGGTCATTGGCCGGTCTAACACGCGTTATTGGTGGGCGAAGTTACTGCCGTCTTACCCGCTAAAGTGGACGGACGTGAAGTATCATTGTCCGGGATATAAAGGAGTAGCGGCAGGGGAAGAGGGGGGCTTCCACGCAAGGCTTCGGCGATTTAGTGCGTAAGTAGCTTGTAATAAGCTATTTGCACCTATTAGCTGGACAAATCGGCGAAGCCTTGCGTGGAAGCCCCCCTCTTCCCCTGCCGCTACTCCTTTATATCCCGGACAATGATACTTCACGTCCGTCCACTTTAGCGGGTAAGAC
>JBKQWF010000004.1:0-9842 GCA_052139695.1 Limisphaerales bacterium
CAATAACTTGAGCAATTCTGGCTTGGTCTTTTGGCCGCTGGCGGCGTTGCTCGCTCGTTACAGATCCGCGCGGATATGCGCCTCGCGAGCGCCTTGCCAGCGACCAAAACTCCTGCGCCATAATTGCTCAAGTTATTGTTTCGCGATGCCTTAGTAGCGGCGGCCGTCGCGAGGCGATTTCGGGAGGGCGCAAGCGTAACCAGGATGATGGATCGCAGGTGTGACATGGACGGAAAAGGCTTACAGGAGCAAACAGAGGGAACGGAGGACGAATAAAAAGGCCAAAATTGGGGCTGAACGGCAGCTCAGCCCCACCTCTGTTTCCTCCCGAGGTTGGTGTGTTTCGAACGTTTGACAACTGAAAGCACATCGTCTTTGGCGCGGATTCTAATTTACTGCGCGCGTTTTCGAGTTCCGCTTCGATTTCCGCCACCGTGGGCAGGCTGCCTTTCAAAATTCCTGGGCAGGGATTCGACCAGTTTGGCCTGCCATTGGGCGACGCCGATGGGCTTCAGCGTTTGCTCGGCGAGATCGGATTGCGGCGGCGGCAGGGTGCGTTGAAAATTGGTGACGGCCTTGCCTTCGCGTTTGTACAGTTGCGTCGCAATGTGGTGCGTGAGAAGCCAGCCGTTCCACCACCTGCTTGCCTAGCCCTTGGTTTTTTGGGCCTCGACAATGATTCTGCCAATTCAAAACTTTCCCCAAACCTTGCCCTCATGCCCAAAGGAGAACAGCTTGGGGTGGAGGATTTCGGCCAGGATTTCCAGGGATTCTACCACGCGCGGGCCGGGGCGATTGAAATAGGCATTGCCGTCCGCCAGAAAAACGTTTTTCGTTTTGACAGCGCGAAGATTCTTCCAGCCGGGCTGGCTCTCCAATATCTTCGCTTCGCTGCGCGTGCGGGCCGGATTGAAACCGCACGGCATGAGCATCACGACATCCGGTTCGGCGCCGAAAAGGTCCTTCCATTCCAGACGTTGCGCGGCCTTGCCCGGTTCGCCGAAAAGATTCCGTCCGCCAGCCAACTGCACCATTTCCGGAATCCAGTGTCCCGAAGCCATCAATGGATCCAGCCATTCCAGGCAGACGACGGAGAGACGGCGCTTGACCATGCAGGTCTGTTGGATGATGTCCACGACCCTGTTCTTCAAGCGCCAGAGAAAGGCATGGCCGTCTTCGGCCACCCCGAGGGCCGCGGCAATGGTTTGAATGCCTCCCCACACGTCCGCCAGGCGGGCGGGGGCGATGGAGAGGATTTCCGGCTGTGGCGCGGGTGGCGGCGGCAGCGCCTTTTCCAGTTCTGACCGGCTGACGGCGCAAACATCGCACTGCGTCTGGGTGAGAATCAGATCAGGACGCAACTGCGCCAGGAGAGCGGCGTCGATCTCGTAAATCGAGGAAGCGTTCTGTGAAAGCGATTTGATCCGCGAATCAATTGCGGCGCTGCTGCCGGCAATATCCCAACGCGGAGCCGTGCAGGCGGGAACGGATTGCACCTCCGGCGGGAAATCGCACTCGTGCGACCGTCCAACGATCTGCCCACCGCAGCCGAAAGCGCAGACGATTTCCGTGCAGGCGGGCAACAATGATACAATCCGCTTCTGGTTCATAAAAAAATCAGGAGCCAGAATAACTCTGGCTCCTGAGCGGGAGATAGCTTTTTTTCTTGCCTGGGCCTCAGCCTAGCGGGAACTCGCTTCCTCTGGAATGCGCATGCAATAGAAGGAGCGATAGACGAAGCACAGCGCCACGACGAAAAAGAAGGCGCCAATGCCCGTCTTGATGCTTTGGTCCTTCATGGTCACCGCGATCTCTGTCGCCAGCAAACCGAAGAGTGTGGTGAATTTAATCACCGGGTTCATCGCCACCGAAGAGGTGTCCTTGAACGGATCGCCCACCGTGTCGCCCACGACGGTCGCGGCATGGAGATCAGTCCCTTTTTGGCGGAGGTCCACTTCGACGATTTTCTTGGCGTTGTCCCAGGCGCCACCGGCGTTGGCCATGAAAATGGCTTGGAACAGTCCGAAGAACGCGATGCCAATCAGGTAGCCGATGAAAAAGTAGGCGTTGAAGAACGGGAGCGCGAGTGCGAAGCAGAACACAACGATGAAGATGTTCCACATTCCCTTCTGGGCATAGACGGTGCAGATGCGGACCACTTCGTTGCTGTCCTTTTGCGATGCCGTGGTGGCCGAAAGGTTCATGTGTTCCTTGATATAGACTACCGCGCTATAAGCGCCGGTCACGACCGCCTGGCAGGACGCGCCCGTGAACCAGTAAATGACCGCGCCGCCCATAATCAGGCCGAGAATAATTTCCGGTTGCACGATGCTCAAAGCATCAATGACCGGCTTAAATGGACCAGCCACCCCTGAGGCCACTTGGGCCTCATACATTTTCTGCAACAACATGATGATGCCGAACACCATGGTGGTGGCCCCCACCACCGCCGTGCCGATGAGCACGGGTTTGGCCGTCGCCTTGAAGGTGTTCCCCGCGCCGTCGCCCTTTTCGAGTTGATACTTGGCATTTTCAAAATCCGCGTCGAAGCCGAAGTCGCGCTTGATTTCGCCCTTAATGTCTTTGCGCGCTTCGATCTGGCTCAGTTCATAGACCGATTGGGCGTTGTCCGTGACGGGGCCATAACTATCCACCGCGATGGTCACGGGCCCCATTCCCAGGAAGCCAAAGGCCACCAAGCCGAAGGCAAAAATCGGCGCGGCAAAAGCGAACTTCGCCGGCAGAAACGCCTGCAAGGCTGGATTCTGCGAGAAATAATAAGAAGCCGCCATCAGCACCATGATGCAAAGCCCCATCCAGAACGCGGAAAAGTTGCCAGCGACGAACCCGGAAAGGATGTTCAGCGAAGCGCCGCCGTGTTTGGAACAGTTGGTCACTTCCTTGACGTGGCGTGAATTCGTACTGACGAAGACTTTGGTAAATTCCGGGATCAACGCCCCCGCCACCGTGCCGCAACTAATAATGAATGACAAGATCATCCACAAATTCGGCTGCGCGACCCCGGCGCTGTCCTTGAAATCCCCCAGAAGCAACTTGCTTGCGGCGAACGTAATAATAATCGAGATGACGGAAGTCATCCAAACAAGGTGGGTCAAGGGCGCCTCAAAATCGAAATCTTTTTTGCCGCCAAACATCGCCTTGCTCAATACTTCATTGGCAAAGTAGGACACTAGAGAGGTGACAATCATCAACGCGCGCATGACGAACAGCCAGATAATCAGTGTCGCGCAAGTCAATTGGTTGCTTGGGTCGGCCATCGCCAGGGCGAGAAAGGCGATCAACGCCACGCCCGTCACTCCGTAGGTTTCAAAACCGTCCGCCGTCGGTCCGACGCTGTCGCCCGCGTTATCCCCGGTGCAGTCAGCAATCACGCCAGGATTCTTGGGGTCGTCTTCCGGCAGTTTGAACACGATTTTCATCAGGTCCGACCCAATATCCGCAATCTTGGTGAAGATACCGCCGCAGATGCGCAGCACGGACGCTCCCAGGGACTCGCCGATGGCGAAACCGATGAAGCAGGGTCCGGCCAGGTCCTTAAGGAACATGAGGATGCAAATCATGAAGAACAGTTCCACCGCCACCAGCAACAAGCCGACGCTCATTCCTGACCGCAGCGGGATGCTGAGGGTGTTGAGCGGGTTGCCTTTCAGGGCGGAAAAGGCGGTGCGCGAATTAGAAACGGTGTTGATGCGGATGCCAAACCAGGCCACGCCGTAAGAGCCGAGGATGCCGAGAATAGAACTGAGCAAGATGAGCACCACGTTGCCGATGGACTCGCCCTGCAATCCCCGGAAGTAGTAAAGCATGCAACAGGCGATCAGCACCCAGAGGATGGCGAGGAATTTTCCTTGGGTGAAGAGGTAAGTCTTGCAGGTCCCCCAAATCGCCTCCGAGACCTGG
Organism: Limisphaerales bacterium; assembly: GCA_052139695.1. Classification (GTDB taxonomy): domain Bacteria; phylum Verrucomicrobiota; class Verrucomicrobiia; order Limisphaerales; family Palsa-1400; genus PLGF01. The sequence continues at coordinate 3,922 of JBKQWF010000004.1, forward strand.
CCCATGCTCTGATGCACGGGCAGAGCCTTGGTCTGAAGATACTGAAACAGGCCAAAGACCGCCCCGACCAGGCAGACTAATAGCCCCACGTACATCAACGTGGCCCCGCTGACGCCGCCCAAACCATCAAATTTTACGCCAGTGAGATCAGGAATTTTAATATCAGCTTCCCCGGCCAAAACGGAGGAGGGGATTCCACACGCGGCAGCTACGGCTGCCGCCCAATACAATATTTTCTTATTCAACATAATTTGCCCTAGCAGTTGGACTATTGCCACGGGTTGACCAGATTGCCAACTCATTTTTGCTAAAAGAACGCTCGATTTTGCGCAGTGGGCATTCCCGGCAACCCGTTTTTCCGCCCGCTCCCCTTTAGGTGACAGGCCAATTTGCCGATATTGATTTGATGTCCCGTGATATAAACGAACGACGGCCAAGCGAGAGGGCCTTGCCGGGCGATAACGCGCCAGAGGCTTCTCCACAGCCGGATTCCAACGCGCTGCACTTCTTGTTGATTGATCAGTTGCCCATCGGTGTTTTCCAAAAGGACAAGGAAGGCCGTTTCATTTTCGTCAACTCATGGTTTTGCCATCTCAAAAGAGCCGCGGCGGAAGATTATTTAGGCAAAACGGCCCAGGAAGTGGCGGCGGCCAAGTGGAAACCCGAAGATGCGGAGAATCCTGAAAACCGAAGAGAGGTGAAATTGGCCCTCGAGGGCGCGAGCCATCATGAACTTATCATACGGACGGGCCAGCCCATCGAAAGCGAGGAATACTATCCAGACGTTGATGGAAAAGAGCAGTATCTGCATGCGATCAAAGGCCCTTTGATCGGCCCGGATGGCACGGTGATCGGCTCGCAAGGGTTGCTCCTGGACATTACCGAGCGCAAACGGGCGGAAGCGCAATTGGCCAGCGAGCGGAACCTGTTGCGGGCTTTGCTCAATTCCACCACGGATGCCATCTATTTTAAAGACCGGGAATCGCGCTTTCTCCGATGCAGCGCGGCCATGGCGCCGTTGTTCAATCTCTCCAGCCCGGATCAACTCATGGGGAAACGAGACTTTGATTTTTGCGGCGAAGAACACGCCCGCCTGGCCTTTGCCGACGAGCAGGAAATCATCCGCACCGGCCAGCCCATCATCGGCAAGACAGAGAAGGAAACGTGGCCGGACGGACGGGTCACCTGGGCCTTGACGAGCAAGATGCCGCTCTATAACGAACACGGTGAAATCATTGGCACATTAGGCGTCTCCAAGAACATCACGGCGTTTAAGGAAGCGGAGGCCAAGGTCGAACAACTTCACAAAGAACTCATGGAAGCGTCGCGCCAGGCGGGCATGGCAGAAGTGGCGACCAGCGTCCTGCACAACGTCGGCAACGTGCTCAACAGCGTCAATGTTTCAGCCACCCTTCTGCTGGAGGAGGCGAAGCAGTCCAAAGTTGTCTTTTTGGGCAAAGCCGTTGCGCTCCTGCGGGAGCACGCCCATGATCTGGCGTCCTACATGGCCAACGATCCCAAAGGCCGGCAGTTGCCCGGCTATTTAAGCATGCTGTGCGACCACCTGGCCAACGAGCGCCAAAAGGCCATCTCCGAAATTGAATCGGTCCGGCAAAACATCGAACACGTCAAAGAAATCGTAGCCATGCAACAGAGCTACGCCCGCGTCTCTGGCGTTATGGAAACCGTCCATGTGACGGAGATGGTGGAAGACGCTTTGCGCATGAATTCGGCTGCTCTTTCCCGCGAGCGGGTCGAGGTCGTGCGCGAATATGGCGGGGGGCCAGCCGTGACGATTGAGAGGCACAAAGTCCTCCAAATTCTGGTGAACCTGATCAGCAATGCCCGGCACGCCTGCGAGGCTTCTGCTTGTGCAAACAGGCGAATCACCGTCAAAACTTCTCTTCTTGACCAGAGGATGTGCATTGCCGTTACAGACAATGGCATTGGCATTCCCCAGGATAACCTGACCCGCATCTTCAACCACGGATTTACGACCCGAAAGGACGGTCATGGCTTTGGACTGCACAGCGGCGCGCTGGCGGCCCGTGAAATGGGCGGCACCTTGACCGCGAACAGCGAGGGCCCGGGTTGCGGCGCCATCTTCACCCTTATCCTCCCGGTGGCGGCTCCGAACGGCGCCTGTAACCCGGACCAATCCAAAGCTAAAACCCCTGATTAACGGGTTGCTTACAATTCACCGGGCGTTCAGAATGGGCTAACAGACATGCGTGCCCTTTTGAAATTACGGGTTGTTTTCCATCTTCTCCTCCTGTCCTCCGCCTTCTCGCTCTGCGCGGCGGAACCGATTCATGCGCTGCTCATTGCTGGGGGCTGCTGCCATGACTATGCCGCGCAGAAAAAGCTTCTAACCGAAGGGATCAGCGCGCGCGCCAACGTTACGTGGGACATCGTCTTGGAAGGCGCGGGGACTCGGAACCACCGCATGAGCATCTATGACAAACCAGATTGGAGCAAAGGCTACGACGTCATTGTCCATGACGAGTGTTTTGGCGACGTTACGAATGTCGATTTCATTGAACACATTGCCAAAGCGCATTTCGATGGCCTGCCGGCGGTCATGATTCATTGCGCCATCCACAGTTATCGTCATTCCACGACCGATGAGTGGCGTAAGTTGCTGGGAGTCAGCTCCTTTTATCATGATGCGGCGCGAAAATTCGAGGTCCGCACCCTTCATCCCGAGCATCCCATTATGCAAGGCTTTCCAGCGCTGTGGCAGGACCCGGCTCCGGATGAATTGTATCGCATGGCAAAGCTATGGCCCGACTGTGTCCCCTTGGCCAAAACCATCGACCCCACCAATACTCCCGATACGACCTGCGTCTGGATCAACACCTATGGCAAAGCGCGTGTCTTCGGCACGACCCTCGGACATGCCAATATCACCGTGCAAAATGAGGCGTATTTGGACCTCGTCACGCGAGGACTGCTTTGGGCTTGCGGCGAATTGGACGACAATGGAAAGCCAAAACCAGGCTACGAAGCCCACCCGTCCAGCGTCAAATAGGGCGCTGGGCCGCGCCCGCGGAACCGGGAATTCACGCAATCGTCTCTGGCCTGACAACTGATTGTAACAATTGATATGCTAGGCTGGGCGCGATGCATTCAATTGTGCTTTCGTTCCATTTGACGCCTTTTTTGGCCAGCAGCGCGTTGCAGTTTGCGATTAATAAGGCGACGCCTGAAGGCAAGGCCACCATGTCGGCCCTGCTGGTTTTGTCCCTCTTCAGTTGGACGATCATCATAACGAAGGCCCGGCAGCTGGGCATTGCCCGAAAAGCCGCCAAGAAGTTCTTTGCCGCCTACAATTCCACCCGTGACCCCCTGGACATTAAACGAGCCGGCCAGGAGTTTGACGGCGCTCCCGCCTACCAGCTTTACATTCGCGCGGCCGACGAAGTCGAATACCATCTCAAGAACAACCCGGTGCGGGTGGAAGCCGGGCGTGTTGTGCCGAGCGACCCATCCGTGGGCGCAGGGAACACCGACTTTTTGGCTCGCTCGCGAACGACCAAAATCAACATGGCCTCCTACGAAGCGGTCAAAGTGGTCATGGAAGAAGCTTCAGCGGCGGAAGCGATGGGGCTGGAAAAAGGAATGATCGTCCTCTCCACGGCGGTGGCCGGCGGCCCGTTCATTGGATTGCTCGGAACGGTTTGGGGCGTGATGGAGACCTTTGCCGGCATTGCTAGCGCCGGCTCGGCGAGTTTGACAGCCATGGCCCCCGGGGTGGCGGGAGCGTTGATCTGCACGGTCATCGGCCTGCTCGTGGCTATCCCGGCGATGTTCAGCTACAATTTCATGGTGACGACCATCCGCGCCATTACCCAGGAATTGGACGGTTTTGCCAGCCGCTACGCCAACCAAGTCGAGCATCTATACGTGGACAACCGCCCCCTCGCGGAAGAACTGCGCGATTCCAATGAAAGACTGGCCGCGCGCATTGTCAGCGCCATGAAGCAAAGCAAAGTTAGCGGGCCGGTTCTGGAAGGTCTTCCCATTGGCTGATCACAAGGTTGAGCCATGAAGAAGTGCTCCCATACGGCGCATCATACGCTGACGGAGTTGAACATCACGCCATTGCTGGACTTGGCTTTTGTTCTATTGGTGATTTTCATTATCACCACTACTCCCATCGTCAACGACCTGGATTTAAGCCTTCCTGCCGCTTCCAAGCACCAGAAGGACCCGCCGCGCAAATCCAATTACATCACGGTGCAGGCCGATGGCAGTATGTGGCTTAATAAAGCGCAAGTGCCGATGGCTGCCTTGCAGGAGAAACTCATTGGCTTGCGCATGGACGACCCTGATCTGAGCGTCATTGTGCGCGGCGATGCCAAAACCAAGTACCGCCAAATCCGTGCCGTTCTGGATGTTTGCCAGCAAGCCAACGTGGTCAAAGTCGATTTGGCCACCGAAACCGCGGACAAGAAATGAGCCTGAAGAAAACATCCAAGCGCGGCCACAGCACGTTGAACGAGTTGAACATCACTCCCTTGCTGGACCTGGTGTTCGTCCTACTCGTCATTTTCATCATTACGACGCCGCAAATGCTCAACAGCCTGGAGATGACCCTCCCCTCGGGCAAACCCCCGGCGGCCAATCCCAATGCGCCCAAGCCCAAAATCAACCGCATCCTGGTCGATAGCACTGGCAAGGTGTTCCTGAACGACGAACTCATCGCGGACGGCATCTTGAAAAGCCGGCTGCAAAGCATCAAGGCCTCGGACCCTGATCCCAAATTTGTCGTCAAAGGGGCCGATGATGTGGACTACCAGAATATGGTCAAGGTCCTCGACGCCTTGCAACAATTGGACATCACCAAAGTGGGTTTAGCTACGCAAGGCGGGTAAGGCCTTGCCACTAATATGTTAGTCGCCACCCAAGCGCGAAAAAAGCGCAACTCCACCAAGGTCAATCTCGCCATTTCCCTGGTGTTTCACGGCTTGATCCTGGGCGCATTGCTTTATTTCGCCGCCCGCGAAGGATTGCTAGGCAAGCAGATCAAGAAAATCGCCGTCGAGATGGTTAAAGAGAAGCCCAAGGAAGTCGTCAAACCAAAGGAACCCGAGAAGCCAAAAGTGGACGTGACCAAGACAGAGGCCCCGAAAATGGTCGAAGCTCCAAAAGCCGAAGCGCCGAAGGACCTCGCCCCGCCCCCGGCTTCAACCCTCGTCGCCCCGCCCGCGGTTGCGCCGCCAGTGGCGGAACTGCCCGCCTTTGAATTTGAGGGCGGCAAGACCGTTGTATCCAGTTCCGACCCCGTGCAGCTCTACAAGGGCCTGATCGAAAGTTCGTTGCGCTTCAACTGGGACCGTCCCAAGGATGTGGACGGCCACACCTTTGTGGACGAAGTGGAAATCGCGGTGGATAAGAACGGCGGCATCTCCAGTCCGGTTTTTAAGAAGAAATCCGGCATAAAGCAGTGGGACGAATCTGTCCGCCTGGCCATTGCCAACACAAAGAATATCAGCCGTCCCCCGCCCACCAATTTCCCCTCCCACTTCATTGCGCGCTTCGACGAAGAACCCCTTGTGCCCGCGGGGCAATGAAGGCAGGGCTCGGCAGCCCCAGGGTTGAATGACCAGTTTTGCCTTTAGTCATGGGGACTGCGGGCGTCTCGCCTGATGCTTCCCCTAAACTAAGTGCCGCGCGAGACGCGCGCCACAGCGACCGAGACGGTACCGAGACGGTCGCGGTCCGTGCGCCTGTGATGGCGTCCGGTTAAAGTGATGAAAGTTCACTTCCATGCGATGAAGAATCGTGCGGTATCGAACCGTAACTGCGTCGTGGCAACACGGCGTGGAGAGCAACGGAACGAGAACGGCCAGTCCGTAACAACGACCGCCTGGAAGGGCGGGCAACGTGAACTCGATTCGGTCGGCGTTGATGGGCGA
>JBKQWF010000005.1:0-5064 GCA_052139695.1 Limisphaerales bacterium
GCTGAGGGCTCCTCGACTTTCGCAAAGCACTGCTCTGACTCTGGCTCCGGCCTTGATCCAGAGATCGCTCCTGCTTTCTCTCCTGTACCTGCGGATTTAACAAATCAGCCGTCTTGCGGCCGCGGGATCCGCGCTCGGGCAACTCCTCCTTCCTCTCAAACCTCCTCCGCTCGACCTCGCCTCGGCTTTTATTCTACAAGCCGACGCCCTGGCGGTGACGGCGGGCGGGTTCTACGCTAAAGCGCGAACGGTACCGCTGGGAACTGTGCTTTGCATGGGTCCTTTTAACAATCCCCTCTTCGAAAGCTGCGCGGCGCTCATCCCGGCGCTCCTGACCGGCAATTCGGTTCTGATGAAGCCGCCTAAGTTAGGCGTCCTGCTCCATAAGTTGATTCTTCCTCTGTATGCCCGACATTTCCCCAAGGACGTTGTCGGAGTTCTGTTTGGAGATGGAGAGGAGTTGATCACTTCCGTCGTCAGCACCGGGAAGATCGATGCGCTGGCCTGCCTCGACTCGGGCGCAGTGGCCGCCGCCATGTCACGCCTCCACCCGAAGCCCCATTGCTTGCGCGGCATCCTGGGATCAGAGGCCAAAAACGTAGCCATCGTCTGTCCGGATGCCGACATCTCTCTGGCGGCGAAGGAATGCGCGCACGGCGCACTGGCCTTTAACGGCCAAAATTCCACGGCACTTAAGATGCACTTTGTCCACGATTCAGTTTATGAACCCTTCCTGGAAGCCTTTGTGGAGGAAGTCAAATTGATGAGAATCGGCATGCCGTGGGAGGACGGAGTGCGGATCACGCCGCTGGCGGAGCCCGACAAAACCGAGCGGCTTGAAGAGCTCAAAGAAGATGCCGTCAACTTAGGCGCAAAATGGGTCAACGCGCCGGCCCGCGGGACTCCTTGCCGCGTTGGCAATCTCTATCAGCCGGCCGTCCTGGCCGACGTTCCCAACGCTGCCAAACTTGCCCAGGTCGAACAGTTCGGCCCAATCGTCCCGGTGCGCCGGTTCAGCGCGCTCCAAGAGCCTATCACCTACGTGCAAGAGTCGCCTTATAGCCAGCAGGCCAGTGTCTTTGGCCAAGCTTCCGAGGCGGCTTGGATTGTGGATGCGCTTAGTCCACTGGTCTCGTGCGTTCATGTCAACCGCCAATGCCGGCGAAGGCCTGACACCTTTGCCATCGGTGGCCGCAAGGACCGTGCCGCCGGCATTCTCTCCATTCCAGACGGTTTGCGGGCTTTTTCCTTTTCCAGCACGGTCACTGTCAAGTCGGATATGGACCAGAAGGAGACCAGCGCCATCCGATCTCTGCTCCGCGGCGGCAATCGCTTTCTTGGGGCGCAAAGCCTTGAGAAAAGGCCCCCCGGTTTGCCGTGGCAAAATCATGCCTGAGGCGGTGGCAAAGGACGGCGGCCCAAGAGAATCTGCCCGGAAAAAATGTGTGCCATTGTTTCAGTCCTGGCTTACAGCAAAGAAGGATCCCTCGTGGACGAAGCGGAATTGATCGCCATGCGCGATTCCATGGGGGCGCGCGGACCGGATGGCGCGGGCCTATGGCTGGACCCGAAGAAGCGCGCCGGCCTCGGTCACCGCCGCCTTTCTATAATTGACCTGTCTGCCGGCGGCCGGCAACCCATGATGCTTCCTGAGCGGCGGCTTGCCATTGCCTTTAATGGCGAAATCTACAATCACCGTGAATTGCGCTCGGCTTTGCAAGGGAAAGGCCATCAATTCCGTTCCACCAGCGACACCGAGGTGCTGCTTCATCTTTACGCGGAAGAAGGCGAGGCCATGCTGGAAAAGCTCAGAGGAATGTATGCCTTCGCCCTCTGGGATGGCGCGAAAGAAAGCCTTTTCCTGGCGCGCGATCCGTTTGGAATCAAGCCCCTTTACTGGGCAGACGATGGCAAAGTATTTCGCGCCGCATCGCAAGTGAAGGGCTTGATCGCTGGCGGGCGGGTCGATCTCTCCCCAGAGCCGGCGGGGCATGTCGGCTTCTTTCTCTGGGGAGATGTTCCAGAACCCTATACGTTATATCGGGGAATTCGTGAGCTGCCCGCGGGGCATTGCTCAACAATTACATTGGCAGGCGAAAAACGGACTCGCTGTTTTTGCAGCATTCCCCTCCTCCTGGCGAAAGCCGAGGAAGCAATGACAATGCGGGAGTTGGCGGACAAAGATCGGCTGCGCTCGGCGCTTGGCGATTCCATCCGCCATCATCTCGTGGCGGATGTGCCGGTTGGCGTGTTCCTTTCCTCGGGGCTCGATAGCACGACCATCGCCGCGCTGGCCACGGAGGCCGGCGGGCAATTGCGCACCATTACCCTCGGTTTTGAGGAATTCAAGGGCACGATCAACGACGAAACGCCTCTGGCAGAACAGGTGGCCAGACACTATGGCGCCCGGCATGAAACGGTCTGGGTCAGGCGCCACGATTTTGAAAACGACCTCGACGATTTGCTCCAGGCGATGGATCAACCCTCCAGCGATGGTGTCAATACCTATTTCATCAGCAAAATAGCCGCCCAGGCCGGGCTGAAGGTGGCGCTCTCCGGTTTGGGTGGCGATGAATTATTTGGCGGTTACTCCAGTTTTCACGAGATCCCCCGCGCCGTCGCCGCGCTCGGCTCCGTGCATCTCCCGGCATGGCTTGGCCGGGGCTTTCGCGTTATGTCCGGGCCCGTGCTGAAGCGCTTCACTTCGCCCAAATATGCCGGCCTGCTGGAATACGGCGGCCATTACGGCGGCGCGTATCTGTTGCGGCGCGGGATGTTCATGCCGTGGGAATTGCCAGAGATCCTGGATGCCGATTTGGCACGCCAAGGCTGGAGCGAATTACAGACCGTCGCGCGACTCGCGGAAACCGCCAAATCTATACGCTCCCCTCATTTGAAAATTGCCGCGCTGGAAATGACCTGGTACATGCGTCACCGGCTGCTGCGCGACTCAGATTGGGCGAGCATGGCGCATTCGTTGGAAATCCGTGTCCCGCTGGTGGATGTCCAACTGCTCCGTTCGCTGGCCCCGCTTTTCCGTGGCAAGTCAGGCCCAACCAAGCGTGACGCGGCCCAAACTCCTCTTTCGCCCCCTCCCAGCGCCTTGTTGGACCGCCCCAAGACCGGCTTTTCCGTGCCGGTGCGCGAATGGCTGCCGCACCGCCGCAATGGCCGCAACCGAATTCTGCCGTTCACCGCGGGCGAGCGCGGCCTGAGGAACTGGGTGCGCCACATCTACGCAAAGTTTACCGACAATCATTGCCCCCGTTGACTTTTCAGCGAGGATTCATCTCTTGGACCTCCAGATGAAACGAAAAGTAGTTTGGGGGGGAGTCCGGTATGCTCAACACCCGTGCTCCGCTCACGCGATCTAGGCACAACGGGTCTTGCGTGGTTTTGCGCGGCTTGCCGATGAATTTTCTTTTCAAGGGTCATTGCCTGCCACAGGATACGGCTCAACCCACGGAGCCATAGAACGTCGGTGCGGGGCAAAGAAAGGTTTGGAGAATGAACACGAAAGACTATTTTAGTGGTTTGGCGGCTGGTCTAATCATAGGATTTACATTAGGATTTTTAGTGTGTATGTCTTTTGGTAATAATATACCTTCGGGTAGGCATCTCGGAAGCTGGACAACCATTCCAGAACAAAAAACACAGACAAAGTAGGAATTAGGAAAGGTCCGATAAGAAACACAATTCCCCTAATTGTCATTAGTTGTCAATGGTTGGTTGCGCCTCCGCGCCTTACTCTGACATTAATTATAACTGACATTTTGGCGATGGTTTTCCGCCGGAGTAGATGGTTTTCTGCCGTATCTGCGTGATTTCATTGTTGCGAGGCTCGTTAAGGTCATCCAGGCAGTTCCCTGGCCGACGTGACGCGCTCCACCTTGCCCGAGACACCCAAGCCGCCGCTGGGTGTGCCATTCCTCATCGCGGACCTGCGTTGTAAATCGTTGCCACTTGGGCTGGAGTCAGCGTTTCGCTATAGAGGCTGACGTCAGCCATTGCTCCCCCTCTGACGGCGGTGTTCCCAAAATCGGCCGCCAGGTAGAAATCGGAAAGATTGGCCGCGGTATCCAGAGAGGTGGGATTTCCATACCCGGCAGGCGTGAGAGGTTGCGCTACGCCGTCCAAATAAATGGCCACCCGGTTTTGGGCAGCCGCTTTGGTGCCGTCAAAGGTGAGCGCGACAAAATGCCAGCCGGTCGCCGTGGCGGCACAGAAGGGATAGTTGGGCTTGCCTCCCGACTCGACCGCGCCGTAAAGGATGGAGTCATCCCAAAGAAGTTCAAATCTGTAACCTGCCGTCTTCGTAAAACCGAAAGCATAGGTATCGGATGTGGAGGCCAGGTAGGCCCATCCGCTCATGGAGGCGCGTTGGGCATTGCCCATTTGTGAGACGTTGCCGGTGGTGGAAACATAACCGCCCGCGCTTTCGAATGAGATGACGTTCGTCGCATCAACCCCAGTGATCCAAGTTGGAAACGGGTTACCTTCGATCGTGCCGGTGTAGCCATTGCCGGAAGAGTCCGAGGCCGTCGTTCCGCTGCTTTCGTTTAATTCCCATTGCAAAACAAGACCCTCTGCCGGGTTCTTCGATGAGACGATCGTCGTTGTGCTGGCGCTGAGGTCGATGATCGTCTGCGAGAGCGCGTTGGAAGCGATGCCGGCATGGCTGCTGTCCCCGCCGTAAACTGCCGTAATGGAGTGAGGCGAACCGCTGACCGAAAGTGAACTGTCGCCCAAGGTCGCCCGGCCTGAACCGTTCAAGGTCCCGCTGCCCAGGTCGTTGGCTCCATCATAGAAGACGACCGTTCCGGTGGGTCTCCCGCCGCTGCCGCTGACCGTGGCGGTAAAGGTCACGGCGCTGCCCGCTGCCGCCGGGTTGGCCGAGGAGCTGACAGCCGTTGTGCTGGCAGCCTCTGCCGTAACCGCACTGTCATAAAGCGCCAAAACCTGCGAGGCTGAAAGGGCCATGCTGTAAATGCTGATGTCTTCGTACAAGCTGCCGTGGGAGGCCGTGCCTGTGCCGTCCCGGCCAATCATGACCGGGCCACCCGA
>JBKQWF010000006.1:0-48975 GCA_052139695.1 Limisphaerales bacterium
CAAAAACCTTCCGTAGGATTTTAGTCTCGACTCATTCTTGCTATCGTTGCCGCGCATGGAAACGAGGCAACGCTTTCGAGGGCCGCGCTGGCGCGCCACGGCAGAATCGTCCGCCTCCCGCTGGCCCCTCCGCCGGCAGCTGAACCGGCGCCTCCAAAACGCCAATTGGCCCACAACCTCCTCTCCTGGCTCAACCAGATGCCGGAAGTCCAGGCCATCCCCAACCAAATTGAACCCAATTGAGGTAAATTGAGCCGCTGTGCCCCCCCCCCGGGGGGGCCGCGCCCCGCCGCGATGCCTTCGCTCTCTCTTTTCGACTGGAAGTCTTGTCGTGCGCCCACTGCGCGACAATTTGGCCGATTTGAGTTGACACGGCTGTTGACTTGGCTAAGGTTTCGCGCGGTTCGTATTAGCTCGATTGTCTTATGAGAAACCACGCAACGATTGTCTGTTCTGTATTGTGCTTGTGCGTCGGTCTGGCCCATTCCGCCAGCGCCACGATTACCGGCCAATGGGATTTTAAGGCCGTCAACTACAACGCCACCATCGGCGCCGCGATGTCACCTCTGGATCCCGCTACGGTCAGCGGGACGCAGTTTGGATTGACCACCTCCTTTAGCATTCCGGCAATTGGCGGGCAGCCCACCAACGTGATGATGTTCCCGCCGGCCGTGGGTGCCAATGGCAGTTACAGCGTTCCCGTAGGGGCCGCGCCCAATGACGGCGGCGGCAACGTCAATCAATATACGGTCATCATGGACGTTTTGTTTACCAATTTGCCTCCAGCAGGCAAAACCTTCACTCTCTTCGGCACCGATTATAACAGTTTTGGCGGCGAGTTTATCGTCACCTCGAGCGGGGCGGTGGGATATTCTGGTGGAACCGGCGGCCATTTGACACCCAACGCCTGGCATCGCCTCGCCATCGGGGTGGACATGACCAACAATTCTTCCGGGCTTTCCATTTTTATCGACGGCACCAACGTGCTGGAGGAGGGCTCGCCCTCCACGCTGGACGGGAGTTTTTCCATCGCCGCGAATATTTTTATGTTTGACGATACCAATATGGATACCGAGGCCGGATACCTTGCCAGCCTCCAGTTTAACGATGTCAAGCTGGCGGACGGCTTGCTTTCCGTTTTGGGCGCGCCGGCGGCTACCGGCATTCCGACGGGGCCGCCATCTGTCCCGTGGGTCGTATCTGAAGCGCCGTTAAACAACTTGGCCAACCCTGGCCTTTCCACCATTCCCCCGGAGCCGCTGATCCAAATTGTGCTGAACGACGGAACGACCACCGTCAACACCAATACGATTGTTCTGAAGCTTAACGGCGCGAACGTTACCCCCACCGTAACTTACTCGGCTCCCACCACCACCGTCAGCTATCAAGTGGCTTCGTTGCTTCCAGCCATGTCTGCGAATTCAGTGCTGCTGGCGTATCAGGATTCCGCGGGCGCCAGTCTGCAAGTCCAGTACGCGTTCGACGTTGGGCCGTATGTCGCCCTTCCTGTCTCGGCCGCCGGCCCGACGGGAACTGCCACCACGCCGGGCTTCATTTATCGCGTCGCGCAGGGCCCGAGCACGAACTCGATCGTCGGCAACTTCGTCCAGGCCCAGCAACTGTTGGATGGCACGCTTCTGAATTCCGCCGGCGTGGCCTATTCCAACGAAGCCACTTTGAGCGGCACAGGTTATGTGACGAACGACATCTTTTTCGTCGATCAATACGAAGGCAACAGCGGCACGGTCGCCTTTAGCACCGTCAGTCCGGCTGGGTTTGCCAATAACCTGCCCAATTTTGTCTCCTACGGATTTCCCGGAATCCCCGGCGCGGACAGCGACGGCACCCAAAATCCTGATAACTTCGCGGACGATATCGTGGCCTACCTTCCGCTTCAGGCCGGCACTTACATTTTCGGCGTGGCCGCGGGGGAAGACCGCGTGGACAATCCGCCGGACAATGGCTACGAATTGCTTTGCGGCGCGAATCCTTATGACTTCTTTGCCACGGTTGTCGGAGAGTACGGCCGCACGGCCCAAAACTTTACCGTCGGCGCCAATACAAACACCTTTTCTTTCATCGCGCCGGTTTCTGGGGTTTATCCGTTCCGCCTCATCCATTGGGCGCCCGCCCCGGCCGCCGGAGGAACCGCGGAAGCGGATTTGGCCTGGTATTATGTGGATCCGGCCACGGGCGACGCCATTTTGATCAACGACCCTTCCGGCGCCATTTCCGCTTATCGCGAGAGCAGCATCCCGCGGGAACCTTATGTGGAGGAAGTCAGCCCGGTCCCTGGCGGGGCCGGCTTCCCTTCGGCGGCGCCCATCGTCGTCCTGTTGAGCGACGACCAGCTCCAGGTCGCTTCCGGCTCGATCAAGCTCTCCTTGAATGGCGCGCCAGTGACTCCCAACTCCATCGTCAAGACTAACGGTGTCACCACCGTGACTTATTACCCTAATGCTTCCCGCACGACCGTTACGAACGACGTCGAGTTGGTTTATAGCGACAATGCTTCCCCGGCCAAAAATTTTACGAACAACTGGTCCTTCACGATTGTCCTTTCCGGCGTGACCGTGCCCCCGGTCACCGGACAATGGGATTTCAACAGCAATCTCCAGGCAACCGTCGGCACTGACTTGAAGTATTTCAACGCCTCCAACGGAGAGACCTCCAACGCCTGCCCCTTTGGCACCTGCAGCAGTTTTGGCATTCCTCTCCTCAACGGGCAAGACGCCACCGTGATGTATCGGCCCGGTTTTCCGGACAACTCCCCGATTCTCTCCAGCTATGGCTTCGTGATGGCACCGGGAATCGCCCCCAATGGCGGCGGGGCAAAGGTGAACCAATATACCATTATTTACGACTTGTTCATCACGACCACCAACTCCGGCGTCATGACTTTCTTCCAATGCCAGAACACCAACATGCCCGAAGGCACCGACGGCAGCCTCTTCCTGCAAAATGGCGACATGGGGCAAGGGAGCGGCGGCTACACCATGAACCACGGCCCAGTCGCCCACGGCTGGCATCGCCTGGCCTTTGCCGTCGATCTGTCCCAAAACCTCATTACCAAGTGGGTCGATGGCGTGAAGGCCCAGGATTGGGTCAGCTCCGCCAACGGTTTGGACGCCGCCCGGCGCGCCTGGCAGCAAAATGTCTTGTTGTTTGCCGACAACGATGGCGGCACGACTGGCGACGACAACACCCTCTCCGTCTATGTCAGCAGCATTCAAGTCCGCGCCGGCAAAATGCCCGATGCGGCGATGGTCCTTTTGGGCGGGCCTTCCGCGGGCAAGATCCCGCGGACCGTGCCCGCGACCAGTGTGACCGGCCAGTGGGATTTTAACTGGAGCAACCTGACCGCGACGGTCGGGGCGGACTTGCAATACTTCAACGCGGCGAACGGCGAAACTGCCAACGCGTGTCCCTTCGGGACGTGCAGCAGCTTCGGCATCCCCCCGATTAATGGCGTGGATGCCACCGTCATGTATCGCCCCGGTTTCCCGGACAACTCGCCGATTCTCTCCAGCTACGGCTTCATTATGACGCCGGAGATCGCCCCAAATGGCGGGGGCACGCTGGCCAATCAGTACACTATAATTCTTGACATGTTCATCCCCACGACCAACAGCGGGACGATGACTTTGTTTGAATGCCAGAATACCAACATGCCTGAGGGCACCGACGGCAGCATGTTCCTGCAAAACGGCGATATTGGCCAGGGCAGCGGCGGTTACACCATGAACAACGGCCCGGTCGGCTACGGCTGGCACCGGATTGGCCTCGCCGCCGACCTCTCCAAGAACCTCATCACCAAGTGGGTCGATGGCGTGAAGGCGCAGGACTGGGTGAGTTCCGCCAACGGCTTGGATGCTCCGCGCCGCGCCTGGCAAACGAACGTCCTTTTGTTCGCCGATAATGATGGCGGCACCACCGGCGATGACAACACCCTGTCGGTTTATGTCAAGAGCATCCAGGTCAGCAGCGGCAAAGCCAGCGACGCTCAAATGATGGCGCTAGGCGGCGTAAGCGCCTACGGGATTCCGCTGGCCGTGCCGGTCATCAACGGCGCTGTCAGCGGTGGCAACGTTGTCTTTTCCTGGGACACGGCGTTCAACGGCTACACCTTATACAGCACAACGGATCTCGCCAACCCCGCCTGGGTTCCCGTTCCCGGAGTGGATTACGCCCACAACACCATCTCCATTCCAGTCGGAGAAACGGGCGGCACATTCTTCCGCCTGTTCGGCAGCACTGGCAACCCGCTGACCGCCGCCGGGGCCGGCAACGAGCCCTTCCAGTAACCGCCGAGCACCGCATAATACCGCCTGGGATCCTGTCTTCCCGTCACCGTCAATCAGAGGAATTGATATGAGTGTTCCTCACTTTCTGGTTCAGGGAAACTACGAACTGTTCATCAAAATAATTAATGAATTGACGGATCTTTCATAATTGGCTCTATTGGCATTTGGCCCATAATTCGAGTCAAACGCAAGCTTGGTGTTTTGACCCTTGGCAAACCGGCCTTTGGTTTTAGCGGGTGTACATTTGGGATTTGGGTTCTGGAAGATGGCCTATCACCAACGACTGAGGAAAGGCATGGAATCATGAAAAACCTGTCCGTGGCCGCTCATCTGCTTCCCGGCACACACGGGAAGCAAACCGTCAGGAAGTTCCACACCGTGATAATTATCCTGGCCCTTCTCCTGGCCATACGAGTGGAGGGACAAAGCCGAGGAACGAGTCTGGGGGGTAATCTCACCCTGCTTTACAGCTTCCCCAAGCTGGGAGCGGCCAATACCGACAACAGCGACGGGGCTTGGCCCAGCTCGGGCGTGGTGGTGTCGCCAGACGGGTTACTCTACGGGCTCACTTCGGCGGGAGGCGAATACGGGCAAGGCACGGTCTTTTCGATTGACCCGCTAGACACCAATGCCGATCAATGCACGGACGTTTACGACTTCGCGGGAGCTCCCGTGCATGCCGGTGGCATCTACCCGAAGTTCGGCCTGGTGATAGACGGAGACGTGCTCTACGGGACGACCTACTATGGCGGGAGCGCCGACGGCGGCACGATTTTCTCGGTGCATACCGACGGGACGGACTTTAGAACGCTGCACAATTTTCAGCCAAAGGAGGGAGTCAACCCGGTCGGCAACCTCCTGGTGGTGGGAGACGCCATCTTTGGGACAACCTATACCGGAGGCGCCCACGCGGGCGCATTGTTTTGCATGGGCACTGACGGTTCTGACTTTACCGCCTTCCATATCTTCCAATCCAACGCCACCACGAATGAAGATGGCGAATTCCAATGGGACCTGACCGACGGCGCCAACCCGGCCTGCAGCCTGGCTCTTTCCGAGGATGGAACGACCCTCTGCGGGACCACCATGTCGGGAGGAAGCGAGACGAACGGCACCGTTTTCGCGGTAGATGTAGCCAGCGGAGCCTTCCACATCCTGCACAGCTTCTCGGAGGACGGCGAGGACGGCAATTCACCGGTGGCGGGATTGGTGCTCTCGGAGGATGGGATTCTCTATGGGGCAACCTACGCGGGCGGGAAAAATGGACTTGGGACGGCTTTCTCCATCAACACCGACGGGACGGACTTCAATGCCTTTTTTTCCTTCTCCCCCAATAACGCGCAGAGCCAGCTCAGCCAGGCCAAGGTGACCACGCCGATGGTGCTATCCGACAACGCGCAGATCCTGTACGGCACGGCTGTGGTCGCGGAGTTCCCGTTCATTGGAGCCGGCTACACCTCCGGAGGCTCGCTCTTTGCCCTGGCCGTCGATGGCTCGGCCTTTTCGTGCCTGCACGCCTTCGGCACGGTGTTTAACAAGGCGGGCGGCGCCATTGACGGGGCGGTGCCGGACCATCTGTGCCTGGCCGGCAACACCCTCTACGGCGCGGCCGCGGTGGGCGGCGGGCACAACCACGGCAACGTCTTTAGCTTGCAAATAGGCCTGGAGGCAGAGATCGCGCCCCTGCCCAGGCTATGCCACATTGGAGACACCATCACGGTGGTGACAACTGTGCTGGACAACGACTCAGAGAGCATCTCCAACGTCAGCATAGGAGGGGAAATGCTCTTTGCAGGAACAGGAGAAGTGATCCCAGTCTCGGCCAGCGTACCTCCGATCAATATGGAACTGACTCCGCTGGGCGAACTCCAGTTGACCAACGTTTTTTCGGCCTCCAACTGGGGGACGGTGGACTTCTCGGCCATAGCGATGGGGTTCGGCGGCATAGGCAAGGTGACGAGCCAACTGGCGACAAGCCCGACGGTGATGATCGCCCCGAAGGGCGATCTGCTGCTCAAACGCGCGCAAGATGCGGGCTATGTGGGAGCGGGCATTTACCAAATGGCACCCGCCACCCCGCAGATCTTGACCAACGCGGTGACAACCAACCAGACCGCAACCTTCTACCTGGAAGTGGTCAACAACGAAACCAACGAGATGGACTATACGCTGACGGGCAGCTTTGAGGAGAGCGGTTGGACCAACCAATACCTCCTGGGAGGGGAGGATGTGACGCCAGACATCATGCTGGGGATGGACCTCCCCACCTTGCAGGCAGGGGAATCCCTGACGCTGACCATCAACACGACCACGACCAACCAATCCGAGACCGAAAGCGTCATCAACCTGACGCTCGGCCTGGCGAGCGACCCCTCGCTGGTCGTGGACGCGGTCCAGGCCGTCGCCACCGTGGCGCCGGTGCCCGTAACCATCACCTTGCACCGCATACAGGCGGACGGCTTTACCCAGGAAAGCCTGCCCAGTGGCCTGGAGGAAATAAAGTTCCAGCTAGTACCAGTGACTGATGTAAGCACTCTGGCGGCGCAGCCCATCATCGACGGGGGACTGGTGGCCGACGATATCACGCCGCTCCTGGTGGAGGTGTCGGCCACAGCCAGCAACCTGGCGGCCTATCCCGAGGGGCGCGCCTTCACCTTCGCCGCCAGCACCATCAATGACGGAGAACTGTACAGCCCGCTCGAGGTGAATATCCTTGATCTCACGTCGAACTCCTGGGAGGAGACGACTAATTTCACCCTCTCAGCCACGAAGACGAACGCCTTTGTGCTGCTGGGCCCAATTCGCGGCGATGACGTGGATCTGGACGAAGGGGAACTCGTGGAAGGGTTGGAAGTCACCGACGAAGCAGCGGAGGTGCTGGCGGGTTGGAGTCCGCTTCATATCCGGAAGCCTCCCATCTTCCTGCTGCACGATGCGGGTAGCGATGGGGACTGGGACCCGGGATTCACGAAGGTCCTGGGCAACTCGCGCCCGATGACGACGGAGGGCGATCCCGGCAACTTCGTGGTAACAATCCGCTACGGGCAAGACGCCCTCCCACCCTACGCCGCCTGCATGACCGTGCCCGTCTATGAGAATACGGCCGAGAGTCTGGGGGACTGTGCCGTGATGGCGAACAACGCCATGGCAGAGGCCAAAGAAACGATCCTGAACAATTGGGCCATGACCTGCTACGACGTAGTGGGGCATGGCCAGGGCGGGGTAATAGCCCGCATGCTCTCCAGCAAAAACCCCAACGGGAAAATCACCGCCCCGTTCCGGAACGAGGATAACTTCTACCGAGGGCGTTTCCACCGTGTGGTCACCATTGGCTCGCCGCACAACGGCTCGCGCCTGCTCTACTACCTCAAAGCGCTGGATGGGATCACCAATGGCGCGGATTTTAACCACACGAACCTGCTGGTGGAAGGGAGCCCGCTGGGCGCCTTGGTGGGCCTGGTCGGCGGAGCGTACCTGCCGGAGGCCTTGGCCAAGTTCGATCCCTTCGGGGAACAGATCCAGGAACTCAACGACCCTTCGCCGTCAGGAAACTGGTATCCGGATCCAGCGGCCCAGTTCCACCTGATCCGAGCCGCCATCGCGGGCTGTCCGCCAACGAACACAGACGAAGAGCCCATGGCATACCAGGTCATGGACTTGATCTACCCTGGGGCGGGCGGGGCGGTAATCCCACGGGGCTCGGATGGCGTCGTGGACCTGGACAGCATGGCAGCCAACGTGCCCCCGGCGCCACTGGCGCTGAACATCTGCGACATGACGAGCAACCTCTTTCTGTGCCACAGTGGACCGCTGTGGCCCTTTGACGCGACGGGCGATGAAACCGTGTCCACCACCATCGCCGAACATGTAATCGACGCCTTGGATCAAAACACCTTGGTGCCACAGAGCGAGATACAATTCGGGCCGTTCCCCCTCCCACCGCTCTTGGGTCAGGACGTCAAGGATGCGATCAATGGCGCGGCCGCCAGCGTTCTTCTCTACGGGGCCATAGAAGCGATCGAGGATGAGGAAGAACCGGCGGGCAAACCCAAGCCCATGGGCGGCAGCCCGAATGTTTACTCCTTCCATCTGAACTTCCCGAGCAACGAGCCGCCCGTCGGCAACGTAGCCTGGTTTGCCGTGGTTTATGGAACCAACGGAATTAGCGGCAACGGCGTCAACTGGATGGCCCAGGGCGCTAACGACGCCCAAGTTACCGTCACAGTCAACAATGGCCTGGTCGGGGATGTCGTGCTCTATGCCTGTTACAAAAACGCTTCTAATCAACTCATCCAAGTATCGGGACAGTTGCTAGTCTCACAAGGCCCGCCGGGGGCATCCCTCACCGGGATCGGCCTTCTGCCTTGGAATCCCACCTTGCCGGTGGGCTCGGAGATAGCCATCCAAATCGTGGCGCTCTACAGCGACGGAACAAGCTCGCTGCGCTACGTCGGGACTAATGCCCTCACGGCGGCCTCCTCCGACGCCGCAGTCGTATCCACCGCCAATCCGCTCCGGTGGGAGTTACTTTCTCCGGGTTCGGCTGAGGTGGTGGTAAACTGGTCGGGCTTTGGCGCAACGAACCAAGTGACCGCTTACAGTTCCGCTTCCGATCTGCCGGCCTTGTCGGTTTCTTACGAGAGCGGCGAAGTCACCCTCGCGTGGCCGCTCTGGGCGGCAGACTTTTCGCTGGAAAGCAATACTTCCCTCCTGGACAGTGCTTGGGATCCGGTCGCGTTGGAGCCATCAACGAACGGCCAATATCTGAACCTCACCCTGCCCATTCCTCAAGGGGCCGCATTCTTTCGTTTGGAGCGTTAGCTTGCTGAGATGCATGACTCGGCGGGGATTTGGGAGGCTTCCATCCGGATATAATGCAACACTACCGGCGCGAGGACCATGCCTGTAATGCCCATGAGTCTTTCGCCAACCATCAAGGCCAGCAGGGTCAGCCAAATGGAGGTGTGGATTTTCGCCCCAATGATCTTGCTGTTCAGGAAATACTCCAGTTTGTGAATCAGCACCATGAATGCCAGCGCCCACAATCCCTTGGCTGGCGAGACCATGAAACCCAGGGCCACGACCAGGGTGTTGCTGATGAGATTGCCGATCACCGGCAGAAAGCCGCAAAGAAAAGTCAATCCGACAGCGACGACCAGGTGCGGCAGACCCATGGCCGCGAGGAAGATTCCCGTGAGCACGGTGTTGATCGACGAGATGGTGATCTGGGCGTTCATCACCATGGCAAAGCTGCGGTTAAACATGGCGAAACGCCGGCTGATTTCTTCGCAGCAGAGCGAATACAAGTTATTGCGGCCGGGGCCGGCGGGCGGGTCCGGTTCCAGGCGCGGGTTCAGATACAAGCCAATGGCGACAATGCAACCAACAAATAAATAAATAAACTCCGCGGTCGCGCCGCGCGCGACATCGGCGAACTTGCCCAGGTTGCTCGCCTGGCTGCGCGCGAAGGCAAAAGCCTGTTCCTTCAAGCTGTCCAGGTTGGTGAACGGCAGTTGAATTTGATGGTCAGTGGCCCATTGGATGATGGCGGGCACCGCCCGGTCCGCGATGTTGGGCAAGGCCCGAACCGTGGCTTGGATAAAATAGGCGAGCGCGTAAGCCATCCCGGCCAGGAGCGCCAGGAAGATGGCCACCGCCAGCCATTTCGCCCGCGGCTTCAGGAAATTCAGCTTTGTGATGATAAAATAGCAAAACAAAACCGAAAGCAACAGCGCGCCGAGGTGAAGCCATCCTGTCAATACCAGGACGAGGAAAAGGAAAGCAAAAGAGACGCGAGTGGGCTGGCTCATGTAGCCGCACTGTAACCTGTCACCGTTCCGATGGTCAACCCCCCGAGTAAAGCCTCTAAAGCCTTCCCGTACCTGGATTGATGCATTTCATTTCGCCCTCATTCTGGCATCTGCCGCCGGTGGTTCTCATTGGTTCGATTGTCTGTCAATCCCAACGGGATTGAAACTTTCAGCCCAGGGCTGCGAGGCACGAGCCACCCTGGGCGAGAAAGAAGAAAAATCACAACCCTGCAAGGGTTGAATGTTCTTCGGAAAAAGAAGCCACAGATTGGCACAGACGAACACAGATTTATCTGAGAACACTGCTTCTGCGGCAGCTCTTTCCGATCTGTGCTGATCAGGGTTCATCTGTGGCTTCAATTCCCCCCAGAAGTTTCCAGGACGCGGAAGAAACGGGAATTGCCGTTGGTCACGCTGAGGCCGCTGATGGTCAGGTTGGTTGCGGTCACAACATTGGTGGCGACGGGGAACCAATTGCCGGTTGAAGAGAGATCGCTGCTGGCTTGGACATAAACCGTGGCGCCAGGCGTCAGGCCATTTACCACAAACTGAAACTGGCCGCCGCTCACCGCCATCGAACTTGCGTCGATGGCCGGAATTGAAGGCAAAGTAATCGCGAAAATCGTGCCGGCGTCGTTCGAACCACCGCTGACCGTCGTTCCGTAGAGGGTGTTCCCGGACAAGAGCAGGCTGGATTGCGAGTCCGCCCCATCGACCCCATTAAATCTGTGGAGCACCGTAAAACTCGTGCCGTCGGTATTGACGGCAAACACGGTGCCGCTCCCAGTCGCACCTCCGGAAGAGGTCGTTTCGTAATGCGTGCTGTCGGAGGGGATTAGGTTGGCCAGCCGAGCCTCTCCATCGGTGCGATTAAAGGAGTAAACGGTCACAAAAGACAAGTTGATCGGTGTCCCGTTTGCATGGGTCGTTCTTCTCAAGAACAGGGACGCGACCATTCCGGCGCTGCTGGGGCTTATGGCTTGTGCTTTCGAGATGCGCCGGCGCCCGATGGCGGTGCTGCCGATGGCATGGCTGGCGTTGAACCTGACGGTCTTCGGACTCCATCGGACACCCCTGACATTTCTCGTGGCCTCGAGTCCGATGACAAATCCTTGTTTTGCCGCGACGAAACAAAAGGGCCGCAATTACTCTTGCTTCTGGTACGGTCGATAGCAATATTTGCCGGACTTATGAGTAAAACACCGATTCGAGTTGCTGTCACCGGCGCCGCCGGCGCCATTGGTTATTCCATTTTATTTCGCATTGCCTCGGGACAATTGTTCGGTCCCGACCAGCCTGTTATTATCCATCTCATTGATATTCCCGATGCCCTGCCCGCTTTGCAGGGAGTGATCATGGAATTGGAAGATTGCGCTTCGCCATCCCTGCAAAAACTCGTCGCCACCGCCGACCTCAATGAAGGATTTCGCGACGTCAACTGGGCGCTGCTCATCGGCAGCGTCTCGCGCAAACCCGGCATGGAACGGAAAGACCTGCTCGCCATCAACGGCAAGATTTTCACTGGCCAGGGCCAGGCCCTGCAAAAAAATGCCGCCAAAGATGTTCGCGTTCTCGTTGTTGGCAACCCGTGCAATACTAATTGCCTCATCGCGATGAACAGCGCGCCGGATGTGCCGCATGACCGCTGGTTCGCCATGACCCGGCTGGACGAAAACCGCGCCAAAGCGCAATTGGCCAAAAAGGCCGGGGTGGATATTTCAGCCGTCACGAACCTGGGCGTTTGGGGCAATCATAGCCCGACCATGTTCCCGGATTTCTATCACGCCAAAATCAACGGCAAGCCTGCCACAGCGGTGATTCCGGACGAAAACTGGTTCAAGACGGAATTTGTCGCGACTGTTTCGCAGCGCGGCACGTCCGTGCTCAACGCGCGCAAAGCCGGCAGCGCCGCCAGCGCCGCCAATGCCGCCCTCGACAGCGTCAAATCAGTTGTTACTCCCACGTCCCCCGGCGACTGGCATAGCGTCTGCGTCCGTTCCGATGGCAGCTATGGAATTGAGGAAGGGCTGATTTGCTCTTTCCCCGTGCGCAGCGATGGGAAGGGCCTCAGCATCGTGCAAGGGCTGGAGTTGAATGAATTCACCAAGGCAAAAGTTGCTGCGTCCGTCAACGAACTGAAGGGTGAAAAAACGATGGCGGCGGAACTGGGACTGGTCCGTTGATTATTTGACTTCGCGATTGGCCAGGCCCTTTTCGGTCTGCTTTTGGCGGAAATTTTCGTAGGCCCGACGGATCGCCGGGTGTTTGTTGCCGAGAATGGCCGCGGCC
Source organism: Limisphaerales bacterium (assembly GCA_052139695.1). Taxonomy (GTDB): domain Bacteria; phylum Verrucomicrobiota; class Verrucomicrobiia; order Limisphaerales; family Palsa-1400; genus PLGF01. Next base: position 12,404 of record JBKQWF010000006.1, read on the forward strand.
AGCAAGGCGGCATTGATGGCGCCCGGTTTGCCGATGGCCAGCGTTCCCACCGGCACGCCGGCGGGCATTTGCACCATGGACAGCAACGAGTCCATGCCGTGCAAGGATTTGGACTCCATGGGCACGCCGAGGACCGGCAGGCAGGTCTTGGCCGCAGTTACTCCCGCGAGGTGAGCGGCGCCGCCAGCCGCCGCGATGATCACCTCCAAGCCGCGCCCAGCCGCCGCAGAAGCCCATTCGAAGAGCAGGTCCGGGGTGCGATGGGCGGAAATGATCCGCACCTCGCAGGGAATTTCCAGCTCGGTCAATTGCGTGGCGGCGTGCTGCATCGTTTCCCAATCCGATTGGCTGCCCATAATGACGCCGACTAAGGGGTTGTTCTGTGAGTTTGACATGTGCGGGAGATTTAGTCTTAACTTGAAAAATACTTCAAATCGTCTTTCACATTTGGGCGGCGCGGCAGTGCCGCCCCACCATTCTTGTGTAGGGCGTTGCTGCCGCAACGCCCAAATTTTAAATTTCCTTGGCTAGAGTCTAAAGCTGAAAGTGCAAGTTTCACTGTGCGGCGTGGTCCAGGGCATCGGCCACCGTCGCGGGCGTGAGGATGACCGGCAGCACTTGCGGCGCTTTGTTGGGGTCTTTGGAATAAACCAGGACGAGCGGCACGCCATCGCGATGGTAGCGGGCCAATTCGGCGGAAATGGCCGGGTCTTCGCGCGTGTAATCGCCCACCAGGGCCACCGCCCCGAGTTCGTTGAGCTTTTTCCGGGTGCGGGGAATTTCCAGGCTGGACCATTTGTTCACCTGGCAGGTGAGGCAGCTTTTGGCCGTAAAATCCACAAGGACGGGATGGCCCTCGCGTTGCGCTGCTTCGACCGCTTGCTGGCTCCAGACTTTCCACGGAATCCCTTCTTTGTCGGTCCGGCTTTGGAGAAGGAGGCCGGCGTCCGCCCCGACCAGGGCCAGTGATAGCACCGCGGCCGCTGCTTTTCCACGCAGGGCGCGTTGGACAAACTCACCCCAGACCCACGCCGCCAGGGCCAGCACGACCAAGAACAATCCCAGCCAGAGCACGTCGTTGCCGCCGTTGGCCGAGAGCCACATCAGCCACACCGCAGTGCCGAGCATGGGGAAGCCGAGGGCGGTTTTAAGTTTCTCCATCCATGCGCCTGGTTTGGGAAGCAGCTTCAACCAGCGCGGTTCGCAACAGAGCAGCACAAAAGGGAACGCAAATCCGAGGCCGACCGCGACGAACACGAGGACGATGATGTGAGGTGGCTGGCTGAAGGCAAACGCCAGCGCCGCCCCGAGAAATGGCGCGGTGCAAGGGGTGGCCAGCATCGTCGCAAGCACGCCGTTAAAAAAGGCCCCAGAGTAACCGGAGCGCGAGGCCAATTCGCCGGCGGCACCCGTGGCGCGCGAGCTCAAGGTGATCTCGAAGACGCCAAACAAATTCAACGCGATCAGCGTCACGAGAATGGTCAGCGCCATTTGCACCTGCGGAATGCGAAAAGCGTCGCCCCAATTGACCACGCCGCCCGCCCTTTGCGCGCCGATGGCCAGCCCGGCCAGGACGAGGAACGAAACCAGGACGCCGAATCCATAAATGAATCCCGTATTCCGCACCCGGCCGGGATGCTCTCCCGCTTGTTTGATAAAGCTGAGAATCTTCAACGCGATCACCGGCAGCACGCACGGCATGACGTTGAGGATCAAGCCCCCTAAAAACGCGAAACCGAGCATGAGCGCGAGAGTTCCCGCCGGGGCCGGTGGCGGAGCGGCAGCGGGCGCGGCGGCGCGGATCGCCAAATCGACTTCCTCTCCGACAGGGTGGCCCGAATCGATTTTGTCCACCAGGATGCCTGTCAAATGTTCCGGCCAGGCGTTCTCGTTCGTCTTGACGATCTTGCGCAGGCGGACGGCGGAGTCTTGCGCGGGCAACGTTTCCGTGACGCCGCCCACGTCAAAATTCGTATTGGCGTAGGGATAGAAGTCGGCGGGTGCCAGGTTTGTTTTCCAGGCAATGATCACCGGGCGTCCATTGGTCGGGATGGGGCCGGTTTCCCAGGAAGCCGTGGCGCTTTCTGGAGGCGCGGCGGACGGGACTTTTTTCAGCCACTCTTGAAGCAGCGGCGCGTCCGAAGAAGGTTTGGCTTCGCCGGCAACGGTCAGATCGGCGGAAAGGTCGCTCTTGGCCATGACGCATAGTTCCGAGCATTCCATCCAATGCGCGGACGCTTTGAGATGGAGAACGCCGGCAGGCAAATCCTTCGCCAGGGTGAGAGGCACCAATAACACGGCCTCCCCGGTATAAACATAAGTGACCAGGGCGGTGTCCCCTATCTGCTCCACCAGTTTTTGCGGCACCGGCCACTGGATTTCTCCAGCCGTTACTCCCGCGGGAAGGTCCCAGGTGATTTTCGTCGGCTCGCCGGCATCGCCCCCATTGCGCCAGTAGGTATGCCAGGACGGTGCCATGTCCATTTTCAGCCCCGCCCAAACCGTGTCACCCGGGCGCGCTGATGCGGCGGAGAAAAGCAACTGGACCTGGGTCTTCTGCGCCGCGTCACCGGCGAACGCGCTCAGCCAAAAAAAAGCCAGCGCCGTCCAGCGCAAGGATATTCGGCCTGCCGCGTTCACGCTTCGATGCCGTAGATTTTGATTTTGTTGTAGAGGGTCTGGCGGCCGATGCCGAGACGCTTGGCGGTTTCCAATTTGTTGCCGCCCGTCTCCTTGAGCATTTGCAGGATGGCATTGCGCTCCATCGCTTCCATTAAGGTCAAGTCCGGGCTGGCGGCGGCGTTGGCGACGGAGGTGATGGAAAGGTCGCGTTCGTCAATCATGGCTCCTTCCGACATGAGGACGGCGCGTTGGATTTCGTTCTGCAATTGCCGCACATTGCCGGGCCAATCAAATATCCGCAAGGCCTCGGTCGCGGCGGGCGTAAAACCGCTGATATTGCGGCCGGATTGGGCGTCGAACCGTTGCAGAAATGCGGTGGCCAGCGGAAGAATGTCCTCGCGGCGCTCGCGCAACGGAGGGAGATGAACGGAAATGGCGCTGATACGGTAATAGAGATCCTCGCGCAATTTGCCGGTCTTAATGGCCTCGTCGGTTTGGCGGTTGGTGGCGGCGATGACGCGGCAATCGGTCTTGTAGCTCGTCCGTCCGCCAACCGGCCGGACTTCCTTCTCCTGTAAAATACGCAGCAGCTTGCTCTGGGTATCGATGGGCATTTCGGAAATCTCGTCCAGGAGGAGGGTGCCGCCGTCGGCTTGGCGGAAAAGCCCTTCCCGATCCACATTGGCGCCGGTAAAGGCGCCTTTGACGGAGCCAAAAAGCTCGCTTTCGATCAATTCGCGCGGCAAAGCGGCGCAGTTGATCTTGATCAACGGTCCGGTGTTGCGCGGGCTGAGATTGTGGATCAGGTCGCCAATCACTTCCTTGCCGGTGCCGCTTTCCCCCGTGATCAAAATGGAAACGTCGCTGGGCGCGATCCTTTCGATCGTATGCACCACCGCCTTCATGGAAGGGCTTTGAAAAATGGGCGAAGCCCCGCCCCGCATTGTCGCCAGCGCCTTGCTGAGGGAGGTCGTCTGGCGGTTGAGCCGCCGATGTTCCAAAGCGCGTTCCAAGGAGAGCAGCAGCACTTTGGTCACAAAAGGCTTGCTCTGAAAATGATAGGCTCCGCGTTTGGTGGCTTCCACCGCCACCTCGAACGTGGCGTTGCCCGTCAGCATGATCACTTCGGTATCGGGCCATTGTTTTTTGATTTGGGGCAGCAGATCGAGCCCGTCGCCGTCCGGCAATTTCAAGTCCAGAAGGATGACTTCAGGCGGCGGTTCCGCAAAGGATTCCCGCAATTCCGCGGCGCTTCCTTTGGTGATCGGCTCGTAGTCGTTGCTCTCCAAAATGGTTGCGATGAGGTTTCGCACCTGTGCGTCATCATCGATCACCATAATTTTTGCTTTCATAGGCTTCTCCGGCGGGGCCCGCAAGCTTGAATAAAGTGTTTGAATAGTCGCAGGAAAACGCCATCGCTGTCAAGCAACCGTTCAGGATGGAATTGGACCCCCAGCAAGAAGGGCCGACGCCTGGGATCCTTTAGTTCCACAGCTTCAATAATTCCGTCCGCCGCCGTGGCCACGGCGCGCAGACGCGGGGCCAGATCGCCAATGGCCTGATGATGGGTGCTGTTGACGCCGAGGGCCTTCCGTCCGGTAATTTTGCCGAGGAGTGATTCGGAATGGATCGAGACCTCATGCACCGGCTCCATTTTGCGGTTCATGCGCTGGTGATTGAGGGCGTTGGGCCGTTGCGACCGAATATCGGCCAGGAGGGTGCCGCCCAAAGCGACATTGAGCATCTGATGCCCTCGGCAAATGCCCAGGAGCGGCTTTCTTTGTGAAAAGACTTCCGCAATCAAGCCGGGCTCCCAGATGTCCCGCTCCGAGTCGGTCGGGCCGACTTTTTTTGCCAGGCCGTTGGGCAAATCTCTGGCGTAAAGCTTTGGGTCAATATCATCTCCTCCCGTCATGAGCACGCCGTCGCAATGCTGGACCGCGGCCGCAATGACCGATCTGGAGGTCGTGGCGGGAAATATCTGCGGGAGACCGCCGGCGGCAATGACGGCGTCGGTGTAACGGTTGGACAGACTAATGGACCGGTCGCCAAATTCGGCTCCTTTGGCATCCGTGCTGGGTGTGACCAAAATGACGGGGCGTCGCTTCATGAAAAGGGGCATTTCAAAATCCTGTGCCGGGGAAACGTTCGGTGATCATTTTGCGGACCCGCTGCTCTTCCTCCGGACGGAGAAGCCGCCGGTTGATGCGCCGGCGCACGGCGTCGAGCAACGCCAGCCAATCTTCGAGGGGCGGCTGGGGAATTTTCTGCCAGCAATCGAAGCGTTTTTCGCGCTGGTAAAAAATCCACTGTTTGCCGAAGTGATGGGCATAACATTGGAGCGTTGTGCCTTCGGGTGTGTCGCGTCTCCAACTGATTTCGGCTTTGGGCATTAGGATTCATCCGGCAGATCAATGCTGGCCACGGCCATGGCGGCAATGCCTTCCTCGCGGCCGATAAAGCCCAGAAGTTCATTGGTGGTGGCCTTGACGCCGATTTTGCTGGGATTGACCCCGAGGGCCTGGGCAATGTTCAGCTTCATCGCGGCGACAAAGGGCATCAGCTTGGGTTGTTGCGCAATCACGGTGGCATCGACATTGATCATCTTGCCGTTGCGGAAGGTAATCTGCCGGGCGGCCTCTTGCAAAAAAACTTTGCTGGCCGCGCCGCGCCAGCGGGGATCCGTATTGGGAAAGTACTTTCCAATATCCGGCTCCCCCAAAGCGCCCAGGATAGCGTCGCACAGGGCATGCATGAGGACATCGGCGTCAGAATGTCCGTCCAAGCCCTTGTGATGCGGAATCTCCACACCGCCAAGAACCAATTTGCGTCCCTGCACTAGCGGATGCACGTCATAACCGATGCCAACATGAACCATGAGAATGAACTATAGGGTTGCGCGGTCCTGCAACCAAGCAATTTGTCACTTTTGCAGTGCATGCGGCCCATGATTTTGCCAAATTGGCGGCGCGACGGCCAATTTTTACCTTGCTTAAGGGCCACAACTTGATAGATGAGCCGTCTTTCAAATGATGCCTTTTTCTCCTAGCGTGCTGTTACAGAAATGGCTTTACAATGAATCTCTCCCCGTGCCCTCTCTCCGCTTTGCGGGGGGAGGGCGGCCGCAGGCCGGAAGAGGGGATTGTGTGAAGGTTTCATTGAAACACTACAGGAGCGGGATTCTGTTGATGCAGGCGCCAATTCTGGCGCCAGCCATTATCTTCCTGGCGCTGTCCGTTTATGCAACAGCCCTTGTTGCGCAAGTTTCCAGCTACCCACCGCCAAGCCTGGGCCAACCCATTAAGGCGCCACGCGATCTTTCAACCCTTCCGGCCACGGGACCGCTCAAAAGGAACGCCACGACGCCTGCTTTCACCGTCAACGTCGCCGCGCGGGAGCAAGTGCGCCAGTTCTACAACGCCGTCTATAGCGCTTCCGAAGGCGCCCAAATTGATTCCAGCAACGATACGGCAAATTGCGTGGCTGGGACAGAGTCTGCCGCTTTTCAAACGGCTATTCTTTGGCGCATTAACTGGTTTCGGGCCATGAGCGGGATTCCCGCCGGGATAACTTTCTACGACTTCGAATGCGCCGAGGATGAAGCAGCCGCGCTCATGATGTCGGCCAATAATCAGTTGCAACATAACAACATCCCTTCTTCCTGGAGTTGCTATTCTTCGGCGGGGGCCAGCGCGGCCGCGGAATCAAATCTTGCCCTCGGCATAAACGGGCCGGATGCGATCACCAGTTTTATTTGGGATTATGGCAGCGGCAACGAGGCCGTCGGGCATCGCCGCTGGCTTCTTTATCCGCAAACTCAAACCATGGCTACTGGAGACGTCCCCGCGCAGGGCAGTTACGCTGCCGCCAACGCCACCTGGGTGCTCGATGAGAATTATGGCGGGGCCCGTCCAGAGACGACCTATCCGTTCGTCTCCTGGCCGCCTCCCGGCTATGTGCCCTACCAGGTGGTTTTTCCCCAATGGTCCTTCGCTTTGTCGAATGCCGACCTCAGCGCTGCCGATGTCACAATGACGAGCAACGGCGTGCCTTTAGGGGTCACGCTTCAGCCGTACTTATTGGACATCGGCGAGAATGCGCTGGTTTGGTATCCCAGTTCGCTGGACCTGGACAGCTACAGCAGTGTCTTTCCATTCGACGGCGCCGACACCGTTTATGGCATTACGATTACCAACGCGCACACCGGGAACGGCCCACAGAGCTTTAGCTATAATGTCACGATTTTTGATCCGGCAGTCGCGGGTGCCGACTCCGTTGCCACCGTGATCCGTGGAACGAACAGAGCTTCTGTCAATGAGAATAATCCCTATTCCTGCACCCCGTCCCCCAATCCGGCCACCACTGGCTATCAATGGCTGGAAGCGCGGTCCACCAATGGCAATTTGACGGACAAGGCGCAGAATGGGCTGGTCAACTTTACCGTCTCTCCATCCCCTGGCTATTCGATCATTACCAATCCGCCTGTCGGCTCAGGGAAATGCTTCCACTTGAGTCATACCAATCCCGTGCCCCAGTTGCTGCAACTGACGGAGCTTTTGCTGCCGGCCGCGAACACCACGTTGAGCTTCCAAAGCCTGCTCGGTTACGCGACGACCAACGAAGTGGCACGCGTGCAAATATCCACCAATTCCGCCTCATGGGCCGATGTTTATACTCAAACCGGGACAGGAGCTTCCGGGCAATCTTCATTTGCCACGCACATTTTGTCTCTCGCCAGTTGTGCCGGCCAAATAACCTTGGTTCGATTTGATTATGATTATGCCGGCGGCGGCTATTATCCTGGCACCGCCTCCAATTTGGGCTGGTGCCTCGAAGATATCGTCATTGCCAATGCCCTGCAATTGACCGATTTCACCACCAATGCCACTGCTTCGACGAACTTCAACTTCGTCCCAAGTGCCATTGGCAGTTGGGCTCTGGCGGTTCGGCCCGTCATTTTCAATCAGTTTGGTCTCGGATGGTCGTCCGCAATCGAGATTGCGGCGGTGACAAACCATGCGCCCGCGCTGATTCAATTGGGTCTGCCGACCCTCGCTGCCGGACAGGCGCAGCTTCCATTCAAGCTGTTGCAAGGCGCGGCTTCCTCCTTCGATCTGCTTCAAGCCAGCCAGATCATCGGGCCGTGGATGACCAACGCCGGAACGGTCTTGAATACCATTGTGCCTGGCAGTTCATATCAGTTCACCACGCCATTTGCCGGCGCGACCGTCTTCTACCGCGTCCAAGCCCACTAAAAAGGGCGCTTTTCGCACCACGCTTTGTGAACCGCCGACAATGTACAAAGAAAAGAGGCGAAGCATTGCTTCGCCTCTGAAATCCGAAATCCGCTCAACTTCGACTACGGGGAAGCGTAATCGCGACCGTGACTCTGCTCTATGGTAGTCGAGCTCGGTGTATAAGTCGAAGGAGTGAGGGTCGATCCGGTAAACGGCGGCCCCAAAACCGGGCCGGAAACCACCGGGCCAGAAACGGCAGCGGTCGTGGTCGGCACGCCGGCAACGGGCAACTCTACAACTCGCACCGCCAAACCAGAACTCGCGGCTTGATTATAGCTCTGCGCCAGAATGGCCTGCACCGGCACACTGGCATCGGCGGGAAGCTGGGCGGTCAGGCTCTGGATCGGTGCTTGCAGGGCCGGAATGCTATCGGCCACGGCGGCGAGGATTTCGCGGCTGGAAGAGGGAGATCCTTGCGCGGCGGCATTGGCAACCACACCGTAGTCTTTCGGCGACTGCTTCAACAACGCTTTGACAATCCGGGCCGATTGGGAAGGCGCGGCTGCCGCGGCAGCTTTGGCGATTAAGCCAATGCGCTTCGGCTGCAAACTGGCAGCCGTCTGGGCGACAGACGCCGCGCTGGAAGGGCACTTCGCCACCACCGCGGAAACGATGGAAACGACAGCGGATGAATCCAATCCGACAGCCTTGCGCACAACCGCAACCGCGACGCTGTCTTTGTCAGCGGGAGCGGCGGTTGCCACCAAGCTGGCGGCATTGGCGGAAAGCTCCGCAGCACTGGAGCCAGTCAGGTTTTTTGCCACATCGGTCGAATTCGAGGCCAAAAGCACAGGAGAGCCCGCGAGTCCTGCCAGCAAAGCCAATCGGCCAATCGCACTAACAATCTTCATTTTCATAGTTTGTTCTTTCAAAGTTCCAAGGCACAGTCTTTCCGTCAAAAAAAGAATACTGAGCCGTGTTTTTAAGTCAAGCGAAACAAAAAAAATTTTCGTCCGACTAAATCCGACCTCTGGCAAAAGTGGCTCGAATAATGCTGCGAATGCCGCGCTGAGGCCGGATTTCGCAATTTTTCCGGGTTGCGCTTGTCAAGCGCGTTGACACCGGGAACCTCCTTGGGTAACCTGCATCGCGAAAGTGTATCGGTCATGAGTAGTTTCCTCAATCAGCATGTGCTCGTGCTCAACCGCCTTTGGCAAGCGGTCAATGTTTGCACGGCGCGCCGAGCCCTGGCACTGCTTTTTGAAGGCCATGCCCAAGTCGTTTTAAGCGATGGGGATGGCGTTTTTCAGACTTTTAGTTTCAGCCAGTGGCGCAGCTTTTCCGCGCAAGAGCCGCACCCCGAAACCATCGCCACCGTCTCGTTCAAAATCCGCGTTCCCCGGGTCATCCTTTTGGTGATGTTCGACCGCATGCCCAAAAAGGAAGTTAAATTCACCCGGCACAACATTTTTGAGCGCGACCGCAACACCTGCCAATATTGCGGAGAAGTCTTCGAGCGGAAGGATTTGAATCTTGATCACGTCATTCCGCGGGATCATGGCGGGCCAACAACCTGGGAAAACATTGTTTGTTCCTGCATTTCCTGCAATACGCTCAAGGCCAACCGCACCCCGCAGGAGGCCGGGATGCATCTGGTGCGCAAGCCGAAGCGTCCGAAATGGCGGCCTTTTGTCCAAGTGAGCATGGGCATTCAGCATGACAGTTGGAAACATTTCCTAGACTTGGCCTATTGGAACGTCGAACTTGGCGAGGATGCCGGGTAACGCCCGGCTCTCGCGGAAATGACTTCAACCCCAACATCGTCAACGTCCCGCCCGGATGGGCGGCTGCCCGATCAACTGCGTCCCATTCGCTTTCACAACGGCATCGCTCCCTACGCTGCCGGCTCCACCTTGATCGAATGGGGCAATACGCGTGTCCTTTGCGGGGTGACCGTTGAGGAGGCGATTCCGCGCTGGATGAAGGAGCAAGGCGTGCCGGGCGGCTGGATGACCGCCGAGTATTCCATGCTCCCTTATTCCACCCTGACGCGCAAGCCGCGGGACATTTCCAAAGGGAAGATCGACGGTCGCTCCCAGGAAATCCAGCGTTTGATTGGCCGCGCCATGCGCGCGGCGGTGGACCTGCAAAAAATCGGCCCGCGGACCCTCTGGCTTGATTGCGACGTTTTGCAAGCCGACGGCGGAACACGGACCGCCGCCATTACCGGGACTTTCGTCGCGCTCTCACTGGCCGTCAATTCCTTGCGCGCCGCCGGTAAGATTTCTCCGGAAGTCCTCCTTCAGCCGGTGGCGGCTGTGAGCGTGGGCGTCGTGCAGTCGCAACCGGTGCTGGATCTTTGCTACGTCGAGGACGTGGCGGCGGCGGTGGACATGAACCTGGTGATGAATGCCAAGGGCGAATTCATTGAGGTGCAAGGCACAGGCGAAGAATCCGCTTTCAGCGAGGAGGAATTGGCGGCCATGCTGGCCTTGGGCAAATGCGGCATCAGGCAGTTGCTGGAACTGCAGCAAGCCGTTCTCAATTCCACGACAGGTCATCCGGCGAATCCGCCAGGAGCCGGTTCTTAAGCCCTTTTTCCCGCAAAATCGTGCGCCAAAGCTGCTCCGGCTCCGCGGCGAATATCAATTCGAGGGAAGCCGGGTGAACGAGCCAATCCTGCCGGGCCATTTCATTATCGAGTTGGCCGGCGGACCATCCGGCGTAACCCGCGAACAGTTTGAGCTTCCGCGAATCGGAGCAGGCCTCGCTTAAATCCATCAAAACGTCCAGCGAGTGGCCGACGTTTAAATTCAGCATGACGTTGGCCTCGAGCAGACCCGCGTCGCTGTGCAGAAAGCTCAAGGTCTGCGGCTGGACTGGTCCGCCTAAAAACAAGGGCTGATCCTTGACCGTTGGCGGCAAATTAGCCACCAGCGCTTCTCCCACTGTTTTCGAGGTGGCGCGGTTGAGCATCAGTCCAAAAGCGCCTTCCGTGTCATGCTGGCAAACCAGCACGACACTCCGGTGAAAGAAAGAACCGTGCAATTTTCCGCCGTCCAGAATCAACTGGCCTTGCAACGATTTATGCGTTGGCGACATGGTTCTGTTCACGGCCCCGGCACCGGCTTGACGGGTCTTCCGCGAGCGCTTTTCGCGGCCTTGGCCGGTTTCTCTTTGAGCAGGCTGCGCGCCGCTTCCATAAGCTTTGCCGCCGTCAGGCCATGCTTTTCGTAGAGGTCGTCGGCGACGTAGGCGGATTGGCCGAATTCTCCTTTTATTCCCAGGGACGTCATTTGATGCGGCACTCCTGCTTGCGAGAGAGCGTGAGAAATCTGCGCTCCCATCCCGCCGGTCACCTGGTGGTCCTCGATGGTAATAATGCGCCCGCCGCATTTCTTTACGACCGGCCCAAGCGTGGCAAGGTCCACACGGTTGATGAAGGGATTGGCTACGACAGTCGCGCTGATTTGTTCTTCGCGCAATTTGCGGCCCGCCTCGATCGACCGCCCCACCAGCGGCCCGCATGCCACGATGACCACATCGCCGCCTTCTTCCAGCACCTCGGCCTTCCCCCATTCGTATTTCGCTTCGTCCACCCAGCGGACGGGATAATTCTCCCGCCCCACAAAAAAGAGAACCGATTCGCCGTCGCGCCCATTCTGGCGCGCTTCTCCCAGGCGTTTGATCGCTTCGTACATGAAGGCCTCCGCCTCTTCCGCGCACGAGCAGGAAATCACCACGGTATGGGGAATGGGCGAGGTCGCGGCAAAATAAGTCGTCGCCTGGTGCGACGCCCCGTCGGCCGCGTCTTGAAAGCCGACGTGCGAAAAGACCGCGATGACCGGCGCTTGGGAAAGGGCCGCCATAGTCAGCGGCAAGTTCCCTTTCGTCACTCCAAATTGGCCAAAAGTGTCAACAATCGGAATATAACCCAGCTTGGCCAGGCCCGCCGCGGTGCTTACCATGTTGGCTTCCGCCACGCCCACTTCCACAAAGCGGTCGGGAAGACCTTTTTGGAAGTGGCTCATTCCCGTGGACCCCTCGACATCGGCGGAAATGGAATAGACCGGCCATCCCTCCTGTGCCGCCCGCACGGCGCCCTTGGCCAGGCCGCTCTGCACCTTGTCCTTCTTGACAGTCTCTCCGGCGCCCGCCCCGACGGCGGCCGCTTTTTTGGCCGCGTCATTCCGGGCCCAATCGTCGCGCAACCGCTGGGCCCATTCTCCCAGCTTGCCCGCGCCCGCTTCCACGCCCCAATAAATCTCATTGACAAAATCGACGATTTTTTCCGCGTTCGCCAATGGAAAACCGTGCCCGCCGGAGGAGCTTTCCACCGTGGAGCGCACGCCATAGCCTTTGACCGTCTTGCACCAGACACAAACCGGCGCTTTCGGGTTGGCCCGGATCTGTTCCAAGCCGCTCTCCACCGCCAGGTAAACCGCCTGGAGATCATTGCCTTGCGGAACTTCAATCACTTTCCAACCCAGCGCGCCCAGGGCCGCAAAAGTCGGCGTCATGCTGAACGCGTCGGCCGAAATGCGCCCGGAAAGCTTGGTGTCGTTATCGGAAATGACCATGAGAAACGGGTTAAGCCGTCCCTTTGCCGCCAGTCCCGGAATGGCGGCGAAAGCCTCCTTGGCCTCGCCTTCCATGGACGCGCCGTCTGAGACGGTGCAGATCGTGACGCGGTCGTTTTTGGAAAGATGATCGGCCAGCGCCAATCCTTGCGATTGGGCCAGGGCCGAACTGAGCGGGCCATTGCTCAAGAGCACCCCCTCCGGATTAAGATGCGATTCGCCGTGGCCGGTCAATTTGCTGTTCATGCCGCGAAATCCCTTCAGCGCCTCGATCGTTAGCCCGTCAAATCCATAATTGCAGCGCAACGCGTAGATACCGTTTTCGGTATGACCGGCGTCGTTGACAAAATTATACGCCTCGTGCCACGGACGATCCTTCGTCGCGAACATGACTCCGTGAATGGCGGCCATGATTTCGGCAAAAGCCGACGGACCGCCCCAATGGCAGGCCGCCCCGCCGTTAACGGCTTCCATGTCCATCAACGCCACCAGGGCGCGCGTCGCGCGTGGATCGCCCAAAACTACCGGCTCGCCGCGGCTGTTTTTGACCGTGACGGCAAATTGCGGCGGAGCGGGAGGCGTCGGCGCCAGTTTGGATTTCAATGGGAGAGGCGCCAGCGGGGGCGCCGCGACTTGTTTGACGGCAGATTTATCCTCAGACATAAAATTGCACCGGCCCTTCTGTAAAATGGTGCGCGCGGCGGGAGTTGAACCCACAACCTTCGGCTTCGGAGGCCGTCACTCTATCCAGTTGAGCTACGCGCGCTACTGTTTTGAACATATCGTCACCCAATCCCGGCTGCAAGGCAAGCCGCGGAATTCCGTTCAGTGTTAATTGGGATCCAACAGACTTACCAACGCGCAACCGCGTTGCAGAGGAACCTGAAGTTCCAGGTCCTGGCCAGCCCCCGAAAGCCGAGCCGGAATCTTAACGCTTGAGCCGGGATGCAGGATTTCGCAATCCATGTTTTCTTTCAACCGCGACAAGTTGCGAAACCTCACCATAACTGTCGCTGTGGCGCCGCCAAAAACTACGGGAGCAACCCACCCGCCCGTGACCCTGAACAAGTTGGCCTTTGCCGCTCCTCCCGCAACTTCAACACAGTGGAGCTCCAACACCCAATTCTTCCCGCGCAACAGATCGAAAAGCGGCCCGTAGTCCAGATACCATTGATCGCGTTCCGCGGAAGGCTGGATGCAATGGTTGTTGTGAGGATAGGGCGCCGTCGGAAACGCCCCCAGGTACAAATATCTTTGGAAAAAAGCATCGCCAAGAGGGTCGTCGTTGCTCGTCCATGCAAGGAGCGGCTTGTGCAGGCACAGGAGAGCGGCGCCATTGAGAACAGTGGGCCGATTGGCAAACTCGTCATAAATGCCATCAATCTGCCGCGCCAAATCGAGACGCGAATCCATGAGATTACAAAAGATGACCTTGTCAGCCTGGTGCATCATTGGTCCAAGCCGCTCCATGAGTGTTCGCCAGGATTGCACCAATGCTCGCGCGGGGCGCCCATGGTGCCACGTTACCCCATCATTCGCATTCATGTTGAAGTTGCCCAGGTAGTCGGCCCGGTCAATGCAAACGCCCGCGCTGTCCGGAATCATGACCAGATGGCGTCTTGCCTGTTCCAGGAGGAAATTCATATATGCGGGATCGCCTGGATCGACGGCCCACCCCCCTTGCCAGGCTGCGGCCACCGGTTTGATGGCTGCGTCCGGCATCCTGGCTTTCAGATAGGCACTGGGATTCTTCCAGAGATCTGGATTGCGCGCCTCATGGGACGAGAGGCTCACGTTGGTCATATCCTTGCCAAATTCCGTGGTGTTGAAATAGTTTAAGAGATAAAAGCCGTTCTCCTTTAGGTATTTGGCAAAACCATTAAGACGATTGAAGCTGGTCCATTGTGGTTTATACCCAGGAGGATCGCCTATGTCGCTTGTGCGTTCCCAACGCGCATCCGCTGTTGTTAGAGGCGGCAGGAACATGCCCATGTAAGCATAGTCGTCGCTGAGTTTCCAGAGAACCCGAAAGGCCATCCGTTTCAGCCGTTCAATATCAACCGGTTTCTCGTCACCCGTGTAAGCGCCGGCGCCGGCCATCGCCTGCACATGCGGGTTTGGGGGGTCGAAAAAGCCCGGATACCGATTGGCCATCCATGCCAGCCCAGGCCGCCAATCGCCGCGATGAGGAACGAGGTCGATGGCCCAGCGGACCGCGCGATCCGTGCCTAGTCGTTGGTCGGAACGTATCAGTTTTATGCGCCCTTCCTCCGTTGTCATCAGTTTCATTTCAACCAGGGAGTCCTCGGGGGACTGCACAAGGCTCAGGCCAAGGTCATCGCCAGGCACCAATACTGTGACAACGGGAAGTGTGATAACGTCGCCTTTCGAGAAATCGCCTCCGGGCGGTTCGCCATAATCCCAAGTGTGATCGCGAAATGGCTGTGGAACAAGCGGATCGTTCCACTGCCGAGCGACATCTCCATCGGCGGCGTTGAGTTGAAGATTCAGCGGATCCTGCCAAGCGGACCAGATTCTCGCGTGTGGCGGGTCAGGCCATCTCAACGAGGTGATGACGGGCACCGAGCAATCACTGGAGGTATTGCGGACCTCCACTTCCCAGCGAACGCTGCCTATGGCCGGCGTAAAACGTTCATGCAAAAAGAATCGCCGTTGTTCACGGTCTGTGAGCGTGCGCGCAAACTCAATTGCGCCTCCAGCCAGCTTTGTCACGAAAGTCCCGCCCTGTGTATGACACCAGGCAAGCTCTGTGGTGGCGCGGACAACACGCTCCCTGTACGGAGGGCCAAAACCCAAGCCAACCACCTCACCGTTTGTGGAAAGACGCACTTTGAGGCCAGGAGTTGTCACCTCGTAAGCCCCCTTCGGCTGTGTTGCCCCGGCGCTCTGGGTGCCAATCAATCCAGAGAGCAGCGGTTCAATCCAATCGGCGTGATCGCCACTGATTCCGTCGCCCGCGTCAGTCACAACCAGGCTCAAATACTCGACCCCGGATACCGGAAGACTGACGCGGCGAGGTGGCGTATCGCCGCATTACTCCGCTGTTGAACAACTCCCGTTCGTCCCCAAATACTTTGAAGACCACGCTGCTCTTTCCGAACGACTGCATTTCGTCGTCCACTCCCACCACTGCGTCGAATCTCTCGTATTTGCGGTCAAGACTGTAGATCAGTTTAGAATGGGCGTGTGTGCCGAGACCATGCGGATAGGACTTTCCCCCGGCGCGAAGCGGGTTGCCTTCAACGCTTTTGTTCACGCCCAGAGCACCCCATTCCTGCTCGGCAAAAAGCAGTCTGGCGGACGGCAGCGGCACAACATCAGCGTGCCCTGGCAAATTGAAGTTCGGGCCCGTCGTTTCGTCCGGAATTTGGCCCTGTCCAATGAAGGCCTCCAGGCCCAGGACGCAAAGGCAGGTGGTTTCCACATTCGCCAGGCCAATTCTCCGGCCTTTCGCGTCGTAGTCGGTTATCCAGCCCCCGGAGTCGTCCTGGAGAGCCAGCAGCTCGCCAACCAGATTTGGCGGCAGTTCCGCGGATAATGACAAGTGACGCGCCGCCAGCAGCGCAAGGCCAAGCTTGTGGGTCGAATAATGTTGATCATCCGCAGGATTCGGCGAAGCCCGCCCGGCGATCACGAACGTGAATACGGCCAGAATGGCTGCGGCCCAGATGCGCCGGGGAGGCATGGAATGTGTCAAATCAAGGTTTGGCGGGCGCTTTCAAGAAACCTTCGTTTCGCAGCCACGCCACGCAAGACTGCGTCCAGGTCGAACACGGTTTATCGCTCGGACGGACCCCGAAATCATGCGCGGTGCCGGCATAGACGTGCAGTTCCGCTGAAACGCCCGCCCGCCTCAGCGCCAGATACATCAGAACGCTGTTCTCTGGCGGGCTGATAATGTCCGCGCCGCCATGGGCGAGGAAAACCGGTGGTGTTCCGGCCGGAATCACCCAGCCTGGAACCAGTTCATCCTTGTCTTTGGCCTTCAAGTAGCCCGGATAGACCACGACGGCGAAGTCGGGCCGGCAACTGATCTTGTCAATGTCATCCACGGGATCGTAAGATCGCTTCTCAAAACTGGTCGCGGTCGCGATCGCCAAATGGCCTCCGGCCGAAAAACCCACGATGCCGATCTGGTGCGGATCGATGCCCCATTCCTGGGCCTTGCTCCGCACCAAACTGACCGCCCGTTGGGAGTCCTGGAGCGGACGCCGGGCGGGCACGCCTTTTGGTTCGTCGGGCCGGCGAGGGACCCGGTATTTGAGGATGATGCCGGTCACACCGTTGGAGTTAAGCCACTGGGCAACCTCTTCGCCCTCGAGTTGCCAGAAAAGGTTCCAATAGCCGCCTCCCGGACAAATGATCATCGCGGCCCCGGTGTCCTTGTCCTTGGCTGGACGGTAGATTGTGAGGG
Organism: Limisphaerales bacterium; assembly: GCA_052139695.1. Lineage (GTDB taxonomy): Bacteria > Verrucomicrobiota > Verrucomicrobiia > Limisphaerales > Palsa-1400 > PLGF01. The sequence goes on from JBKQWF010000006.1 coordinate 29,278, forward strand.
CAGGTTTGGTGACGCCGGTGATCATGCGAGTTTGCTCCGTGACCTCGACCTGCCTGCGATCGAGCTTGTCCGACAAGAGGACTCTTTCGTCTCCCATCGGGGCGTTTTCGTCGGGAGCTTTGTCCGGCCAAACTTGGACGACGAGCGGGGAATCGGCGCCGAACGCCGTCGCCGCTTCACAGATCGCACAGATCGCGGCGGCTTGAAAAACCACCGCCCAAAGCGGCGCAAAAAAGTTATGTCGTTTCATAGTCTGTTTGCCTCGGCAAAAACTGGCAGGACAATCATCACAATCCTCTGGGGCACGGTCGGGCCCGGTTGGAAACACATTTTTCCAAGCAAAACAGCTTGGCCAGCCTCGGAGACCCGAATACCTTCGCACAAGGGAAAGCGCCATGAAAGCCCAATTCATCTATCTCAACCTCGGCTTGGACCTGGGCATTCTTTCGCCATCCGTTTTCACCATGCTCGTCCTCATGGCCCTCGTGACCACCGCCATGACCGGGCCGCTTCTCGCTCTTGGAAAACTGGAATAAGATTGCAAAACGAGCGTCCAATGGGTGAACTGCATTCATGAACACGAAAAATCGCCGGACAATCTCGCGGCATCGTTTTCTGCGCCAGGCCGACGGCGCGGTCGGGGCGGCGCTGGCCGTGCCGAGGATTATTCCGGCTTCGGCCCTGGGGCATGGGCCGGCCGCGACCGCCGTCCTTCGCCAGGCTTTGAATAAAACAAACGACTCCGAAACCCATAAAGCCGGCGAGCGCGCCTTGAAGGGCCGCGCCGCCAAAACCCCCGCAGGCAAATAGTCATGGCTAAAACTCATCCATCCCTTGTTTTTTCCGTCCTCCTCCTCGCCGGGCTGTCGGCGGGGGCGGCGGACGCTACCACTCACACTTTCAAGAAAATCGTTTTGACGGACCAATTCTGGTCCGAAGGGGCCAATTATGGCGACTTTGACCACGACGGCGTCATGGACATTGTCTCCGGCCCGTTTTGGTATGAAGGGCCTGATTTCAAACAGCGCCACGAATACCGCCCCGCCACCGCCACGTTTGTCCGCCAGAAGGGTGACGGGACGACGGAGACGGTGCCCGGTTTCGAGGGCGCGCTTGGCGTAAAGAATAATTATTCAGACGACTTCCTCACCTTCGTCCATGACTTCAACAACGACGGCTGGCCGGACATCCTCGTGATTGGTTTTCCGGGTGACGCGGTCTTTTGGTATGAGAACCCCAAAGGCGCACCCGGTCCCTGGGTAAAGCATCAATTGCTGGACAACGTCGATAACGAGTCGCCGGCTCTGCTCGACATTAACGGCGACGGCAAACCAGACCTGATCTGCAATTCGCACGGCTACTTTGGCTACGCGACAGCCGATGGGAATGACCCGGCCAAACCCTGGACCTTTCATCCCGTGACCCCGAAAGGCGACTGGGGCAAGTTCACCCATGGAATCGGCATCGGCGATGTCAATGGCGACGGCCGAATGGATCTTTTGGAAAAAGACGGCTGGTGGGAGCAACCCGCTTCGCTGGCCAACGATCCGGTCTGGGTGTTCCACGCCTTTCCCTTTGCCCCCGGCGGCGCGGCGCAGATGTTCGCCTATGATGTGAACGGGGACGGCTTGAATGACGTGATCACCTGCCTGAATCCCCACGGTTACGGAATTGTTTGGTGGGAGCAAAAGCGCGAGAATGGCGCGATCACATTCCAACAGCATCTGATCGTGGGCCAGGACGCCGCCAGCAGCCCTCATGGCATCCATTTTTCCCAGCCCCATTCCATGGCCCTGGCGGACATGGACGGCGACGGCCTTCTTGACATCGTTACGGGCAAACGCTTCTGGGCGCATGGCCGCGACGGTCCCGATCCGGAGTCGCAGGGCTCGCCCGCCCTCCTCTATTGGTTCCAACTGGTGCGGCAAAAGGATGGTCAAGTTGATTTTGTCCCGCACTTGATTGATGACGACTCCGGCGTCGGCACGCAAGTGGTCGTCGGGAAGATTTCCAATTCCAAATATCCCGACGTGGTCGTGGGCAACAAAAAAGGCACGTTCCTCTTTAAGCACGAAGTCAAAGCCGCGGACCCGCTCGTGCCTTTGAAGACAAAATTGCCCGCTCCCGCCTTTATCGGCACGCCGAAAAACCTCTCACCTGACCTGGACCTTGAGCCCGCCATGCAGCAACCGCCGCCGCCCCTGCTGATTCCCGGCGACGCCCGCAACATGGCCCCTGCCGCGAAAATTTCGAGCAGCGACAAGCGGGTTGGCGCCGGCGACCTGGCCAAAGTCACCGATGGCGACAAGGAAGCGACCGACGAAGGCGTGGCTCTTCTGCGCAAAGGCTTGCAATATCTGCAATTTGATTTTGGCTCGCCCAAGGAGATTTTTGCCGTCATCATCTGGCACGCGCATGACACTCCGAAAGTTTTCCGCTCCGTGATTGTCCAGGCCGCGGCGGATGCGGATTTCACCTCAAATGTCTTCACGCTCTTCAACAATGACCGGAGCAACAGCGCCGGCCTGGGCGTTGGTTCCAACCGCCAATACGTCGAAAGTTTCCGCGGCAAAACGATCGACGCCAAGGGCGTTAAAGCCCGCTACCTCCGCTTCTATTCCGCCGGGAGCACGGAGAGCGCCATGAACGAATACACCGAGGTGGAAGTTTACGGCCGGGCAGTCAATTAGTTAGGGCAGCGCAGCAGCGCCGCCCGCGCCGCCCCACCCCACCACTTTGGTAGGGCGTTGCTGCCGCAACGCACAAATATCGAGACTTTTTGGCTAGATTTCAGTCGCCGTCGCCCTCCTTGCGGGGAAACACAAAGGCGGCGTGGATCGGAGCGGGCATGGGAGAGTCGGCCCCGCGCACGGATTTCCACACCACTTCGTTGAGCAGGTAATCGTCCGCCTGATCCTCCTTGGCGAAATTCATCTTCAAATTCGAGCCCCAGGCGGTGCGCGTATTCTTTTCGCCGAGATCGATGTTGGCTGGCGCGGCCTCATACGGCCGCAGGTCCGGCTCACTTTGAAAGGAGTCAAACATCGGCGTAGCGGCGGCGTCGAATTGCGACATCGGTTTGAGACCCAGAATCAGTTCCATCGTCCGCACCATGCTGGTGGTCGAATACAGGGTGGAATCCGTCACCCCATGCCGGACGTAAGGACTAATCACGAACGCTGTCGTCCGATGAGCATCGACATGGTCAGAGCCGTTTTGCGCGTCATCTTCGATGACAAAAATAGCGGTCTGGGCCCAGAGTTTGGAATGGCTGACGGCCTGCACCAAACGGCCCAGCGCCAGATCATTTTCCGCGACATACGACGCCGGCTTCGGAAAAAAGGGGGTGGCGCCGTGCGTGTGGTCATTGGGCAGGCGCACGATTTGCAGGCGTGGCATTTGCCCAGCCGCTTCCAACCTTTGGAATTCGGCGATAAATCGGTCCGCTCGTTTCAAATCGCTGTAACCGAGATCAAAGCCGCGAAAGAGCGGATCAATATGGCCAATGAGCGCCCTGACCTTCGGATGCCCCGGCTGATCGGCGCGCTGATCGTCCGTAACGAATTCGCCATAGCTGCGGTAGCTCACGCCGGCTTCTTTGGCCCGGTCCCAGATATATCCCACGGCTGGCGAGGCGATCGGAAACGAACCTTCCGCCGGATAGGGAAATTTGCCGTTGTGAGAATGGCCGTAATTCAAAGGCCAGGTTTTTTCGACAAAATCGGTGCAATAAGCGGCCATGCTCCATTCGTGGCCGTTGGCGCTGACTTCGGCGTCGGCATAGAAATTGTCCAGGAGGACGAATTCACGCGCCAGCTTGTGTTCGTTCGGAGTCACGCGCTCCGGAAAAAGGCAAAGCTTCGCGTCGCCGTTGCCCTTGGGCATGTCACCCAGCACCTGGTCGTAAGTGCGGTTCTCCTTGATAATGTAGATGACATACTTGATCCGGCCGGCCGCGCCGACCTTGGCCGGAATGGGGTTGCCCGCGGGCGGCGCCACGGGCACGGCTTCGCCGGCTTTGAGCGGGCTACAACGATAGACATCCGCCGTCCACGCCGCCATTTGTGTTTCCCATTGCGGGCCGCGCGGCAGATCGATCACGCTCAGCGTCCCGGTGTAAAGATTGCCGATGTATTGCGAAGGACCCTTGCCGGGCGCTGACGGCTTTCCATTTGCCTTGGGCGTCACCCCTTTGCCGTTGGCTACGAGCAGGCGCCGTCCATCAGGGGTCACGCGCACGGAAGTGGGATACCACCCCGCCGGAATAAAACCGAGCGACCGGCCTTTACGGCGCTTGCTCACATCGAAGACCGCCACCGCGTTGACATTGGCATCGGCCACGAAAAGCGTCTTCTCATCCGGCGAGAGCGCCAGGCTGTTGGGCGTGGCCCCCGAAAGAGCGCCCGGGAAAAAGGCGGCCCAAATGGTCTCCAGGCATTGCCCCGCGTCCGTATCGAAAACGGAGACGGTGTTGCGGCTGGCGTTGGCCACGTAAAGAAGTTTGTCCGAGCGAGTCAATATCATTTCACACGGATGCTCCTCCGTTGGCCAATTGGTCACAATTTGCCCCGATTTAAGGTCAATCAATTTGACAGCCGCCTGCGCCCACAAGCTCACGTATAACCGCTGCCGCTTTTCATCTAGGCAGCAGGCGTAAGGGAAAGCGTGTTCGGCATCGTTGCCGTAGCGCTCCGCTTCCGCCCTCTTTTCGGCTGCGGTAGTATCGAAGTCAGAAGGAGGAATCACCGGGACCGTTGCCAGATGCTCCGGTTTGGGGCCCAGGCCGATGTCCGTCACTTTCATGGCGCCGCTCAGCTCGATTTCCGAAACCGTGTCGCCCCAAACATTGGCCACGAACAGTCGGCGCGCCGCGCGGTCCACCGCGATCCCGCACGGCGCGGCATGCAGGGCTTTGTCATGCACCCGGATTTCGGTCGGATCAGTCAACTCTCCGTCGTGAAAAGAGAAGCGATGCACCACTTCATCTCCCGCGCCGCCGCAGAACAATTGCGAACCATCCGCGGAAAAGGCCAGCCCATAGAAGGCTTCGTGCAAGGGCGCATGGGCCACCACGGCGCCGGTGTTCAGATCGACCACCATGATCTCATGCGGGCCATAACCGGCGTTCAGCGCCACGGCGTATCGGCCTTGCGGATGCACGGCCACATTGACGGGAAAACTGCCGAGGCCGATCTGCCGTCCGGCCGGGCGCAAAGACCACTGGTTGTGCAACAGCACCGAGCCATCCGGCTGCAAACCGGGCCATTTAACCGCATCCGGGGTCGATTGCCCGCCGGAGCGTTCCACCGCGAAAGCCAGCAGAGCCAAAAGCAAAACATTGAGGCGCATAAGAGGTCGAATTCTACGTCTGCGCCGCGAATCTTCAAAGTTAAATCCCGGCAACGTCGCGTCAGTTGCGTCGGTTTATGAGCAGACTACCGATTTCGAAACCGTTGGTGTCCGAAGGCAAGCCTCAGGCGCACGGAGCAACTTGCGTAGCAGATGTGCGCAGTGTGCCACGTTCCAGGCACAATCCGCGGTTCTCACACGCCTGCCTGATTTCGTAGCATTTCTGGACCAACCGTAAAGGAATGGTTGAGGAGTTCGCTTGGCTGCCCTATACGTCACGCATTATATCGGCAAAACACCTCCTCGCCGGGAGCGTCCCTGGCCAGCTCCGGCACGAGCGTGAGCGTCGTGGGTTTTCGTCAAATTATTGAACCTATGTGATAGCTGTGCCCGCGATCAGCGGCAGGGCCGTTAAAGCTGTGAGCCTTGGAGGTCGAAAATCAGACAGGCGCTGGCCTCCACCGCCCGGTTTTCGTTTCATATTCGACACCTAAATGTTCCCAGATTTTACTTCACTTTCCGTGGGAGCAAGTCTAGTAAGCACCGGCCAAAATAACTTTGAGGACGAAATGAAATTTGAGCATTACCAACAGGCTTCCAGTTCGCAAAGGCAGCCTGTCCGCGACGTTTCGGTTGGAGCAGGCGCGAGTCTCGTGACAAGACAAAAAGCCCTGGCCTTTACGCTGATCGAATTGCTCGTCGTCATTGCGGTCATTGCCATCCTCGCGTCATTGCTCCTGCCTGCTTTGGCCAGGACAAGGGAACAGGCCGATCAAGTCAGTTGCCTCAACAATTTGAAACAGTGGGGGCTGGCTATGGGGATGTATGCGGACGACAACCGGCAGTTTTATCCGGCGTCCAGGGACACGAATTATGTCGCCGCGCCGGATAATAATCCGGTTTGGACGGAAATGTATCTGGACGCGACGGCCACACCTGCCATTGGGCTGTCCGACTGGTTCAATGCCCTGCCTGCTTATGTCATTCAGGCTCCGCTCTGGTTGTACGGAGCCAACAGCATCAGCAACAATGTTTTCACCTCCACCCACTCCATTTATATTTGCCCCACCGCCGCGAACATCCCCACTGTTCCGCCGGACCCCAATTCCTTGACGGGGATTGAGCCGGGGGTCGGCCCGGGGCCGACCTTCAATTACGGCATGAACCAGCGCATCAATTATAATCTTCCCGCTCCTTACAATGTGCCGGAAACTCCGTTCAAAGTCACCCAAGCCACGCATCCCTCGGCTTTCGTGGTTTTTTCAGAGCAGCGGTGCCATGCCAGCGAAACCCCCTATTTCGGCACCTCTCCGACAGATCTCAGCAGCACGTATAATTGGTGCAACCGTTTTTCCGGGCGTCATAATGCCGGCGGGATCATCGTTTTCAGTGACGGTCATGCGGCCTATTTCAAATACAGCTATGTGGTCGCCCAGGTCAACGGCAAGATCGCCGATCCGAAAGATCCGGATATCAACTGGGAATTCGACGGTCATTAGATTGCGCTTCCCAAGTTTCGGTTGACACCGTCGGACGCTCCTTGGCCCGAAGTGAATAGACGTTGATGGTGGTTTTCGTATCGCTGTTTTGACTCCAATCGACAAAGACTTTTCCTTTTCTCAAGGATTTGTCCATCTTGGAAACGACCAGATCGGGAAAGGGAAGACGCCAGTTCACGCGCGAAGCCTTTGGTCTGTTGGTAGGTTGCCATAGCCCCCACGTCCGGTGGCGGATCCGCCGAGCCTTTCGTTAAATGCGACTTTATCTGTTCGTCTTGGGTCAGAAATCTTGCAATCGTCAGGTCAGGCTGCGACAAGCCCTGGCCTGGTTAAACGCCTAAACGCCTATTGAAATCCGGGATGAACTGCATAACAGTGAAAGAGCGAAACTGAAACTCTTCGCGTCGCGTTCCGCGGCGATGATCCTTTCGTTGGCTGCTAGGGCAAGGCCGGGAAGAACCCCAAGAAATTAATCCGCGTAACTAATGTAAGTCCTTGATGGATAATGGTGCCCCGGGTCGGAGTCGAACCGACGACCAACTGATTAAGAGTCAGCTGCTCTGACCAACTGAGCTACCGAGGCAACCGTTGTGCATCAAGCACTTACAGATGAAATGCAGATTACTTGTTGACAATATGCTACTGATATGTGATACTTGAGCCATGAATTCGCCAGAAAAACAAGCCAAGTACCAAAAAACCAAATATGCCAACCTTGTCCGCTACGTTCCATCAGGGACATATTTTGCACGTCTTCGGATTGCTGGCAAGTTGATTCGCCAGTCCCTCCAGACCGACAGCATAACGGTGGCAAAGTTGCGGCTTGGGGATTTGGAAGACAGAGAACGAAAAACCGCACGGAATCGGCAAGAAGTCGCCAAGGGCAAGATGACGGTTGGCGACGCTCTCGGTATGTATCGTGACCGCGTAAAAGGTGATGCTGGATTGAAGCCTCGGACAAAAGATTACTATGAAGAAAGGATTTGCGCTCTTTTAAAGTCGTGGTCCGACCTTGAACGAATGGACATTCGCAAGGTGTCGGAAACAGACTGTAAAAACTGGTCTGCCAAGTTTTCATCCGCTATCAGCCCGACCGCTTACAATAATACAATCAGCATTTTGAAGCACGTTCTGGGAATCGGGGTGGAGGTGGGGGCACGCTATGATAATCCCGCCGTTTGTTTGAAGCGTGTCCCTGAGCGGGCAAAACAGTTATGTTTGCCAAGCACCGAGCAATTCAATAAATTTGTTGACGCTATCGCAGACGGCGGGGGTGGATTCTCTCGTCACTGCGCCGACTTGGTTAGGTTTCTCGCTTTCGGCGGATTTCGTATCAGCGAAGCAAAGAATATCACTTGGGGTGACGTGGATTTTCAGAGTGAAGAAATCACGGTGCGAGGTGACAAAGAAACGGGCACTAAAAACTCCGAAGTGCGACGTGTGCCGTTCATTGCGGATATGCGGAGTTTACTTGAACGTCTGCGAGCAGAGCACCAGAACGCCACCCCTGTCGAATCTGTTATGTCGGTCAGAGAATGTCAAAAAGCGATGAACCGAGCAGCGGAAGAAATTGGGATGAAACGCATCACCCATCATGACTTGCGCCACCTATTCGCAACCCGCTGTATCGAGGCGGGAGTTGATATTCCAACAGTCTCCCGCTGGCTTGGGCACAAAGATGGTGGCGCATTGGCAATGCGAGTTTACGGACACATTCGGCAGGAACATTCCGCCAACATGGCAAAGCGGGTGACGTTCTCCAATCCAGAACCAAACAATATCTTGCCGCTCGACACAACAAAGGTTGCCTGATGGTTAGGCGGCGATGGCGAACGACGAATGCTTATCATAAAACGTCTCAACGTCTTTTCTTGGGATTAGCACCCGCCCAAATTTGTCGCAGCGGCGAAGATTTCCACGGTCAATTTGCCGCCTTACTGATTTTGGGGACATGCGCAAAAGGGTTGCGGCTTCGCTCAACGTATAGGCATAGACATTGTTACTTTTTTCGTTCTGTTCCATGATTCAATTCTATAAAAAATCTGCAAGAATGTCAAGCTCTTTCTAATCCTTGCATTAGTGTGCTTCATCGTAACAGCATCAAGCCAGTGATGGTCATTTAAGCATTATGCTGGGCGACGGCAAAAACTTTCAAAAACCATAAGAAGGTAAGCCATACAGTTGATGAAAACTTATAAATGTTTTGACTCATTCGCGACAACTGGTCCTTATAATGGTGTTTCAAGCAAACATTTTGTAAGTTGAGAATATTTTGCTCACTGAATGAAGTCACTTGGTCGCAAAAAACGCGAACGGTCTAAATTACAGTTAGAAATTGCCTTTTACCTAAATCAAAGAATACCAATCGGTATTCTTCTTTGTCAGGCGGTGGTAGAAAAGGGAAAGGATTTTACCCACACCCACAACCTAACTAAAAATTGCGGGACGCAAGCAGGAACTAAATCAACAAAACCTGTCCTGCGCCCCAATGGTTAATGAGAACAGCCGATGAAAATGCGGCGACATCAACCAGAAGACCATTACCTATTAACCTCAACGGATAACCCATTAAAACGCTTTTCCGAGCTACCGAATGCTTCGCAACGCCTGTAGTTAGGTTCCTCAATAATCCTCACCTTGCTATTTTCCAGAGCTACTTGCAGGCGTTTGCGTTGTGCCTCAGTAAGGTCTCTCCCCGCTATTTCTATGTCTAATCCACTCAACTTGTCAAGATTAGAATTAAATCTTTGCGCCAAGGACTTTAACCTTGCGGCGGGACTTTTTTCTATTTTCGCATGATTAGCGGCAAAATCAGTTAATTGAGATTCAATGCTTGCGATACACTGTTCTATCGTGCCTTCGGCGAAGGAGCCGTATTCGGTAGCTATTACAGAAAACGCTTTTTTGTAGTCGCCATTAAAAGTATCAGTCAACTTCTCGTAATTCTCTTTTGCCCATTTAAGCTGAGATGGCGTCATGTTGTTTTCGTCACGCAAAAGGGCGAGTAATTTATTGCACAGTAACTCTTGTTCTAGGTGTTTCATATTATCACGCCGTATCCTTCGGGCGATTGCTGGTCGGCAAATCATCAACAGATAGTGGACCTACTTTTTTTCTAGCATCAGAAACTAATTTTTCATGGTCGTTATCATCCGATAACGGGCGCAGAAAAGTATTTTTTGGTTTAAAATTTGGCGTCTGATTTTCACCCGCAACCAACGGATTAAATCTGCTAGAAGACAAATGTGATTCATTACGTTTCGGGTCGGGTTGACGTTCGCTAACATTTTCTGAATCATCAGGTAAATTCTCCAAAATGGAATGCGATTCTAGTGGCGTTTCCGAGTTTAGGCATTCCCAAGCAACAGGCGGTCGCACAGGGTATTCTACTTTTGCAGTTGTAGGTTGAACTTTAACTTGTTTAATGTCCCAATGTCCGATACTCATAGTTTTTGTCTTTCATTGTTGCTGTCATTACTAATTACACGTTTTAAGATATATAAACTTTTATTTAATTTTCTGAGTAAATGTTTTTCTCGCAAAAAGCAAACGTATAAATAAAATAACTCAACAAATGTAACATCAACATCTATATCCTGAGAACTGCATAGCGTTATTATGTCTTGAAAACAGAAACCGCGTGTGGTGCTCTCCTTCCGCAGAATTATTTCTGTCATCAAGTTTAAGAATATGTCTATGTTTGGATTCAGTTTTGCCTCGCGTTTTTTTAGCAGCAATGATTTAAATTGGTCATTTATTACACCACATAGTTGCGCAAATTGCTCTGATGGATTTTTTGGGGTTTTCATATTTATCCAATTATTTTCCACGTTGGTAAATCATTCACTAAATCTGATAATCTGGTAATGAGTCCAAGAAATTCCAGAACCTTAATTAAGTGGTCAAACAAAATAACTATTTCGTCGTAATCCATTTTGTCTTGGACCTTAAGAAGACCTAGCGCCACGTCTAAATCAATATTACTGTAGATTTGCATCATTGGTAGAACGCAGGAATTTATAAACTCACTGACGTGGCTTGGGTTAGTGACGTGCGGCGGGATGGTAGCTCTAAACTGTTCGATGGCGTCTTTCAAAGTTACCTTTGTTTTGACACAATAAGAAGTTGAATCGCCCCAAATTTCTTCTAATGTAGTAGGTTTGCTGGATGATTTAACAGGGGAGGTCACTACTGGTTGATTGTTTTTGTTTTTCATAATTCTATTTTGTGTTTGCCGCGACAGCTTCTACTTGCTGGCGATTCAGCAATAAATTTTTGTGGCGTCCATCCAAACGCACTATCTTTAGTGGGCAATCTCTTTTGCGCAACCATCTATATAGTGAACTAACGTTAATGTTTAGCAGAGTAGAGGCAGTCTTAATGCTCATAAGAAGCGGGGTTTCAATTTGATTTCTCATATTGTATTTTACACTTGTTTGGTGGGAATGGGAAATCGTGGCGCTAATTATCCCAAAGTTCTAAAATGCGTGTATTTATAAAAAAGACTCCGAATGGTATGAGTCACTCGGAGTCTTTTGAAGTTACGGTTAGGGGTGTGCGCCTAACTATAACTATAATACATTGATTCTGATTATTTGTCAAGCGATATTGTTAGAAAAGTCGCATGTTATTTATAAGGTCGTTTGAATAATTTATTGGAAAGTTGCTCTGTTATATATGTGGAAAGGTGTGTATGTATGAGACCAAACATAACCATTCTTGTGATTATTTGTCTTTGACGGGATTACCGTCACGAAATGATTTAATAGTTGAAAATGAGTGGCGTAAGTGCGAGCATAAAGGAACTGGTAACGGTCTCCTTGACGAATGTATTGATAAGAATGTTAATTCTTATTATTATTCATTTATTCACCTTGAACCAATGATTTATGGCACGTTGTCTTGGGCGCACAAAGCTAGTCGTACGTGGGAACCAGAATCATTTAAATTAAGAGAAGAATCTTTCCGTAACTTGCTATTTTTAACATGTTTTAAATTAAATCTTGGTTTTAATGATATTCGATTTTATTTTAAGCACGAGTTTGGTTCGGGAGAATGTCACGCCCATTTTTTAATATTCAGGAGAGGAACCGAAAAAGTTGCGCCTGATGTTCTCTCTAAGGAGATGAATGCTATTTGGATGAATGGTTATGATGGGTATCCTCGCAAGAGATGGCAGGTAATCAAACGGGGCACGGCACTTGTTCAACCGATTGACGACATTAGAAAGTGTGTCGCTTATGTTTGCAAATTGGAACGGGATGAATATGGTAATGAGATTGATACTGTTGACATTGTTTCCCCAAAATTAAGAAATCAAATCATGAGGTTTAATGAGGGGAATTAAATGGTTTTTTTCTTTGGTCTTTTATTTTTCATTTTATTTTGTGCCGTTGTGTTCGCACGCCAGAAGGGTCACTGTAACGGCAAAGATTGACTTGGGGCGAACGATGGGTAAAAAAGAACCCCGTCATAGGGGGCGGGGTCGTTGCGAGCGGACTGAGACGATTTTCGCGCGTTCAGCTTTTCAGAATCCCTGTGCTACCACCCGATAAAATCTCTCAGGCTGTCCGATGGCATTTGTATCAGGATACACGTAGGGGCTTGCCTGCAAAACAATGTTTGAAACTAAGGTTGTCCAGTTCGTGGACGAAACATCATTGACGTACTGTATGCTGTAGGTCTGATTAGTCAGGCCAGCAATTGTAATCGTCGGCACAGCGATAATCCCCGTTGTGAATGACTGGTAAAGCTCTGACACTTCATTGGATGAAAGCACGCGGTTGTAAATGCGAACTTCATTGATTGCGCCGGAAAATGCTTGGGTGCTTGGAAATCCCCCAATCGTGAGAGATGAAAATCCAGTTTGGAGTCCGATTCCAAGTGAACCCTTTTCTACTCCGTCAATAAAAATTGAAAGGTTGGCTCCATCGTATTCAACGACAACGTTGTGCCAGTTTGCATCCACAACGACGCCTGAATTTACGTCATCCCCGCCACCCCAAGATTGTCCCTGCCAAGTGTATGGAGAACTATTGTTAATGATTCCAAATGACTTTTTGTTTTGGGCAGTTCCCCAAAAGATGAGGTTTTCTCCTAGTGCTTTCGTTTGCGCCTTTGCCCAAAGAGAAACGGTTCTTGGTGCTGCGCCAGTCGGTAGGTCTGGAATGTTGCAGGTTATTGAACTGTTCGAGCCATTGAAAAGAAACGCCATTCCCGCCACCCCAAAGCGGTCTTCCGTCGGTGTCGCACCCGCGATTGTTCCACTATTACCATTGCCACTGGCGTCAATGGCTGTGCCGTTCAACGGGTAGTACGCAATCAATCCGTTTGTGATGAATCCGCCAGACTCCTGAGCGCCTGAGTTCGCCGCCAAAAGACAAAGTCCTGCCATTAGAGTAGTTAAGTGAATTGATTTCATAATAATATGCAATCTGATGCTTTTTGTTTTTTACTTATGGTTTCGATGGATTCCCGCTTGAGCATCCATTTGACAATTCGACATTGCTCCTTTCTGCATTTAATGCAAGCGTTTAAACTCCGCCTATAGTCCCTGTTCCATTCGTTCTTCACGCTGTCAAAATTCGGGCGTGGTCAAAAGAGATTTGAGTAAAGCCTTTGGCGTTGTGCTTCGCAACGAACGAAGGGCAAAAGAATTCAGTCAGGAAAAATTAAGCGAGCTTGCGGACGTGGACGTGAAGATGATTGGGCGGATTGAGACCTTCATTCGCAACCCAAGCCTGAATCTTGCTGATTCGCTCGCTCACGCGCTTGGCGTGCCTCTGTCAAAGATGATAAAGGAGGCCGAAGCACTGAGGCAGGCAGAATCGACCCCAAAGAAGTATATGAAAGGAGAACAAGCAGTTTAAATGATAGTTTAGGCAATGATTTTTCTTTGTTTTCACCTATTGTTTCAACTAATCCCAAGGGAACCGAGACCTCTAGGGGCAGATGACGGTTTTGGCTTTGATAAACCACGTTATCGTTAATCTTGCCAAAGTTTTAAAGGGGTTTTAGGGTGGTATGTCAAAGATATATTCGCGAAATAAGCGCAGTTTCGACCGATAAGCGCCCAAATATGGGGACGGGCATCCGCAAGCCGTTGGATTTGGGAATTTTCGGGGTCTGCCCATGTGATACTCAAATGTGATACTCCACGGTCAAAAATGCGTCCAAGGGCGTCCCGCCTTGTCTAAGCGTCATTCTCAAGAACCCTTAGTTATCATAGGTAAAGGCGACGCTGACCAGCAGTGTCCAACTCTGGAAAAATGCGGGAAATTCCTGTAAAGCAATTAAGAGTCAGCTGCTCTGACCAACTGAGCTACCGAGGCACTACGGAAATCCAAATTCTGCTTGCTTTGTCCTTCTTTCGCGTCGCGAAACGCAATGAGACGCAAAGAGCCAAAAGAGCCCGGAAAAACGCGTGGAACAAAGTCCATGACACCAGGGGAAATCGAGTGCGTGGACTCTGGGTGCGCAACGGGCGTTATTACGCGCAGGTGCGAGTCCACAACTGGGTTGGCCGGGTTCCTCTCGAACATGCCGAAACCCTGCCACAGGCCCTCACGGCGTGGCAAGAACTTAAGTCGAAGATTCGGGCAGGCAAGTTCGCTGTGTCGTGACACTGTAATCGGTGGAGGCGGGAGCTAGACGGCAGTGAATTGGTTCGGGGAGGAGGTTCTCAGGGCACGGAACGATCTTGGGATTGCCGTCGCGCAATAGATCGGGTTTTCCAGAGGCCGTTCAAATTCGAGCCGACACTTTTAGCGGGGATCGGCCGGCGTGTCCCCCCAGTTGTCCAGGCGACCTTTTTGACCCCTTTTCTTTTCGACAGCTAATCCGGCGGTTCCAGCACGCGGAAGAAGTCGGCCGGGGGCGAGGTGGCGGGAAACTCGAAATTCACCCACAAACCGTCGCCGATAAGGGTCGTGTAGGTTACCCAGTTGGTGGTCGAGAGATCGGAGTTTCGCTGGATGGTGTAGCTTTGGCCCAAAGCCGTGGGGAAACCCAGGGTCCAGAGGCCGCCTTCCGGCGGCGGCGCGTAAATCGTCACCGGGATCGGAACAAGCGGAACATTCGGGCCAAGGACAGTCAGCGAGGCCACCAGGCTTGTGACGCTGCCGTAAGCATTGCTCACAATGACGTCGTAGCTGCCGGCATCGTCCCCCGCGACAGTCAATGATAAGATGCTGGACGCGACGCCAAAGACTCCCAGGCTGTCGGCCAGATTGGTCCCGTTTCTCTGCCACTGGTAGGCCAAGGGTGGAGTGCCTGCTGCCTGCACCGCAAAGCTGGCCGCAGTGCCATTGCTGGCAGAAATTGAGACGGGCTGGGTAACGATCCAGGGCGGTTCGTCGCCGGGGCTGACGCGGAAAATTGTTCCTTGCGGGATTCCGGAAGAAGTCGTCGGGCCTCCGTAGTTGGCCATGCCGTAAAAATTGCCGTCAGTGGCTTGCACCAGCGCGGTTTCGGGAAACGCGCCGTCAAGGCCGTTAGTGAATTGATAGAGAGTGATGAAATCCCCACCGGCGCCCACACTGAAAACGCCGCCGCCATTAGGGCTCGCTGAGATTGCACCGGGCACAGTGCCATAAAAACGGCCATCGCTCCCCTGCGCCAGTCCGGCTTGGGGCCCCTGGCCGCCCCCGCCCAAATGGCCGACTGTAGTCAGCGATCCAGTGGAATTGATCGCGAACACCGTGCCGCTTGTCAATGGGCCGGCGCCGTTTTGGCCGCTGGTCGTTCCGTAAAAATTGCCGTTGCTGGCTAGCATCAGCGCGCCATAGGGCGTCTTGCCATCACTGCCGCCCCTAAACGAATGCAAAGGCGTGAATGCCCCAGTGGAGGTGATTTTAAAGACTGTGCCGTTGCTGTAGGCCCCGCCAGCGGAAGCCGTGCCGTAGAAGTTGCCGTCAGTGCCCTGCACCACTCCGGCCCAGGGGTTGGCGCCGTCCAGCCCGTTGGTGAAGGAATACAAGCTCGTCAGTGTTCCATTGGTGGTGATTTTAAACACGGTGCCGCAGGTATTGGTGCCGCCGGAATAAGTCGTGCCGTACAAATAGCCGTCGCTACCCTGCACCAGAGCGCCAATCGGATTCCACCCATCCATACCGTCGATAAACGAACGCACCGTGACGAAACCACCACTGGCGCTCATTTGGAAGACGGTGCCGTAATTGTTGGCGCCGCCGGAGAAAGTCGTCCCGTAAAAAAAGCCGTTGCTCGCCTGCACCAGCGCGCCCCAAGGGGTTCCGCCATCACTGCCGCCCGTAAACGAATGCAAAAGCGTAAATGCTCCAGTGACGCTGATTTTGAAGGCGCTGCCTCGGTCGTAGGCCCCAGCGTCGCTGAAGGTCAAGCCGTAGAGATAGCCATCAGCACCCTGAATCAGGCCGGGCATGTTGACGCTGGCATCATAGTCAGGGTTTCTGCCGAATGTATGGATTACCGTCAAAACGCCGGCGGCAAAGACATTCAGAGTCGGCAGCGCCAGGGTGGCCGCGAGGAGCAGCCGCGCCAGAAGGGCCAAAGCCGGGCGTGTGCCAGGCGCGCGCTTAGGGTTTGCAAGACGGGAGCCGCGGATGCGGCGGGCGGGCCGATTTGGGAACGGTTTCAGTTCGGCTTTCATGAATCCCGGTCAACAAGAAGTGTGGCCCAAAACGGACAAGATGGCAAGCTGGAGATTATTTGGTCATTTGGAGTCAAGCTGTGTGGGAGATTCGGTTGTCGGTGCAATATAGGCATAGAAAAAGTTGTGCATGGGATGCGGTCACCAACGGGTTAGCCGCATACCACAGGTGGGGCAGAGCTGCTGCTCCTCCCTAATGTCAGGGCGGTGCGGCAGCGCCGCCCCACCAGGGGGGAGTTTACTTTTTGGTGGACCGTCTGGAGGCATCGATGGCTTCGGCGGGACGCCCGCGCTCCTTAAACCATTTGGTGTGGGCTAATGTTTTGCGGCGGGCAGGCGGCCGATCCATAGGCTCCCGAAGGCGCGTTTCCATTCCAAGGGAGCGAGAACTGGCTCCGTCGGCGCTTCCACCGCCAGGCGGTCCTCCGGCCGCATCTTGTTGACCCAGGGTTGGAAGGCTTCCATCGCACCTCCGCTGCGCTGGATGTCGCGGTATATTCTGAGATCGTCGGGCGGCATGAGGGCGGGTTCAAAACCAACGATATAGCGCCAATCGCCCCGCGGATTCTTAAAGAAAGTGTTGTAGAAAAAGCGCATGCTGCCGGCGTAAAAAATGCCGTCTTTCCCCGGCATCCAGCCTGCCAGCTTGGGGTCGGCTCCGTCGAGAAACGTCTCCTGAAGAGAGGCGGAGTAGCGGCGGCCCAAATCGTTGCCCGCGTCAAGGTAAAGAGGAACGACGAGCAGCCCGCACGCGAGCAAGCGCCTGGCTCCGCTGCCATCCCACAAATCCTGGAAACTGTCGTCAAACTGCATGGCCATCCAGACCAGGGCCGCGGGCATTCCCCAATCGGCCCAAAAACGATCCGCCGTAAAACCGAGGATCCAATTGAGCACGATCATCCAGAACACCGGTTGCGAGACCAGCGATGTGGCAACCTTTCCTTGCTGCCGGCGCCAGACGTAAACAAGGGCCAGGAGGCAAAGGGTGGCAAATTCCCCCGCGCTGGGCTGGAATTCTCCGACGAGCATCCAGTTAGGCAAATGTTCCTGGAAGATGCACAGAGCGACAAAAGGCGCCTCTTTGAGAAAGACCCACGGCTGGCCGGTGAGCAGGGCGCCAGCAATGGTCCCGGCCACCCAACAGGCTGTCAACCAAACTGCCGTACGCCATCGTTGCGCCAGCAGAAAGGCCGCCAGCACCAAGACCCAGAGATACCATGTCCCATGCATCCAAACTGAAAGCGCGAATCCAAAGCAAGTGGCCGCCACCTTCCACCAGGGTGGATTGCGCCCTGTCTCCTTCGACCATGAAAAGAGCAAGCCGATGAGGATGGCCTCGGTTAGCAAGTAGGGGCGCCCCTGGGTCCAGCGGGTCATCAATTCTGGAATCGCGACCAGTTCCGCCAGGACGGCGGCCAGCCATGCTTCCGGATGGCGCACCCAGAACAGGGGAAGGCACAGCACAGCCAGGAGCATGCTTGTGACTGAAAAACTGACCAACGCATCCTCATCGCATCCGAAGTGCCGGTGCAGTTCGCCGAGCCACCATTCCCAACCGGGGCTATGATCGACGACGTATTCCGGGCGCATGACGACAATTTGGGAATACGGTTTGCCGGCGAACGGTTTGGCGGCATGGCGGCGGGCGTCTCCGGCGGGAATGAAGCCGTAGCTGAGGATTTTCAGGCAGATGAGCAGGGCGACCAGCACGGCGGCGGTCCAGCAGAGCAAAGGGGCAAAACGCTCAAGTGCGGCGCGATTATTCATTATACAGCGCCCGGCGCTAGTCATTCCACTTTGCCGGGACCATGCCTCCCAGCGTTTGGGGCGTTTGATAAAGAATTTGGCGGGCGATGTTGGTCGCGTCATTCAAGCTGTACTGGCCCTGCGACACCTTTTCCGCCAGCACGCGCGCCATCTGCTTGCGCACGATGACGGCCTTGGCGTAAGACCATTCGACCGTGTAAGCGTCGGAGAAGAACCCCACTTGTTTATTGAGCGGGACCATGTCCAAACGCTCCGCCATGACCTGGCGGATGGTTCCCGGGAAGAAATTGTGCCACCAATAACCGGCCAGGCTGAAATTGGGCAGCTCACGGCACATCGTGCAAAGGGTCTGGTTGGCGTGGAGGCTGGAAAGAAAACATTGGAACCGGAGCCGCGGATGCCTGCTCACGATGGCGGCCAGTTGTCCCAACGTTTTCTGCGAAAGCCGGCTGATCGTTTCAAAGGGAACCGGCTCGGCGCCCAGGCTGAACTGAAACAGGATTTGATCGCCGTGTTTTTCCAGCCCGGCCAGGAATGCCTCCCCGATATATGCCGCGTAGATGTCCCGTTCCCGGGGGCCCGCTTGCGCGCGACGGCTCAACGCGGCCGCCATTTCCTGGTCGCTGGGCAACGTATAGTCGATGTCGGTTGAGATGCCAGTGGCGGTTGAGATGACTTGGTCGTAAGGAATGCTCTTCGTGTAATGTTCAATGGCCGCGTGAACGTCCTCCAGCGTTTTGATGACGCGGTCCGGGGCGGGACGGGCACCCCCTCCAATGGTCACGGGTTGTTCCGGCGGACGGCCCCAAGTACGTTCCAGGTCATACACCGCCGTATCGTATTCGCCCCATTGCGTGCGCATGAACATGCCCCACTCCAAAGAATACTGCAGAATGTCGTCTCCCTCCCCTTGGCCGCGTCGACAATATTCGGCACAGGTGCGTTCGATGTTGACACGCTTGAGAATGGCACGCGGCCAAGTGCTATCGCCCGCCCTCTCCCGAATCAGGTCGTCCAACTGCCGCCAATTCTCGGACGTGACGGGCCGGCGCCAGTTGTAGAGCTCGCCCAAAATGGTGCGCACGCCCCACCAGCCGCTGGTATTCTGGATGAAAGGCAAGAAGGCCAGCGCCTCTTGAATGCGCGCGTGCGCCTCTTGGGTTGATGGCCAATTGGGAAACTGGGTAAGGCGCGCCCCGCTGGGGCAGCCGGCCGCGTAAAGCTCGGTCACGAGCATGTGGTAGAGCAAAACATCGTGCAACCCTTGCGCGGCCAGCTTCGCTCCGCATAGATGCGTATGGACATCCAGCACCGGCACTTCGGCCAGGGCGTCTTCCAGTCGTTCGATGGCAATGGCGGTATTCATAGTCGCTTTTTAATTTGAAAAAAATTTGAAATGTTTTTTATATTTTGGGGGCGCGGCCGCGCCGCCCCCCCACCAGGACCGGGGGGGGG
>JBKQWF010000007.1:0-10270 GCA_052139695.1 Limisphaerales bacterium
TGGTGAACTGGCATTTTCTGTCCCCCTTTTCGATCAATTTATGCTCCGCACAATGCCGACGGCCAAGCCAAAGTGCTGGCCATTCCGGACGGCGAATGATTTCGACGCTGTTTCAAAGCGGCTCCAGTCTGGGGCAAATCAGGTTACCGGATCGGAGGCGTAGTGCGTCGTCGCCACATTTTGAGTGTGCGTTAACGGAGACGCTTCGGTAGCTGGCCCGGCCACGGAAAATGAGACTGCGGCGGAGCACCTTGGCTGCGCTGCACACCCTGCGATCGTCCGGCAATTAGTTGTGGTTTGTTTTCGTTGAAGAAAGCTCCCGACGCGGGGACGCAACCCGCGAACCGGTTTCGTGGGCGTGGTTTGGTTGCTCGCTTTACCTCTATTGACTTTCGGCAGCCAGCCTGCTCCAATTTTTAAAGATTCGATTCCAATTTGCTCTATGGCCTGCGGCAAAAACCAAAGCACCGCGATGTGCAACAAAGAGGCTGATTTTTTTGAAATTGGGCGTCTTCACCGGCGGAGTTTTCTGAAACTGAGCGCTATGGCCGCCAGCGGCCTGATCTTGTCCTGGGTCGCGCCGGGCATGCCTGCGGTCGAAACCACGAGGCCAACGCGCCGATGGAATCATTATCTCCTGGGAACGGCCTATTATCCGGAATGGTGGGACTCACGGGAGTGGGATACGGAGTTTCGGCAGATGCGCGAAATGGGTTTCAATACGGTTCGCATGGGGGAGTTTGCGTGGGCTTTATTTGAGCAGGCGGAGGGCAAGTTTGAGTTCGCTTGGATGGACAAAGCCATCGCATTGGCTAATCGCCACGGCATCGACGTGATCCTTGCCACCCCGACGGCTTCGGTTCCACCGTGGCTGTATGCGTCTCACCCGGACGTTTTGGGTGCCAATGTAAACGGCCCTTACACTTACGGCGGACGAAAGGGCTACTGCACAAACAGTCCGGATTACCTGAGAGCCAGCGTGCGGATTACTGCGGCGCTGGCCACGCGTTATGGCAAGCACTCGGGTGTGATCGGCTGGCAGCTGGATAATGAGCCAGGCATCCCTTTCGAATGCTTTGATCCAAATTGTGAGCGCGCGTTCCGGCGCTGGCTTCAAGAACGCTATGGCACGATCGAGGCGCTGAACCACGCGTGGAACGGCGCGTTCTGGAGCAACGAGTATTCCGACTGGCGACAGATTCATTTTCCGAAGAACTCGGGGGAAGGAGGCTGGCAACCGGCCATTAGTTTGGATTACCGTCGTTTCTTTTCTAATTCTTATCTCAATCATCTGCGGCGGCAGGCGACGATTTTGAGAAAGAAAACTCGGAATCAATTTATCTACACCAACTGGCCAAATGCCACTTGGTCGGTGGACGTTTTTGCCGGGGGGCAACTGCTGGACGCGACCGCCTGGGACAATTACGTGAGCGCGCCCGGACTGGCTAAATTCCAAGACCAATACATTTCGGGTTTCCATTCCGACTTTTGCCGGTGCGCGGGGCCTGGTCAGCGATTTTTCTGCGCCGAACAGATCGCTTACGTCCCCCCTGTTGCTGACCCGCAAGGACTGCGCTTACAGGCTTACATCAATCTGGCGCACGGAAGTTATGGACAGCTTTTCTTCGAGTGGCGACGGCCGCTTGCCGGGAACGAGCAATATCGTCCTTCGTTTGTCGAACGGTTCGATGGCTCCATGAACCCGGCGAAACCCGTATTCGAGCAAATCGGAAAAGAATTGGCGCGCCTGGGATCGCGCTTGGCGGGTGCAAGGACCCGCGCGGATATCGCGCTGCTTTACGATTTTCCCAACGAATGGTCCCAGGGGTTCTGGAATGTTGGCGACAAGAACGACCACTACGATAGTCAAGCAAATCGCTACTATCGCGGCCTCAAAGTGTTGCAACGAAATATCGACGTTGTGCCGGCATCGGCGAATTATTCCGCCTATCGACTGATCGTTGCCCCAAATTTTCGAGTAGTGGAAGACTCCACGGTGAGCCGCCTGCGCGATTTTGTGAGTGGCGGCGGAATTCTTCTGCTGAACTATCGCGCCGCCACCCAAAATCCGGACAACTCCATGCGCCGGACGCTGCCACCCGGTCCCCTGGCCGACATCGCTGGTGTGGTAGCCGAATCCAATGTGGATGTGATCGAATATAACCAGCTCAAAGGAACGTTTGCGGGAGAGTTCAACGGCGAACTGGGAATCGCTTTTGCCGGCCAGCAAGACATTTTCCGTCCGCGCACTATTCTTGAATCCCTTTCGCTGCAGGGCGCGGAGCCGATCGCCACGTTTCGGGGCGGCCGGATGGAAGGGAGACCGGCCATTACCCGCCACCGCTTCAAACAGGGCTGGGTCTTTTATGCGGGAACCGACTCGGCCGAAGACGGA
This sequence comes from Limisphaerales bacterium, assembly GCA_052139695.1. Lineage (GTDB taxonomy): Bacteria > Verrucomicrobiota > Verrucomicrobiia > Limisphaerales > Palsa-1400 > PLGF01. The sequence goes on from JBKQWF010000007.1 coordinate 2,396, forward strand.
TTTCACGAAACATTGGCCCGATCCCTCGGCGCTGCTGGCAATCTTTCTCCGCTTATCGCCGCGCCTTATGGCGTGGAAGTCACTTCCAGGCAAAGTGACGAAACTGTTTTTTATTTTCTCTTGAACCTTACGGAAACCGCGTACGATCGAATCGCGTTACCGCAGCCGATGAATGACCTACTCAACGGCCAAAGCGGCCTGAGGAACGTGTCGCTGGACCCTTTGGGAGTCGCCGTACTAGCAGCGCCGCAGGCTCGTGGTTGAGGTCTATCGACCGGGTGGCGCGCGGTCGTTGCGGCACGACCGGCGGTGTCGGCAAGGCTCGTTATCCGATTTTGTTTTTCTCCTGGCTTAACTTGGATCATTCTGCTTGCGATAACGCATGTATGGTCGGCGAGTATATCACTACGGAGTCTGAACTGTCTCGCAAGATGGGCATGAACATTCCATTGCTGCGGGTTTTCAACTTGGATACATTCGGGATCGATAGCCAGGCCTTCCTGAACGATCTCCGTCCCACATTTTCGGTCCTGCATCTGGATCCTTACGACGCGAAGCGGTCCAAAGTTGAACTGCTCAAGAAACGCTTCCCGGAGGAGATGGAGCGCCTGGATGTTTTCTTGAGTGACTATTACGCCAATCGGAAAGACCTTGCAGCGGTTTACGATTTAATTCGGCAACTGGAGGGCTCTGACCGAAATGAATTGGATCGCATCGGCATGACGGGGCGCCGGAAGCGATCAGTAGCGCGATTTAATCTAAGGCGCGCGGGAACGAGGTGGGACATCGAGCGGATTTCCGCGAAACAATATCGACAGAATGTTGAGTCCAGCGACCCCCGTGCGCTGGTGCGCGTTTTTCATGAGATGGAACCCCCGACCGCGTCTCACCCGGATGTACGCCGTCTGATGATGTGTTTGGCCGAAATTGTGGGCGAGCTTCACCCGGAGTGCAGTAATCTGAGAATGAACGTCCATCAAGTATTCATCTTCGCGGACATTCTTTCCGCCGGCGATAACGCGCCGGAAGGGGTCCATCAGGATGGCGTCGATTATATTGTCTCGGCGCTAGTGATCGAACGCGCTGGGATCGTGGGCGGAGAGAGCATTGTCTATGGCCTGGATGGAAAAACCGAATATTTTCGCCGGACACTAGCCGAAGGCGAGGGCATTTTACAATCGGACCGGAAGCTGTGGCATTACGTGACGCCCATCCGCGAGAATCCCGCCGTTCCGCCCGACTACGGGCATCGCAGCATTCTTGGCTTTGACATCGAGCTTGCCGGCTAGACTAGAGTCAACGCCGGCCAAAATTCCTTAGTGATGGGACCGCGATTCGATCTATGTCGCAATACACAAGTTTGGGGCGCGCGAACAAACTGTAACGAAAGGCAGTACGCGCCGAGCCCTCGACCATGCGTTTGAAGCGGCTGCATGGAACGAGTCCGATATGCAGGTTGACGCTTTTCTCGACCAAGGTGCGAAACACACGCGGATCCTCTCCATCAGCGCGCAAACACTTGGTCACGCCATTCTTCTCGACCAGACAGAGAGAAATCATCGCCTCCTTACTCGAGGGCGGCCTCGGCTTGGTTCCGGCCAACCGGCCGCTAAACGCAAGATCGACCCTTCAAATTCACCTCGTCGAATTTTGAACCGAATTTTCCCCAATTCGCTAAAATTGGTAATTTGTTTTGGTCCACACCCTAAAAGGTTTACGCATAGAGCTCCGCCGGTTGAATCTCGAAGCCGGGGAAGACTTTGTCCAAGGTGTCTCCGGCGCCGTGGCGCTGAAGAATGGCGGCCAAAATGTTGCGATAGTTGGTGACGACCGGCAAATCGCCAGGACCTTCGAGGACGTCCTTCGTCAAACCTGGCCATTTGCCGAATACTCGCCCGCCTTTGATGCCGCCTCCCATGACAAACATGATGCTGCCCCGCCCGTGGTCGGTGCCAAAGGCGGAGTTCTCGGCCACGCGCCGGCCAAATTCAGTCATCACCACCACCGTCGTTGAATCCATTTCGCGCGCCATGTCAAGGTAGAAAGCTCCCAAACCCTTCGCCAACCGGGCCATAAGCGGGTCCATAACAGTGGATTGGCCGAAATGCGAATCCCACCCATTGAGGTCAATCGAGGCAGCCTCCAAACCGACGCGGGACTTGATAAGGCGAGCAATTTGGAACATTCCCCGTGAAAACTCATCGTCTCCGTAAATTGCGCCATGCCCGGGTTGATAAGACGCCGTCCGCAACACTTCGATGCGGTGGACCGCTTCCAGAGTGGAATTGCCAGCCGCGCCAAGGTCGCCAGGTTGAGCTTGGTAAAGGCGCGCCAATGAGGTCATTAACCGCGCGTGATTTGGCCCCAGCGTGAAATCGTCTAGAGACGAAAAAACGGTGGCAGCCGGAGCGCCGCGGAGACATTCGGGAACCTCTCTGCCCAATGCGACGGCGGAGAGTGGCCCACTTGTCCCGGCAGTACGGGCCCGCAGAAATCTTCCCAGCCAGCCACCGCCCACGACTCCGCCATGTTCCATCAGATCCTGAGCCTCAAAATGAGAGCGGGTATCATCTTCGGAACCGGCAGCGTGAACAATTCCCAGAGCCCCATCCTTGTAGGCCGTTTGCAAATCGGAGAGGAGCGGGTTCAGTCCATAAAAACCATCCAATGGGAGCGCCTTGGCTTTTGTAATAGCAATGCGCGGACGCGCTCGGTAGTAGCCTTCGTCTTCCAACGGCGCAACCATGTTCAAGCCGTCAGCGCCGCCCCGTAGAAACACCACAACCAGCGCCTGTTTTCGGTCGCCATCCCCGTGGATGAAATGTTCCAACTCGGCCATGTCAACACCATTGAAAAGCGGGTGAAGCCAGCATGAGCGCCAGGCCGTCGCCCGATTCCGCGAACGCCTGCGCTTCGGCCGGGTTTGGTTTGCGGCCCAGGAAATGCGCCATGAGGTGTTCGTCTCCGCAAGCGGCTTCACGCAACGCATCCAACTCGACGCGCGTGCCTCTGATTTGGTTCTGGCTGAGTGCGACGCCAAAGTTCCAGCGCCAAAGCAAGGTGCCCATCCACGGCGCGGCTTGATCGGGGTATCCCTCCGGCGTAGGATAATTGAACGGCGCCTGGCCCATGCGCTTGAGGTAATCGATGATCTCGGTGCCGCAATCGGTGCGGGCGCCGGTGGCGCGCAAAGCCGAAACGGTGAACGTAAATGGCCGTTTGAACTTGTTGCCACGAGCCGACCAGAAGTCCTTCGTTTGGTAAAGCGCGCGCAACGTCTCGCGCACATCTCCGGCGGACTTCCTGAAAGCGTCCGACACGGTGGCGACGGCGGCAGGGGGAGGATTGTCCGCGATAAAATGGCGGCAAAGCTTAGTGCTGATGTGGAGCGCGGTGGACGGGTGGGCGGCAACGACTTCCAGCACGCGATCCAGTTCGTGACGCCCGCGTTGTTCGAGAAGGTCTTTAGAGAGCGTGGCATCAGTCGAAGGCACGGTTTGCGACAGAATAATCTTCGAGCCGAAATCATGCAGGGCCGGATCGAATTCCACCTTGCCGATTTGAAAATATGGCGGATTTACCGTCGAGCGCACGGTCCATCCGGTCAGGCAGCGGGCTACTTCCATCACGTCCTTCTGCGTATAGCCGCCGTGGACGCCGAGGGTGTGCAGTTCCAAAAGTTCCCGCGCGTAATTCTCATTCGGCTTATCGGCGGGATTGGCGCGGCGGTTGACGCGTCCATCCAAGTACCAGAGCATGGCGGGGCTGAGTGCGGAGGCGCGGAGCAGGTCGGCGAATTTGCCCAGCGCGTGTTTGCGAATAACTTCGCGATCATCCACGATTTTCAGCCATTTGCAGTCGCCCTTGGAAGGGTCGATGTTGAAGTGATCGGACCAGAATTGCGCCATCACCTCGAACAGTTGCCGTTCCGACAGCACGGCGCGAGTCAAGGTAGCCCGCATCAATTGGTTTTGGAGAAGGTCCGGTTGGTATTCGAATAGCTCGCCAGGCGGCTCTTGGAGAGTTTCAAAGCGTCGCGCCTCGTAATCGGCGTCCTCGTCCTGGATGGTTTCCGGGTGGAGTTGTTGTTCTAGGTAAGCAACGGCGGCGTCCTCGGGAGTCTTGGCCAGTTTGCGGACCCTTTGATATTCACCTGGCCGAGGCCCAAAACCGGCACGGTTAAGGGCGTGGATGACGGGATCGACGGTGTCGGAGCCAGGTGCTTGAAAAGGTCCGCCGCCCGGATTAACCAAGGCCAATAGCTGCCTTAGCTTGCGTGGCATTTGATCGCAGCCCGCAGCGGCCACGAGAGCCATTCCGCTCGCTCCGACCTTCAGGAACTTTCTGCGCGCCAATTTCATGCGACATTTTCCGCGGCGGGCGCTAATTCGGTTCGCGGAGCCAACGGGAGCTCTTTGATCCCCAGCAGAAACGCCCCCAATCCGCTGACCAGGAGCCAAAGCGGCAGAATTACCCAACCGACCACTGGCAACAGGAAGGAGCACGACAGCACCACACCGCCTCGCAACACGCGACGCCACGGCTGAGTCGCGTCCAGGGGCGAGTTAAGCCCGATGCCAATGCGCAGGGCCAGGCCCGATGAACCAGCCAATCCGATCATGCCGGGCACGATCACAAGGGTCAGGCCGACAATTTTCGTGAGAGGATTGGCCTTATTGGCGAGAATCAAGCCTACAACCACCGGAACAATGGCCGTCGCCAATCCCACCAGGGTCAGCTTGACGGGATTGGCGTATTGCCGGCTGGCCCGCTCGACCAGCGCAGGAAAAAGCGCTTCGGCCAAGAGCCAATAGTTCACATAAATGGCTAGAATGCCGATGACGATGAAAACGATCTTAAGAATGTCGGCCATTATCATAGACTCTTATATATTGCCCAGTTTTAACCGCTCTTTTTGTCGCCCCTGGCAAGCGTTTGTCAAACGAAGGACGTCAACACCCTTGTTGAACCGACGACGCTCACAGCCCTCTCCTTTATAATACAGCTCTGGAACCGATTTGGTTACAACTTTCCGCTCCGCGTTCTGAGATTTGCTTCTGATCAGCCGCCGCTCTCTTGAAGCGAAACTTAAGCGACCTGCCATGCCAGCTCGCGCCCGAATTGGCCATCCTTTGGCCCGCGGCGCGCACCACCGCACATCCCTTGGGTTCCGTCCTCCTGCTAATGAGAAACTCCTGGGCCGCCTCCGCTCTATCCAGTGCCATTCCCCTTTAAAGGCGCTTTCCGGCGCCAGCTGCCAATTCCCGCGATTTCATGACAAGCGTTTCATGGTTTTTGAAACTACGTTCCATAAAATTCAACGAAGGCAGCAATTAATTTGCCGATCCTATCCACCGGCTCACCCTCGATGCGGCTGGGTTTCTCTTCGAGTCAGCGAAGCAGTTGTTTTTCCAGGTCATTGACCACATGGCAAACATGCGCGTCTATTTCCATCCGGTCTTTAACCAGACGGCAGGCGTGGAGGACCGTGCCGTGGTCGCGGCCACCAAAGGCCTCGCCAATGGTGTTGAGGGAGTTTTCGGTCATTTGGCGCGCTAGGAACATGGCGATTTGACGCGGAAAGGCGATGTTTTCTGGCCGGCGCTTGCTGATCATATCGGAAAGGCGAAGAGCAAAATGCCCGGCCACTTTTTTCTGGATTGCGTCGATGTTGAGGGTGGATCGCCCTTCTTCATGGAGGACCTCGCGGAGCATGGTTTCCACGGTTTGCAGAGTAATCTCCTTGCCGGTCAGCAGTGCGAACGAAGCGACGCGAATGAGGGCGCCTTCCAGTCTGCGGACGTTGGTGCGGATGCGGCTGGCCATGAAATTGATGATCTCCCCGGGCAATTCCACGCCTATCCCTTTTTGCTTCTTGCGCAGAATCGCCATCCGGGTTTCAAAGTCCGGCGCCTGCATCTCCGTGACCAAACCCCATTCGAACCGGGAAACCAGGCGCTTTTCCAAGTTTTGAATCTCGGTCACGGGCCGATCCGACGTCAGGACGATTTGCTTGCGCGCTTCCTGGAGCGCGTTGAACGTGTGGAAGAATTCCTCTTGGATGCGTTCCTTGCCCGCCAGAAATTGGACGTCATCAACCAGCAATACGTCCGCCTGGCGATACTTACGGCGGAAACGAACCAAATGGTTGTTCTGAATGGCGTCGATGTATTCGTTGGTAAAACGCTCCGATGAAAGATAAGTGACGCGGGTGGGTTTCTTGCTGGCGGCGACATGCTGACCGATCGCGTGGAGTAAATGGGTCTTGCCCAAGCCGACGCCGCCATAGACAAAAAGCGGGTTGTAGGATTTCCCCGGCGCCTGCGCCACAGCCATCGCTGCGGCATGTGAATGGTTGTTGTTCTCGCCGACAACGAAGCTCTCGAAGGTGCTTTTCGGGTTAAAAACCATCGCACCCGCAACATCGTGGCGATCGGGGATGGGGGTAACAGCTCTGCCATTGAGCTTGGACGAGGCAGACGTGATGCAGAGAGGGGAACGAGGACTGGAATTGGCCTGGAACTTCACTTTGAATCTCTGGCCTCCGGCCTGCATCAAAACATCGCAAATCAAGCCCAGGTAATTGTCCTTGAGCCAAACTTCGCAAAAATCGTTGGCGACTTCCAGCGTCAGCGTATCGTCCTCCAGAGCGGTAGCTTTAATGGGAAGGAACCACAGATTGAAAATTTCCGCGTTCAACATCATGCGCAATAGGGGCAAAGCCGCTCGCCATATCTTGTCGGCGGCTGACGGTGTTTTGCCTTCCAACTCTCTAAAAGTATTCACCGGACCCTCAGCCTCCTCGGAGCATTTGGCTATAACTGGTTTATCTAGAGCATGTTGGAACTGAAAAATATCCACCATATAACATTTCTTTCACCGCCACCGCCACCGCTCGGTTTCACTTTTCTGGCAGCGTTGAATTAACGCAAACTCCCTCGGGCCTGACGAGAAGAACATATTAACTCTTATTCGCGACTTATTCACAACCTCGAACCCGTTTTGTCTTAAGAGTTTCCACGATAACCCCACCAGTAAGAAGAGTAAGAAGTGTAAGAAGCGCTTAGCCGCCGGCATTAACCGCTCAAACCGGACTCGAAATCGCGCCAGCAGTGCGGGGACGCAACCCGTAATATGTCCTCAGCGCTTTCCGCCTCTTTCGAGGAAAACCGCGCGAACCTGTTGCACATCAAAGCAAAGCGTTGACAAATGACGAGCAAAATCCTTGAAGGGGACGGACAAACTGTTGCCATCGAGTTTGTTTCAAAGTGTTTCAACGGGCTGGCTGAAAACTGATAGTTGGTTATGCGCGAAATGGGCCTCGAACTTAAGAGTCAAGAGAACAAGCGCAAAACATCAGTGGATCCAACTGCGCCGCGATCGCCGTTTTATTAGACAGCGCTGAACTTACGTGTTAATTGCTACTTGTGTTTTGAAACTCGACTCCAGGCACTTTTTTTCAGGATCGTTTCCAGTCATAAGATTTGGCGTATTAAGCAGGCTTTTTCTTCCTCGTCCATGCGAATGAAACAGCCCAAAGCTGCTCCGCTAGCAATGCCGAAGCCGATTCCTCGCCCCACCAGCGAGGCCGGGCCATGAAACAGCGCGACCAAAGCGAGGAGGGCCGACAGCACAAGGAGCGCGCGATTGAGCGCGTGCCAACGCGATCCGCTTCGCCAGCTTTGCAGGCTTGCAATCAAGGCCAGTACGTAGGCGCTGGCGTCACCCAGAAGCATGGCCACTTTCCGACTTAGGAATTGTGCATAAATAAACGCTTCAACTTATATTTTGGGCGTGATGGTGTAATTCCAGTCACCGTGGAAATCGTGACGGGTGAGGTTGATGGCGGCGAGTTGCGCGTCAGAGGTTTTCACG
>JBKQWF010000008.1:0-4117 GCA_052139695.1 Limisphaerales bacterium
CCTGCGCCTTGCGGCCTCGGCCTAACCTTCCGCTACGGTTGGCGTCATCGCCTCCGTCGGGTTCCTTTCATCCCGATAGTTCACAACACCTGCCAAGCACACTAGGGTCGCCTCGCCGAGGCGACCATTCCCGCAAGAGGCGACCACGGACGCCTCGGCGGGGCGTCCCTTCTTCCCTCCATGACTCGCGCGTTACCGCCGGGCGGCTTTTTCCCAAGAATCTCTTATGCGCCTCCTATACACTTGTGATAGCCGATCCATTGGGCTTTTCTCTCTCTCCGCGTGCGGAGAGGAGCCGGAAGGGCCGGGGGAGAGAACCCCTCCTTTCCGGTGGAGGGTTCATGGGAGAAAGTTGCGGGCAAGGACGACGGCCGCGCTCCCAATCCACCAGCATGGGCACGGACAGGAAACTGCGTTGATCCCCCATTTGCACGGGGTCAAAACGAAGGTAGAGTAGGAAGGGGACGATTGGATGGCCACGCGGTTCAAATGCGAACCTTGGCCTGCCCTAGTGTAGCCAAAACGGATTGATTATGAAGTTGCGGACCCAGAGCATGATGCTCATTGGCGCCTTGGCGCTTATCGTGGTGTTTTGTGCCGCGCGCCCCGCGCATCTGGCGGCGGGAAATGCGAGCGAAGCTGACATTGCGCGCGCCACGGCCACGCTGCTGGAACATTCGCAGTTCTCGCAGCGGCGTCCGGATGCCGCCCTTTCCAGCAGGTTCCTGGACCTTTATCTTGACACGTTGGATGCCTCCCATCTGCTCTTTACCCAAGGAGACCGTGAGGAGTTCGCGCCCTTCCGAGCGACCTTGGCGCAGATGACCTTGCGCGACGGCGACACCCGTCCGGCCCATCTCATTTACGCGCGTTATTTGCGGCGGCTGGCCCAGCAGGTAAATTTCGCAACCAATTACCTGCACACGGCGAAGTTCGATTTTAACGGCCATGATTCGTGGCAGACGGCCCGGCATGAGGAGCCTGCCCCAAAGGGCCTGGCGGCGGCAAAAGCCCTTTGGCGTGAGGAGATTCGGGAGGAGTATTTGCGCGAGGAATTGGCCGGGACTCCAAAGGGGGATACTGCTTCCTCGCTGGCCCGGCGTTATGAGCGATTGCTGCAGACGATGCGGCGCCTCAACCCCGATGAAGTCCTTAGCCTTTACCTGGACGCGCTGGCCCGCGTGTACGATCCCCATTCCGATTATTTCGGGCGTGAGGAAGCGGAGGATTTCGACATCGAAATGAATCTCTCGCTCGTCGGCATTGGCGCCACCCTGGAATCCAAAGACGGCTATTGTGTCATCAGCGACCTTGTGCCCGGCGGCCCGGCGGCCCGCAGCCGGTTGCTCAAGCCTGGAGACAGCATCGTGACTGTCGCGCAGGCCAAGGGCAAGGCAGTGGATGTAGTGGATATGCCACTGCCGCAGTTGGTGGAGCTGATTCGAGGCCCCAAAGGCTCAACCGTCAGACTGACCATCATTCCCGCGGGCAGCCCCGTTTCCGCCCGCAAGACCATTTCGCTGGTGCGGGATGAAATCAAGCTGGCGGACCAACATGCCAAGGCCTCGATGATGGATATGCCGCAACCCGCCGGCCCGCCCTTGCGCATCGGCGTGATCGATTTGCCTTCATTTTACGGCAAGGGCGATCAGAAAGTCGGGGGCGCGACGGCGGATACAGCCCGGTTGATCAAGAAGTTGCAGCAAGAAGGAATGCATGGGCTCATCCTGGATTTGCGGCATAATGGAGGCGGATCGCTGGAAGAAGCGATTCAATTGACAGGCTTGTTTATTCCGCCCGGGCCTGTCGTCCAAACCCTTGGGCCTGAAGGCGATGTGGACATTGGCACTTCGCCGGAGGCAGCGCCGCTATATACGGGGCCATTGATTGTTCTGACCAGCCGCATGAGCGCCTCGGCTTCGGAAATCGTGGCCGGCGCTTTGCAGGACTATGGGCGCGCTTTGATCGTGGGGGATACTTCGACTTTTGGGAAAGGCACGGTGCAGACGATCGTGCCGCTATCGAAGATTTTTCATGAGCAAGGGCTGGGCGAAGTTAAAATAACGATTCGCAAATTCTACCGTCCCAGCGGCGCTTCCACTCAGCTCAAGGGCGTCGCGGCGGACATTGTCCTGCCTTCCGAGACCGACCTGCGCGACATCAGCGAGTCGAAGCTGCCGGATGCTTTGCCGTGGGACATTCTGCCCTCCACCGCTTTCACGAACCTGAATATGGTCAGGCCTGTGCTGGAGATTTTGCGGGACAAATCCCGCGCCCGGGTGGCGGCTGATCCTGCTTTTCGCCTGGTGCGTGAGGAATTGGCGCTGGAAAACAAAAATGACAAAACGCATTTGCTTTCATTGAACGAGACTGTCCGGCGCGAACAAAAGAAGCAGTTTGACCAGGTGGAAGAGGAGATGAAAAAAGTTCTTCAGGCCGAATCCGCAACCAATCCACCCGTTCATAACGTCGGCTTGGCGGCGGCAGATTCGGCCCGCCTTCCCTCCCTGGAACGAGTTGCGCCAGCGGCGGTCAAAGGGGATAAAACGAACAAGGACATCGGCTTGCGCGAGGCGGAGAATATTTTAATTGACTACATCCATGCCCTGCCCGCGCGCCCCGCGGTGGAAATGGTGGCGGGAACGAGGCCTTGAGGAGGGATCTGTTTATCTGTTTCAGTATTTCAGGGAGCGTCGTGGAAACCAGGGCCGAAGGCGGCGGAAGATAGTTTTCGTTTCGTTTTTTGGTTTATCGCCGCGAAGAAGCTCAAGAAGATTATTCTTCAATCCAAGGCGATAGATCGCGACCCAGAAGCCTGGAAAGCTTTCGAACATCCTCACGGAAATAATCATTTAGCTCAGACCGCAGGCTTGCAGAAATAGGACGCCGTGCGCCGGGTTTGCTGTTCAAGAATAAGAGCTTTTGAAACCATCCGAGTCCAAAGGCCAAATTCCAGCCTGAAACAAATCGGAGCAGCCGAAAACAATTTGCCGAAAAGACCATTGTCCGTTGAAGCGGCGGAAATAGAGGTTCCCGACTTTCATTAAATACAGGAAAATTGCTCCTTCCATCCGACTGGAGCCCCAAAAATGCCAATGTCTCGTCATAGATGGCCTTTGGATTGGCCACAAAATCTTCAAATATGAACGCCTTGACGTGGTTCCGGTCCGTCACTGAATAAAGACGCTCAATTTGGTCGCCGAGCTTGCCGCATTCCGAATAAAAGAGGCTTTTGGGTTCCCAGCAGTTGCGCGGTATCTTTCTTCCGCATTGCCTTTCTCCCTCCAGCCTCCAGGCCGCCTCAAAGTCCTTCACGCTTTCAACACCCGAAAAATAGAACTGTGCGTGCAAAGATAGAATCAGGTCGATTGGTTTGCGCAAAATCACGATGAATTGCGCGTTGGGATTGAACTTCAGGATCTCCGATACAGCCACCTTTGAACGCAAATAGCCGGTTGATCCCTCACCTACCGCATGATGAATGCTTGGATCGACTTTGGAAAACAATCGCAAGTAAGTCTGGAGACGGATTTTCGAACCGTTCAAGCAGTCCAGATCAAAGAATTGGGGCTCCTTGACTTTGCTAAAGTAAATATTCGGGTGGCTTCTCAAGTACTCGCACAGCGAGGTTGTGCCGCACTTAGGCGCCCCAATGATAAAAAAGTTCGGCACGCGCTTGACGTGCGTGAGAGCCTGCGCCCGCGGAAGACACCCCAGCGCCGCAGAATCTGGCCGGAGGCGCGATGATTGTAAAAGCTGCATTGACTCACGAAGGAGTACGCAATCGATGAAGGTCCGTCAATAAAAACTGATTCCGCCGTCGCGGAAGGGCTAGCCTGGATTTCCACGGAACGGAATTGAGCTAACGCGCGGCACCTTTTTGCCAAAGCCTCGCCGTTTCTGCTCTGGCCTTTCGTTTGAAAGGAACAAAGCCAGTCGGTGTCTTAGCACTTTGCCCTGAGCCCGGGCGAAGCGCCACCAGGTGCGCAGCCGCTCGAGCAGCAGCGGTGGGAGAAGCGCAAAGCGATCCTTGGCGCCCTTGCCCTGCTCGACGCGCAGCAGCATGCGCTTGCTATCGATATCACCGACCTTCAATGCGGTGACTTCGCTGACGCGA
>JBKQWF010000009.1:0-19973 GCA_052139695.1 Limisphaerales bacterium
CTCGCTCATGCAGAACAGGAGAAAGGGCCTCATAGCGCTGCTCAATCGCCTGCGCAGATGCTTCCATGAAGGAAGCCTACACCATTCCATCCATTAGTTGAAGCGTTTATTTATGCACGGACCCTTATACCCTTGCGGCGGGATGGCGGAAAAGCGCCGGCAGATGCAGCAAGACCGCCGCGGTGAGAACAATCCCGCTGTAACGGTGCAGCAAATAAAGAGCGTGCTGGCCCCGGGTGCCAAAAACGGGCGTCATGGGCACGACTCCCGTGAGAAGAACCACCAACCCGCACAGCAGTATGACCCAGAACAGAAACTTGGCCGTGCCGCTCAGGCCCGCACCACCGCCGCGCGTGCAGGCCCCCGCCCAGGTCAGCGCCACCGCCGCCAAAGCCAGGGCAAAAAGCGGCGCCGCCGCCACGTGTGTCATCAAGGCCCAATGGGTCATGGGCGGATGGCCGATGGCATAGGTGCCGATGCCGGTGAGGGCCAGGACAACGCCGGCCGCGCACATTACGCCGTAGAAGAATTTTCCAATCGAGGTCATGGGGCGGATTTTTTCGCCGCGGGCGCGCCAGTGATTGCTCCGATCCCGCGCAGGCCATAATGCACGAGCACGGCCAGAACAATAAACGCGCAGGCGAAGACGATGCATTTGAGCATCAGCCGGAAGGTAAACGTAAAGGCGAAGAACGAAGCCAGTGTTTTGTTGTCAGAGCGCAATTCCCACATTCCTTTGGCCAGGCTGTTCGTGGGCTCGACCGGGCCGCGCGCGGCGATGGTGGCGAAATACATCGGCGAATCGCTGGAATGGCAATCCGAGCACCCTCGCGCGCCCAACGCTTGCGCCTTCGGACGCACGTCGTGGGCCAGCGCCCAGGCGTATGGTTTGGCCGCAGCATTTTCCTCTGAGACTAATTTGCCCTGCTCCAGCCGGAAAATCTTGCCGGAGGCGATAAAGACGGCTTGCCCCTTGCTGGCATCGCCGGGAAACGACGCCAGCACTTCTTGAATTTGGGCATCGGTCAGCGGCTTGGCATTGTAGGGATCGCGCGGCGCGTCGGCGCTGTCTTGTTTGGGAAAAGTTCCGGCTTTGGCGGCCTCGGCCGGCAACATGGGAGTCGCCTTGCCGTCTTTCCAACGCGCCCAATAGCTGGGCCAGACCATTTTGCACGGCTCGATCTTGCCATCGGCGCCGTAAAGGAAAACAGGTTCAACAATGATGGGCGCCGTATCTTTGCCTCGCATCGGCGCTGGCAGGCCCAGCTTGTGCGCCAGCGAGGTATGAACGACCACGGGTGAACTGCCTGGGAAAGGCCCCGAATGGCAGGCGGTGCAGGAAAGCTTTTCCAGATGAATTGGCGGCAGCCCCTTATGCACCAAGGCCGGCGAACCGAGGCGTCCCGTCATGTGGCAACCGCGACAAGTGAGGGTTTCGACCAAGCCGAGTTCTTTTTCAAGTTGCTGCCGCGCGAGAGGACGCGCCTGGTCCTCGGTCAAGGCGGCATTGTCGCGCCGCAACATCCGCACGCGCAGATCAACCGCCGAGTCGGTCACGGTCCGGTCGCGGGCTTCCCCTTCGTAGCCGCGGACCATCATGTGGTCGAGACCATTGCGATGGCAATCCACGCACAGCAATCCCGCGCGAAGATGGACGTCCAGATCGCCATGCCAGCGCTCGTCGCCCAGCGCCGTTTCGCTCGTGTGACAATAATAACAATCGCCGTTCGGCACGCGGTTGGCCACCTGGAAGACGACGTTGTTGTCGGCGTCGAATTTGGCACGGTCGTACTTGATGCTGGGCAGCGTCGTCGGAGCCGGGCGGCCCGGATGCCATTGGTCGGCGATACTCCCCGCGCTGCGAAAACTGGCGAAGGTCCCCAAGCCGCCGGCAATCGTCGGCGCCCAGCGGAAGTCCTGCCCTTTGAGCGCGGTCGAGCGTCCTTCATGGTCGTAGCTGCCAGTGGATTGATGGCAAATGAGGCAATCGATTTCCAACGTGCCGGTGATTTGCATCCGGCCCATTCTGGGGTCGGTGGCATCGACCTTGTCCGGCTCTCCTACGCCTCCGCCGGGCAGATGGTGGACGAAGTTGGTTAGAAAATCGTAATTGGCCACCCCAAGATCGCCGGGCTTAAAAGTCCCCGCCCAACCGCGATACGAAAGCGGAATTTGTGTATAAGTGGCGGGATCGGTCAGTATCCAAGGTTCGCCCGGACGGCCCGGCTTGACGTTGCCCAGGGCGGCATTGAAATGCCAGCCTTGGCTGATGGCCTCATACTCGTGGCATTTACCGCAAGTTTGCGCCGTAGAATAAGGATTGGCCTTGGGATCTTGCGGTTTGCCATCGTCGCTCACCGCTGCCGGTGGAGAAATGACGCGGCCCTGGGCGTCGTGCAGCGGTATATTGTGCAGGAACGGCCCGCGGCTTTCCGTCACCAGATCCTTGGCTGGCCCGGAAAAGGCCGCCAGCGCGAGAATCAGCCCGGCCAGCGATGGCCGGCGCAAAGTCCCCAGAACCATTCCGGCTCGCACTTGGGATCCGTTGGCGTGCGCGGTCGTTATCATTTATTTGCGCAGGACATTAGCGCAGCCCGTCTCTTTTTGTCGATGAATTAAAAACAGGAATCATCTTTGGCCTTTATCCTGGTGGCGCCGCCCGGTATCATGCCTTAGAGAGGGAACGCGTTGTTCCGCTTCGAGTCTGCGGCTGATGGTTCCCGGATTATGAAATTGATAAAAGTCGGCGCGGCGGTCTTGAACCAAACGCCCCTGGATTGGGAGGGCAACACCCGGCGCATTCTTGCGGCCATCCAACGGGCGCGCCAGGAAAACGTGACTCTTTTGTGCCTGCCGGAGCTATGCCTGACCGGCTACGGATGCGAAGATGCCTTCCATTCCGCCAACACCGCCCGCATGGCCTGGCAATGCCTGCAAGAAACCGTCCCCGCCACGCGCGGCATGGTGGTTTCTTTCGGACTGCCCATCCTGCATCAGAATGGGTTGTTCAATTGCGCCTGTCTGGTGGCCGATGGCGTGATCGCGGGATTTGTCGCCAAGCGGTTTCTCGCCGGCGATGGCATTCATTACGAGCCGCGCTGGTTCAAACCGTGGCCGGCGGGCGTGCGAAGCCAGGCGCTGATCGAGGGGCGCAATTACCCTATCGGCGACCTTTCTTTCAGTTGTGGCGATGTGCGGATCGGCTTTGAGATTTGCGAAGACGCCTGGGTGGCCAATCGCCCGGGAGCGGCGCTGGCCCTCAAGGGGGTGGACTTCATCCTCAATCCGAGCGCGAGTCATTTTGCATTCGGCAAACTGGAGGTGCGCAAGCGGTTCGCCTTGGAAGGCTCGCGCGCTTTCGGGGCCAGTTACGTCTATGCCAATCTCCTCGGCAACGAGGCGGGGCGCGCCATTTACGATGGCGGCGCGCTCATCGCCGTCGGCGGGAAATTGGCGGCCGCGGGCCCGCGCTTTAGCTTTCAGGAAATGCAGGTGACCTGCGCGGTCGTCGATGTGGAAGCCATTCGCATGGGCCAGGCCCGCTCGGCCAGCTTTCAACCGCAAATCACCGGAGCCGATGAGACCCGGATTCATGTGCCCTTTGCTTTTCCTAAAGCCCATCTGGAAACGCCGCGCGTTGAAGTGCCCGAATGGGAAAATGGACCGTATGTCAAAGAAGAGGAATTCGCCCGGGCCGAGGCCTTGGCGCTGTTCGATTATCTGCGCAAATCGCATTCGCATGGCTTTGTTGTCTCCCTCAGCGGCGGGGCGGATTCAGCCTCCATCGCCTGTTTGGTTCATTTAATGGTCGCGCTCGCGGTGCAGGAATTGGGGGCGGGGCAATTCGTCGAGCGGTTGCGTTACGTGCGGTCCCTGGAAGGGGAACACGATGCCAAAGCCTTGACCGGCAAGCTGCTCACCACGGCCTATCAGAGTGCGGACAATAGCGGGTCGGTCACACGCGAAGCCGCGCGGGCCGTGGCCGAGGCGATCGGCGCCAGCCACTACCAATGGAACATTGGCACGATGGTGCGCGACTATGTGCAAACCGTGGAGACGGCCATGGGCATCCATATTAATTGGGAAGAGCACGATATACCGTTGCAGAATATTCAGGCGCGGGTGCGTTCGCCCGGCATCTGGCTGGTGGCCAATCTCAAGAATGCGCTCCTTCTCGCCACGAGCAATCGCTCGGAGGCGGCGGTGGGTTATGCCACCATGGATGGCGATACCAGTGGCGGACTCAGTCCGCTGGCCGGAATCGACAAGGCCTGGCTCCGGCAATGGCTCCGCTGGCTGGAAACCAAAGGGCTGGCCGGTTTGTATCCCATCCCCGCGCTTGCGGCGGTCAACGAACAGGCCCCCACGGCAGAATTGCGCCCGCCCACCTGCAAGCAAACCGATGAGGAAGATTTGATGCCCTACGACGTCCTGGACGCCATTGAACGGGCGGTGATTCGCGACCGCCGTTCGCCGGCGGAAGTCTATGATGTGCTCCTGCTGCTTTATCCAAAGGCCGATCCCAAGCAATTGACTTTTTGGATTAACCGCTTTTTCAGGCTTTGGAGCCGCAATCAGTGGAAGCGGGAACGATACGCGCCGTCCTTCCATTTGGACGACGAGAACCTGGACCCAAAAACCTGGTGCCGCTTCCCGATTTTGTCGGGGGGATTCGAGCTGGAACTGCGCGAATTGCGCAATCGCAATGGCTTTATCGAACGTTGACATGTCGTGTAAGACGCGACCCGCACGATGATCGAGGCCAATGCCGTCAATGTCCTGGGCGTGGCCGTAAGTCCCATTAACATGGGGATCGCCCTCGAACGCGTCACCGCGGCCTTGGAGAAAAAGAAGAAGGGCTACGTTTGCGTCACAGGTGTGCATGGCGTCTCCGAAGCGCAGGTCGATGCCGGCTTTCGCCAAATCCTCAATCGCGCCTTTCTCTGCGCGCCTGACGGCATGCCGCTAGTCTGGGTCGGGCGGTGGCACGGCCAGCGGCAGATGGGGCGCGTCTATGGGCCGGACTTGATGCTGGCCGTCCTGGAACTTTCGGAAAAGAAAGGCTGGCGGCATTTCCTTTTTGGAGGCGGCGATGGCACAGTGGAGGTGCTGAAGGAAAAGCTCCTGGCGCGGTTTCCGCGATTGCAAATTGCCGGCATCCATCAACCGCCTTTTCGTCCCCTGACCGCGATCGAGCAGGAGAATTTGCGCGAGGAAATCCGCCTCGCCCGGCCTGACATCATGTGGATCGGTTTAAGCACGCCGAAGCAAGAACGCTTCATGGCGGAGCAGCTTTCAAAGCTGGAGGTGACGCTGATGTTCGGGGTCGGCGCGGCTTTTGATTTTCACGCCGGGCGGGTGCGGCAGGCCCCGCTGTGGGTGCGCCGGTCAGGGCTGGAATGGCTGTTCCGGCTCGGCTGCGAGCCGCGCCGCCTTTGGAAACGTTACTTGAAGAACAACCCGTTGTTCCTCTTTCGCATTCTCTGCCAATTCTCCGGCCTGCGAAAGTTCCCTCTTGCGGAATAGTTAGAATTGACGCAGGAAGCGGACATCGTTCTCGTAAAAGAAGCGGATGTCGTGAATCTGATAACGGATCATCGCGATGCGCTCAATGCCGAAGCCAAACGCCCAGCCCGTCCACACTTCCGGATCGTAGCCGACCTTTTCAAAGACCCCAGGATGGACCATGCCACAACCCGCTATTTCCAACCATTCCTTGCCCATTTTTCGCGTCATCGCGCTGGAAAAATCGATCTCGAAACTCGGCTCCGTGTAAGAAAAATAGTGCGGGCGGAAACGGATTTTTGTTTCGCTTCCCAGCAATTCCTTGAAGACAAACTCAACCGTTCCTTTCAAATCGCCCACCGTCACGCCCTTATCGACATACAGGCCTTCGATCTGGTGAAAGGTCGGATTATGGGTCGCGTCAGGATTATCCCGCCGATAGACGCGCCCCGGCACAACGATGCGCACGGGCGGCGGCTGCTTTTCCATGACGCGAATCTGCACGGACGAAGTATGGGTGCGCAGCAGCATGCGCTGGCTTCCCGCCTGCGGAGTCGCAATGTAAAACGTATCCTGGGTATCGCGCGCCGGATGATCGGCGGGCGTATTGAGCGCGTCGAAACAATGGTATTCGTCCTCGATTTCAGGGCCGTCGGCCACCGCAAAACCAATCTTGCGAAAACTGCGCACTATGTCCTCCGTTACCTGTGTCAGCGGATGGAGTCTGCCCAAAGGACGCCGTCGTCCCGGCAGGGTGAAGTCGGAGGCTTCTTTAGGCAGCGCCGCCTTGAATTCGAGATCGGAACGACGCGCGGCCAGGACACTTTCCAATTCGATTTTGGCCTGGTTGATCAGTTTGCCGGCGGCGGGGCGTTCTTCCTTCGGCAAAGAACCCAGCTCCCGGCTTAAAGCGGTGAATTTCCCATGCGGCCCCATCCAGGCGCCTTTAGCGCGTTCGAGAACCGCCAAATCCGGGGCGGAATTCAATTCGGTCAACGCCGCTTGTTTGAGCGGTTCGATGTCCATAATTCTGCCGTGAAAAAATGGGCTTAATCTGCCCGGCGCGGACTACGCGGACTTCTTGCTTTTAAGCGCGTTTTGGGAAAGCTGGATCAATTCGGCAAAAGCGGCGGCATCGCGCGCGGCCAATTCCGCCAGGGATTTGCGATTCAAGGCGCATTTGGCGGCTTTCAAGCCTTCCATAAAGCGGCTGTAGGTCATCCCGGCGCTTCGGGCGGCGGCATTGATGCGCACTTGCCAGAGGGCGCGGAAAGTGCGCTTCTTGGCTTTGCGATCGCGATAGGCGTACTGCATCCCGTGATCCAGCGCGTCGGACGCGTAGCGATAGAGTTTGGAGCGGCGCAAGCGAAAGCCTTTGGCGGCTTTGATCGTGCGCATCCGGCGCTTGCGGGAGGCCGGTGAATTGGTTACACGCATAGGAGGAAGTGGCGGGTTGGTTAGTGGCTGAAGGGTAAATTCTGGGTAATGCGGTACGCATCCGTCGGGTCCACAACGGACGAGCTGCCGAGACGGCGGCGGCGCTTGGGATTTTTGGTCTGAAGCAAGTGCCGCTTGCCGGCATGCGAGCGCATGACCTTGCCGCGAGCGGTGATTTTAAATCGCTTCGCGACCGCTTTTCTCGTTTTAATACCTTTGGGACGACGCATATAGTCCTTTTCTTTAAAAGGACGCGCAATATAGATTGGGCAACGACCGGATGCAAGGGGTAATTTTCGGAGGACTTTTGAACGATAACTTTTCAGACGCGGCTTTGGTGGTGGTGGGCCACGGTTCCACGGTGAACGCGGACTCCGCCGCCCCCACCTGGCAGCACGTCGATGGATTGCGCCGGCGCAATCTCTTCGCGCAGGTGGTGGAGGCCTTTTGGAAACAGGAGCCTTATGTGGCGCAGGTGCTGCGGGGAGTCTTCGCGCCGCGGGTGTTTATTGTGCCGCTCTTCATCAGTGAGGGTTACTTCACCGAGGAGGTCATTCCGCGCGAACTCGGATTTTGCCGCCCGGGCGAGAAAGAGTTCCCGCGCGCGCAATCGCGAGGCGGGCAAACCCTTTACTACACCGGGCCGGTCGGCACACACGCCAGCATGACAGCCGTTCTCTTGGCGCGGGCGAGCGGCATCGTCCAGCAGTACCCCTTTCCGCGTGCGCCCAAGCCCGCGGAAACGGCGCTCTTTATCGCGGGTCACGGCACGGGGAACAACGAGAATTCCCGCGAGGCGATTGAAGCCCAGGTCGCCTTGATCCGCGCCCGGCAAATTTACAGCGAAGTCCACGCGGTCTTCATGGAAGAAGCGCCGCGCATCGCCGATTGCTACACCTTGTCGCGCGCCAAAAACATTGTCCTGGTGCCGTTCTTCATCAGCGACGGCCTGCATTCGCGCGAGGATATTCCGGTGATGCTGGGAGCGCCCAAACCGGTTGTAGCCGAGCGCCTTAAACAAGGCCAGCCAACCTGGCGCAATCCTACCGAGCGCCAGGGCAAGCGCGTCTGGTACGCCGCCGCCGTGGGCACTGAACCGCATCTGGCCGATGTCATTCTCGAGCGCGTCCGCGAAGCCTCCACTTGGCCAGCCGCCCCGGCGTTTCAAAGCTTGTCCGCGCGGTAATCCGTGGTAAATTTTGTTCTGTGAGTGATGGTAACCCAGCAGCCAGCAAACCACTGAAGATGGTGACGTGCGGCCGCTGCCAGTCAAAAACGTTCATTTCCGGAGATTTGCCGGCCTTTGCCACGGAAGACTGCAAGAAGTGCGGCCATCCCGTCATGCTGCCGGTCACACTGCGCAATTTCGAGCTGCGCAGCATTATCGCTTCCGGCGGCATGGGCACCGTTTATACGGCGCTGGACACGAAATTGCAGCGGGAAGTGGCCCTGAAAATGATGAAGCGGGAAATGGCCGCCGATCCGCAAATCCTGCAAGGTTTTTATCGCGAAGCCCGCGCCGCCGCCGCCCTCAATCACACCAACATCATCCACATTTATAGTTTTGACGAATGGGAAAGCCAGCCCTACCTTGTCATGGAATTAGCCAACCACGGCAGCCTGGACAATCTGATCGAACGGGACGGCACGGTGGATGAATTGCATGTCCTGGACGTCGGCATCAAAATGGCCTCCGCCCTGGCCTCCGCCTTAAAGCACAACCTCCTGCATCGCGATATCAAGCCTGGCAATATCCTTTACAATGCTGAGGGCGAACCGAAGCTGATTGATTTTGGCCTCGTCCGCGCCGCCGAGACGGATGATACCTGGGAAGATCAAATCTGGGGCACCGTTTATTACGTGGCTCCGGAAAAGATCGAGCGCAAAGGAGAGGATTTTCACTCCGACATGTACAGCCTGGGCGGGACCCTTTACCATGCCCTGACGGGCCATGTCCCGTTCGAGGCCCCGACCGTCGATGAGGTGGTGGCGGCCCATGTTCACACGCCGCTCACTCCCCCCAACCTGGTGCGGCCTGGAGTTTCCGAGGCAACCAGCGACGCCCTGGTCAAAGCCATGGCCAAACGGCCTTCGGACCGTTTTGAGACTTACGATGAAATGCAAATGGCGCTGGAGGCAGCCCGTTCACAAATGATGGTGCAGCGCTTCAGCCAGCAAAGCGCTCCGCCCGCGCAAAAAAGCAGTTGGTGGAGGTAGGGTCGCCTCGCCGGATCGACACGGATTTCTTCTCTCAAGAATCTGTGTACATCTGTGTCAATCTGTGGCTTGGAGTGTGAGCTTTTGACAATGTCAAAATTGTAGGACCCCACGGCCACAGCCCGGGTCACTTCTCCACTTTGAATTCCTTCCGACCGGATTCGCCAAACGTGCCGTTCTCTTCCACGATCATACCCGTCACTTCCCCCTTGTCGTATTGACCGGCAAGGTAGGATTGTGGCTGCAAACCCGGATGACCTCCCGGAGTTTGTCAATCTTGAGATTCAAACAAAGCAAGGCAGTGAAGACAAACGACAATGATCAGATCATCCCGCCGCAGATCGAATCCAGCTGACGAGGCACGTCTGGCAAATGATGATTCTCAACGGAACGTCGCGTCGACGCGCGCGACGCCTTGAAGACCACGCAGGCTGACCACTCCGGCTTTGGAGTCGTAGTTGACCCATTTCGTTCCGTTCACCGTGACGCCGAGGATGGGGGATGAATCAGGATGCCGCAACTGGAGTCGAACCTCGCGTGGCTGATGGCGCGCAGGAAGATTTACCGTGGCCAATATTCGGCCGTCATTGACGGCGGAGATGATCTCGTAGCTGACGAGCATGGAACGGATGAAGTTCGGGGCGTCGCCGTCTTGGATGTAGATGTTGGCGTGGCGCTCCAAACCGCATTGGTATTGCCAACTGGCGTGCGAAAACCAGTCTTTGTCGGGGTTGATATGCTCCGTCCTCCTCCTTGACCGCGTGGCGCAGCAGATGCCAGGCTCCGAGGTTCCATTGGGCGGTCAATTGCTCCGACGGAACTTCAATCCTCATCGCCGGCAGGAAGGGCGGCTGGGGAAAGGCCGGAAGGTTGGTCCCGCGCATGGCCGTAACCGCCCCCTCCCACGTTTGCTCGGGTTGCAGCCGGGTGCGTTCGCGGATGGTAAGGAGATGTTTGCCGGCAAGCTCTGTCAAATATTGGCGGGCCGTGGATGCGCCAGAAGGTTGGGCGGGCGCTTCGGTCGCATGCACAAAAAAGCCGAATTCCGGGGCGAGAATCGGTCCGTTCTCCAAGTCCGCCGCGCGGAAGGAGAAACTGCCTGACTTTGTCCGCAGCGTGACAATGGTCCGAGCCGCGTCGTCTGGTGGTGAATGGTAGGGCCAAGTTTTTCGCCGAGGTGCTGAGCCGATGTAGAGCAGGTG
This sequence comes from Limisphaerales bacterium, assembly GCA_052139695.1. Lineage (GTDB taxonomy): Bacteria > Verrucomicrobiota > Verrucomicrobiia > Limisphaerales > Palsa-1400 > PLGF01. The sequence goes on from JBKQWF010000009.1 coordinate 10,362, forward strand.
GAATCGGACGCCGCGCTTGGAACCGCGGACGGTGGACGAGCGCCAACTCTGCGCCCCGGCCATCTTGGTGCCTCCGTCGCCGTCCATCGGCGCGACATCAGACAACCGGCCATCGTAGGCTTCCAACCTGCCGCTGTAATCAAGTTTGGCGCGGACATTTTCGTAACCCCATTCGATTTCCACGCTCAATTGCTTCCATTTGTCAGGCGTGTAGGCATGCAACTCCGGCACGGCAAACCCCGCGGCCATATTGGTTCCGCGCACGGAGACGACTACACCCCAGGTGTCCACAGGAATCTTGTAAGAATAGACGCTGCCATCGGCGCTGACCTCCGGTTGGGCGGCTTCCCGGATCGCGCGGGGATTCCACCAAGTGTGCGCCGCATCATCGGCGCCGTCGAGACAGGCTACCTCCAATTCCTCCGGCGATGGTTTGCGCGTGGTGCCCAGCGTCCAGCAGAGGTCCAGATGGTCCACGTGGCGCACCTCTTCCCAGAGCAGCCCGCACGACGTCTGTTTGACGGCCGACGCTTGGAAATCAAAGGGCTGCGTGAAAGACATATCACCGCGTTGCATGAGAAGAATCCATGCTTCCGGCGGGTTTTGCCCTACGGCGCGATCGGCGCGGTAAAGATAGGCACTGGCGGCGATATCGGCGGGCTGGCCTGGCGCATCTTCTGGCGTGGCCATGCCGGACGGCACGGCCAGGGCCAGCGCGCAGGCGCTCAACAACGAGCAGAGTTTATGGACTCGGGACATGGTCTTGTCCAACGGCCGGGCTTCGGCATGATTAATCAAAATCCGAGCAGCTCATAAAATAGTGACACTTGGGGCAGCGGAGCTTGCATTTCTCGTTGTGCAGCTCATGCCCACAACGGGGACACCATCGCCAGTATTCGCCTTCCACGCTGCACGAAGAATCCAGCTGATCCTGCTCGGACCGGGGTGGGAGCGATGCATCGGCTTCCTTTTTAACACCTTCGGCCATGGGGAGATCTTCAGCTAGGATGGGCTTGGCTTACAACGTCGTTTTCCCTGCCGCTTTGGCCTTTTTCCATCTGGCCCTGGCTGCTGCGGCAAGTTTGGCTCGAACAGCCGGACTACGACGTCGATCTCCCTTTTGGACCGGCGTGGGAGCTTCAGGTTTTGGCTTTTTGATTCTGGCCCATCTTGCCTTGGCTGCGGCTGCGATCTTCGCCCGCGCGGCCGCGGACATGTGGCGCTTCTTGGAAGGCTCTATAGGGGCTGGAATAGGGGACTCATCACTTCCGCCGCCACTGCCGCCAACGATTGAATCAATCTGGCCTTGAAGTGCTTCGATCTGTTCTTTGATGGCAACGATGCTTCTCAGTTGTGCTGTTGTTAGGTCTGAAAGATTTGTCATCCTTGATCAGTAATGACAAGGGTAGATTGGAGTCAATAAGGGACAGAGCCATTGCGACGATTTTATGGATGACATTGCCTCGTTTGGCTAAGCCAACTCAAGAGAGTTTGGGGGAGGAGGTGTCGGGAAAAACGATCCTGGAGAGAGATGGCTTTCATCCCAATTGAAATCCATTTGATTTTGTCGCACATCGCTGTGTAATAGCAAGATGAGGAATCGGAGATCATTCTTGATGACTCTGGGCGCGGCTGGCGCCCTGGGTGCGAACGTCTTGCCCGCCGCCGAAAACCAGGAGAGATCGTCGTCGGCATCAACACCGGAATTCAGTTCAGGCGCTGATGACCGCGCGTATTGGGTCAGCATCTTGGAACGTCTGGCGGAGCCGGTATTGAGCAACCTGGCGAAGGGAAATTTACGTCAACGGATGCCGGTAGAAACAAACGGTGAAATCAGCAGCCGGCGCCTTTGCACTCATCTCGAAGCGTTTGCGCGGACGTTGGTGGGGATTAGTCCCTGGCTCGAAGCGCCTGATCTCTCAGGCGACGAGGCTCGTCTGCAAACACACTTCATCGGGTTAGCCCAAACCTGCATGGACCGCGCCACGGACGCGGATTCCGCTGACTTTTTAAATTTCAATCAAGGCAGCCAGCCGTTGGTGGACGCGGCCTTTCTTGCTCAAGCCATCTTGCGATCGCCAAAAGTGCTTTGGTTTTCCCTGGATAAGCGGGTGCAACGGCGTTTGTTGGATGCGCTTAAATCTTCGCGCTTCATCAAACCACCCAATAACAATTGGGTCCTCTTCGCCGCGCTGGTCGAAGCGGCGCTGTTTCAATGCGGGGAGGGGACCATTGAAGAGCGACTTGAGGGCAACCTTCAGCGCATGCTCGATTGGTATCTGGGAGACGGCGTGTATGGCGACGGGCCGCAGTTCCACTTCGATTACTACAACAGTTTCGTCATCCACCCGGCCTTGGTGGATATACTTTTGGTCCTAAAGCAACAGGATGACAGGTTCCTCCCGGCTTACGCAACGGTGCTGGAGCGCGCCCGGCGATACGCCGAGATCCAAGAACGCCTCATTGCCCCTGACGGCACATTTCCCGCAGTGGGCCGATCTCTGACTTATCGCTTCGGTGTGTTTCATGCCCTGGCGCAGATGGCATTGAAACGGCAGTTGGCGGATTCGCTGAAGCCGGCGCAAGTGCGTTGCGCGCTGACGGCCGTGATTCGACGCATGACGGAGGCGCCCGGCACCTTCGATCAACAAGGCTGGTTACGGATTGGATTTTCGGGCCATCAATTAGCCTTGGGCGAATCTTACATCTCGACCGGCAGCCTTTATCTTTGCACGGCGGGATTGCTGCCGCTGGGATTGTCACCGCGTGACCCCTTTTGGAGCGCCCCGGCCGCGCGCTGGACTTCGCAACGATTGTGGGCCGGCGAAGCTCTGTCTTGCGATCACGCGCTGGTGAATAAGGGAATGCCCCGTCTGCCAAGCCTAAGACGATGACCTTTTAAAACAATTTGTTTCTCGCCGGTCGAGGAGTTTACGTTAGCGACACGGAAGGGGTGCATAATGAAAGCACCTTGATGCGATTCCATTCTCCATCTGCCTCAAATTTGGCCTGGAAATCTGGCATCGGAAGGCCACGATCATGGCCTATGCGCCGCATTATATTGAAACTCAAACAAGCTCTTGCTGGCGCGCTGCTGTTGTCAGTCTATTTTGGGTCGGAAGCCGCCGAGGCGCCGGTTCTTCCCGTAGGCCTGGACGCCTACAGGATGTGGGATCATTGGGCTGATCAGCGCATCGGCCAGCGGACCTACATGCGGAGCACCTATGATCGTAGTGGCGGTAATCTCAACGCCGACGCCAGCAACTTCCTTTTTCAACTTGCGGATGATCGTAATGTGACGTTGGACATCGAAGGCCGGGGCGTTGTGGTCTTTGTGCGCTACAACCATTGGCACGGCAGCCCTTGGCATTATCAGGTGGACGGCGTCGATCATATTTTACGAGAAAGCATGACGGCAGACCCCTCCGCGCAGCTCAGACTCTCAAGTCCCATCCAGGCGTGGGACGGAAAAGCCGGTCCTGGCCAGGATGTGGTGGATCTGATCAACCGCTCCGGCCAGGACTTGGTTCCGGCAATTGGTTCCCCCGCAGCGGAGGCGATGAAGCTGACCGGCGAAAGAGGCAGTATTTCGATACCGAAAGATGCTTCCGTCACACTCACGACACTTTCAGGCGGGCCATCCATGCTACGGGCGATCGATTTTTCGGTGCCAGAGGCAGAGGCTGTGGCATTCGGCCGCGCCAGCCTGCGCATCACCTGGGACGACCGACGGCAGCCCTCGGTCGATGCTCCGGTCGCGCTCTTCTTTGGGGCCGGAACCCTCCACAATCGGACCGGCGCCGAGTATCTGGTGAAGGCGTTTCCAGTGCATATCCGCTCTACCGGCGGACGGGTGGCGCTGGCCTGCTATTTTCCCATGCCCTTTTTCAAGTCGGCGCGGATCGAATTGGCAGGCAATGGCGACGCCCCGTTAACGAATGTTCAATGGATGGTGCGTCGTGCGCCCTACTCCGGCACCCGCCAACAATGCGGGCTATTTCCACGCCACTTATCGCGATCAAGGAATTCCCGAGCCGGGTAAGGACTTGGTGCTTCTTGACACACGCAAGCAGGAAGGCAGCGCTGAATGGTCGGGCAGTATGGTGGGCACCTCCTTCATTTTTTCCGACCGGGCAAATTTGCAAACGCTGGAAGGCGATCCGCGGTTCTTTTTTGACGGCAGCCGCACGCCGCAGGCTAAAGGCACCGGCACTGAGGAGTGGGGCGGCGGTGGCGACTATTGGGGTGGGGCAAACATGACGCTTCCGTTTGCGGGCCATCCTGTGGGTGTCCGCGACCAAAAGGACGCTCATAATTCAGAAGAACTAATCGAATCGGCCTATCGCTTTCTGCTCGCTGATCTGATGCCATTCGGAAGAAACGCCGTCATCCAACTGGAACATGGTGGCGAGGACCAGTCCACCGAACATTATCGGACGGTTACTTATTGGTATGGCTTGCCGTCCGCATCCTTGCTGAAGACCGACTCCCTGAAGGTCGGCGACTTGGCCAGTGAAAAGGAACATCAATACTCTTCTCCCGAAGCCTCCGCGCCCTATGCTATAACCTCTAACTACGAGGTGGGCGTCGATCATTCTCACGGCGTTTTAGTTTTGCCCCCAGAGACGGACACGGGACGGAAAACCACTGGCACCTCGGAATTCACTTTCAAGATCGATCCGGCCAATCTGGGAATCATGCTGCGGCGCAAACTGGACTATTCCTTTCCCAATCAAAGGGCGGAAGTTTGGATTGCAGACGCTGGCGCAGGGTTGCCGTCTTCATCCACAACCGCATGGAAGGCTGCGGGCGTCTGGTATTTGGCAGGAGGCAACACCTGGGTCTCATCGGACCCGAAGAGCGAGTTTGGCGCTACCGAGCATATTGTTCTCACTTCCAACCGGCGTTTCCGTGATGATGAGTTTCTGCTGCCTCGCGAACTTACCGAAGGCCGTTCGGCAATCCGGGTGCGGGTCAGATTTACTCCGGTGCATATTCCTCTCTTTCCTGGACGTGCCGAGGCCGAGTTGGCCTGGAGCGAAATCCGATATGATGCTTACAGCTATGTGATGCCGAGCTTTCAGCTTGGATCAGAAAGCGGTGTGCAGGTTAAATGAGCAGTGCCCAGGCTGATGAGGTTTATGACTGGAGGCCGCCCGGTGACGATCGAGAACTCGTCGCACTCGCCTTGGGGGGAAGGCAGATCAACGACCGCTCGCCTTGAAAATGGTCCACGGGCGCTCCGGAATCGACGTCGAATACATGGCCTGTGATGTGGATGCGCTCATTGTCGCCTCGGCGCATGATGATCTCTGATTTGTCGGCGGAGAGTTGCACGTGCAACTGGCCCGTTGCGGCGTCACTTCCAGCAGTGTTTCGAGTATCATGAGAATTCTTCTAATCAACATGCCGTTCGCCAGTTTCGGGCGACCATCCATAGCACTGGCGCAGTTGCGCAACGTCGCAGAGAATTCGGTGAACACGTCATTGTGCAGGAGCTTCACCTGGCTCACCACCTTGCGAAGGGAATTCGTTTACGGGTTCGGAATGAAGTTCAGCTCAAGCTCCTGGACCTTGGGGATATTCTCGGGAGTGAGCGTAAAACGAACGTTCACTCGTCCCTTTTCTCCGAACAGCGAGAATGTGCCGCGCAATTGGTTCTGGGGGGCGACTGGGCTGGTGGAGTTGATTTTGCCAGCTTTCGCAAGAGTTTCCGCCGATGTCCTGACCCAATCCTCCCGTGCCTTATCCAGGAAGAAATTCTCCGCGACAATCTCGGCACTCAAGCGCGAATCCCACGAAGTGACTAATTGGGCGAGTTGACGCGCCCGTTCTTCGAGGATGGGCGAAACGGCAAGTGCGCGAGGGCCAAGATCGCCGTGTTCGAGAACGATGTTGATCGCCTTGTTACATGGGGAGCCGAGCGAAGCGTAGGTGCGGTTGGCGAAGGCTATCACCGCCAGGGAGTAAGCTGGAAGAAACCGGTAATGGCTTCCAAATCCTGGCAGCCCGCCGGTGTGGGTGAGGGTGACGATTTGGCGGCTGTCGATGGACCAGCCCAGGCCATAGCCGTAAAACGAAATCGCAGGGTTCGGGGTCGCGCCGTCCAGAAGCGTTGCTTTGGGTGCCATGCCGGACATCACGAAAGGTCGTTGCATTTCACGGACCGTGCCGCGACGGACGGGTCCTGAATCTGGATCGTCCCTGGCGGGCCACGCGCTCAGATGAAATTGGACGTATTTTGCGAAATCCTCCAGTGTCGTGATCAACCCCCCGCACGCGGCTCCCTCGCCGTCGTGAAGCATCGGTTCGAGTGTCCAGCAATCGTGTTCCCAGCGATATCCCAACGCCAGCTTATCCACCGGGACTTCGGCAAATTCCCAGTGAGTGTTCGTCATCCCAAGCGGGCGGAGGATTTGGGTCGTAATGTATTTCTGAAACGGAACGCCCGAGGCTCTGGCGACGACTTGGCCGAGCAGGACGAATCCCAGGTTGCTGTATTCATATTGTTGGCCCGGCGGGCTGGAAAATGACAGGCCGGCGCTGACAAAGCTCCTGAGAGCTTGCCTGCTAATCGCCATCTGGCGGTCGCCCCAGGGATTGTCTTCCGGCAAGCCTGTGGTCATGGTCATGAGATTGCGAACGGTGAGGCGAGAGGAATCGGAGGTGGGAGGATGCACGTTGCGAAATTCCGGAAGATATTTTTCGACCGGGTCATCCAGGGAAAGCTTTCCCGCGTCCCGCAATTTGAAAACGGCCAGCGAGACGAAGCTCTTTGTCATGGACGCGATGCGAAAGGCGGTATCGGGCGCGGCGGGGATTTTGCGCTCGATGTTCGCGTAACCGAGGGAGCGGGAATGGATGAGTTTGCCATCCAGGATGACGCCATAAACCAGGCCGGGCAGGTGATTGGTTTGGGCGACGTCCGTGAAAAGCTTGTCGATTTCGGGCAGCACCGCCTCGATTTTCCGTTTTCGATTCGGATCGCTGAATTCAGGCTTGGCGTAGTGAAGGCTTTCGGCGCGCAAGGTGGAGAAGCCAGCGAACGCGGCGGCGAGCAGGACACAAACAATGCGGGAAATTGCCGATGGCGCGGGAGGACGAAGAGATTTTCCAGCAAAGCAAAGAGGTGGAGCACTCGACTTTGGTTTCATTCAAAAGATTTGTTGGTTCAACGACGTTAGTTCAACTCCTCGTCAGCTTCGGTCTTTGCCGCCAAACTGTCCAATTTATCGTAAGGGAATTGTTTCCTTTATCAGAGGCATTTAAAGAATTCCAGATGCTTTGTCCTCGTCGGAGCGGATGGCGATTCGTATCCTCATGATGATGAAGCGATGGTTATTTCTGGCGGCGGTCGGGTTGTCCCTGGGCGTTGTTGACGCGGCGACCCCACGTCTCCAGGTGAGCGAGAATCACCGCTTCCTTGTCAGCTCTGACGGCCGGCCATTCTTCTGGTTGGGGGATACCGCGTGGGAACTGTTTCATCGGCTGAAGCGCGAGGAAGCGGACAAATATCTGGAGAACCGAGCGAAGAAGGGCTTTACGGTGATTCAGGCCGTGGCGATTTCCGAACTGGATGGTCCCACCGATCCGGATCCCTACGGTTATCTGCCGTTTCTTGATCTGGATCCAGCGCGACCCGCCGTGAAAGAAGGTCCTGACAACGATTATTGGGACCATGTGGATTACATCGTCAACAAGGCCAATCAACTCGGTTTGCTGATCGGCTTCCTGCCCACTTGGGGCCGTTACTGGCATGACGAGCTGAAAGGCGGCCAAACGCTCTTTACCCCCGCCAACGCGGAGATTTACGGTGAATGGCTGGGCAGGCGTTACCGCGACGCTGGGCTGGTGTGGATTCTGGGCGGAGACCGTGTTCCGGAGAATGAGGAGCAGAAGCAGATCATTCGCGCGATGGCGCAGGGACTCCGCAAGGGGGACGGCGGCTCGCACCTGATCACCTTGCACCCTAGCGGTGGGCATGGCTCCGCCGAGTGGTTTCAAGACGAGGACTGGCTTGATTTTAACCTGCGCCAGAACGGTCATGCCGCGGAGTTTACAGGTCGTTACGACCAAACGCGGGCCGACTATGACCGAACGCCGGTCAAGCCCGTAATCGACGGGGAGCCTCTCTACGAGGATCACCCCGTTTCATTCGATCCGAAAAAGCTCGGCTATTCAGTCGCGGCGGATGTGCGCCGGCCGCTTTACTGGGATTTGTTCAGCGGTGCCTGTGGTCATACTTATGGAGATCATTCAGTCTGGCAAATGTTTGATCCAGTGCGTGGCAAACCTGTCAACAACCCATTGCTGCCGTGGTATGAGGCGATTGACCAGCCAGGCGCCGCACAGATGCAATTTGGCCGACTGCTGATGGAATCACGTCCCTTTCTCACACGAATTCCTGACGACACGGTGATCGTCGAGGACCGTGTCGCCAACGGCGTTCCGGGTGCGGGGACCCGTCGTTTTGTCGCCACTCGCGACGCGGATGGAACTTATGCGATGGTTTATGCTCCAGTCGGCCGGTCGTTCAAGGCGCACATGGACAAAATCAAAGGCGGGCAGGTGAAGGCGTGGTGGTTCAATCCGCGCGACGGCAGCGCCCGGGAAATCGGAACATTTGAGAACCGTGGCGAACGCGAGTTTACTCCGCCTGATAACGGAGAGTTGCTCGATTGGGTGCTGGTGCTCGATGACACATCAAGGAATTATCCGCCGCCAGGAGAATTGTCCCAGAAATAAGGTTCATATGCACAAAATCGCCTCGCTCGCCAACTTCCGGCACATGTCAAAGTCGCGATTGGCCTTCATGGTCCTTCTCTTGGCGGCGTTCTGGAATCTGTCCGCCCGCGCGCAAATGGTCACCGGCAGCGAGATGGAGGATTTTGCCAAGGCATTCGGCACATCAGCCCAGACTTGGCAGGTCCAACAAATTAGTTGCAGCCTCGGCGCTAATGTCCTTTGGCCGGGACAGGAGGCGGCCTTCTCCTTCTTTGTCAAACCTGGCCAGCCGTATCGCGGACCCATCAGAGTGGACGTCATTCAGTATGGCACGAAGGGCAAGCCGGGCGACTGGTGGAAGCCGATTGTCTTCAAAATTGCCGGCGCGAGTTCCGTCACGATAGAGGCCGATCTGCCAGCCGATGGCGGAGTCATTACTGTCAAACCAACCATTGGCGACGCCTTCGGAGGGTATGCTTTGATTTTTGACTTCGGAGAGCGGGGCCGCGCTTTTGCCGCCACCTGCGTGCGTGTGCCGGAACCTGAACCGGGCCGGGTGTGGCAGCCGACCTACGCGATGGACCTCGGCTGGCCGGATGAAATGTCGCCGGCGGTTTTCAATGTTTTCAAACGGCTGGGCGTCAAAGGGGCGCGCGCTGAAGGCGGTTACAACAGCATCGGCAATGCCCACGTTGATTGGGCGATGTCCAACGACGTCACGCTGATGCTCACCGTTGGCTGTGCCTCAACTCCAGCTAAACAGCAACCGCTCGGCCGAGGCCGGCCGTGGCTCAAACCTGATGGGCAGATGATCGAGGGCAATAAAGAGGACTTGGCGTGGCTGCCTTCGTTTGATCCGGAATTTAAGCGATACCTCAAAGATGTGCT
>JBKQWF010000010.1:0-42597 GCA_052139695.1 Limisphaerales bacterium
GGGGACCACGCGAAGAGCGTCGTCCTCCTCGAGAGAGAACCCACTGACCGGAAAGCCGGATGCGGGAGATCCGCCCGTCCGGTTTGGAGGGAGGGGTGGAGCCAAAACTCCATCCCTACCCCTATCCGGACCGTGAAATTCGTCGGCTTAGGCGAGGATTTGGGAGACACTCATTCTTTTGACGGCGTGGCCGAGCGCGTTTAGAATGTCAGGGATAATTATGATAGCCCCGTCGCCCAAACCTCTGGTTCTTTTCATCGACGACGAATTGCAGATGCGGCGATTGATTCGCGCCTGCCTGGAGAGAAACGACTATCATGTGCTCGAAGCCAGTTCCGGCGAAGAAGGAATTAATGCCGCCATTGGTTCACAGCCAGGCATCATTATTCTGGATTTGGGCTTGCCTGACATGGACGGAATGGACGTGCTTCGGCGATTGCGGGAGTGGAGCAAGGTCCCCGTCATCGTCCTCTCGGTGCGCGACCGCGACACCGAGAAAGTGATGGCCCTGGACAGCGGAGCGAATGACTACCTTTCCAAGCCGTTTAGCACCAATGAGCTTCTGGCCCGGTTGCGAGTCGTGCAGCGTTACCAGCAACCGGCTGCCAAGACTTCGGTATTCGTCTCCGGTCATTTGCAGGTGGACCTGGCGCTGCGATCTATCAGGGCGCATGGCCAGCCAATCAAGCTGCCTCGGACGGAATATGCTCTTCTGTGCTACTTGGTCCAGCACGCGGGGCGCGTCCTGACGCACGGGCAGCTCCTCCGTGAGATTTGGAATTTGGAAGACGCCGAGAAAACAGGCCGTCTTCGCGTCTATGTGACCTATCTGCGCCAAAAAATCGAGAGAAACCCGGCGCGGCCCCAATTGTTGGTTACCATCCCCGGGGTGGGCTATCGCCTTGAACTGCTGGAACCGAATTCCGAAAACGGTGTTGAGTCCGCCCCGGGACTTGGTTCCTTGTAGCAATCCTTTAGAAGTTCAACTGAGATCACGAGATTGGCATGACCAGAACAACAAAAGCAGTCGGGGAATTTCTCGTGATTCTCGTCCTCCTGTCTTTTGGCGCGTCTGGGTCTGAGTTGTTGGAAGTGATGCCCTTGACGAGCGGCATTGTCATGCTCCATTTCAAGGACGGTTATGTCCTCCATCATCAGCGCGGCCAAAGCCGATCGGATGAGAAAGTCGTCGTTGATCCGCTGGACACGGCCGCGGCTTCGAAGGTCTCGAGTTATTCCATCAGCAGCCCCGACGATGGACGGTATGCGCAAAAGCGAGGCCCTGAGCGCGTCGGGCGCAAGAGCAAGGGCACCGACTTCGCCTGGTTTGTGGACAAGTGGGAGAACGGCCGCGCGGTGAACACCCGGCCGGATCACACGGAAGAGCACTGGCTTTATCTCTTCCTGCCAGAAGGCATGAAACGGGGAAGCACTTACCAGATCGACACCGGTCGCCTGGCGAGCAACGGCTCCCAATGGAAGTTGGTGTTCGACGAGCGCAAGGCGCGCTCCGAAGCAGTGCATGTCAATCTGCTGGGATATGCGCCCGAGGCGCCGCAGAAGTTCGGTTATGCATATCACTGGCTGGGTGACCAGGGTGGACTAGACCTCAAGGCCTACGCCGGAAACGCCTTCCACCTGATCGACCAAGCCACGGGAGAAACCCGCTTCACGGGGAAGTTAGTTTTCCGGATGGCGGCCACAGAGCAGGAAACCTTCCACAAGAACGATTCGCCGCCGGACGGCAACTTCCTCAAGGCCGATGTCTATGAGTGCGATTTTTCCGCATTCCAGCGGCCGGGCAGATACGTGCTGTCGGTGGAGGGCATCGGTTGCTCCTTTCCTTTCGCGGTCAGCGCGGATGTCCATCGAGAGGCGTTTCGGACCGTGGCGCGGGGCCTCTATCACAACCGCAGCGGCATTGCGTTGGAAGAGCCTTATACGGAGTTCACCCGGCCCGCTCCGCACAATCCAAAGTTGACGCCCGGCTTTGCCGGCAAGCTCATCTACACGACGGTGCGGTTCCCCGAGTGGGGATCAGAAGGCGGGGATGCGAAGCGGTTGCTGGCCGGCTCTAAAGGCCCGATCGAGTCCGCGGGCTGGTATCAGGATGCCGGGGACTGGGACAGTTACTACTCGCACTTGCGCGTCGCCCAGGAGTTGTTGCTGGCCTACGAGATGGCCCCGGGGAATTTCTCCGATGGTGAATTGAACATTCCCGAAAGCGGCAACGGGGTGCCCGATATTTTGGACGAAGCGGCCTGGCTGCCGCGGTTCTGCTATCGCCTCCGCCACGAATTGATGGACAAACATTACGGGACCGGCGGGCTGGGCTTGCGCATTGCGGGCGATGCCTTTGGCGAGGACGAAAGGACACTCCCGGACGGCAAGAAAGTGGGCCAAGGCTCGTGGGAGGACGTCCATCGTACCTGGGCGGCTTCCGGCGAGGACCCCTGGTCCACCTACCGTTACGCGGGCGCCGCCGCGCACCTGGCCTTCTGCTTGCGCCTGGCGCAGGCGAAAGACCCTGGAGGTGTGGATTGGACCAACGAAGCAATTGAAGCCTATGCCTGGGCGCAAAAGAATACCCGGCCTGGAGATGAGCAAAAGCAACCGCCGTTACGTGAGCCGCGCTCTTACGCCGCTGCCGCTCTTTTTCGGGTCACGGGTGAGAAACTGTACGAACAACAGTTCGCGGCCGACACAGCCGATATAACTCCGACCACGCCCTTGTGGGATGACCGGCAATACGGACCGATCGTCTATGCCCTGACGAGAGACTGGGCCCAACCCGATGCGGTTTTGCGCCAACGGATGCGCGATGCCGTCCTTGCCACGGCCGACGCCGTTGCCATTGCAGCGCCTTCCAAACGCACGTTGCGCTGGGGCGGCAACTGGTACATGCCGATGTTGGTGGGCCAGCAAACAACGCCGCTCGTGCTCCCGGCCGCCGTTGGCTATGTGCTCACCAAGGAGACTGACCCGGCAAAAGCGCGGCGCTATTTGGCGGCCCTTTACACCACATGCGATTACTTCCTGGGCTGCAACGCCCTCAACCAGACTTGGGTCACCGGCCTAGGACCGCGCTACCCGCTTCAAGTTTTTCATATGGATGCCTGGTACAATGGCAAAGGCCGATTCCATCCCGGCATCATTCCTTACGGCCCCTGGCGCAAGGAGGGGGATGAAGGACAAGGGCCGTGGGATGCCGCCTGGGCGCATAAAACTCTTTACCCACCCATTGATTCCTGGCCCGGCAACGAACGCTGGTTCGACAATCGCTGCTCGCCGCTGAACAGCGAGTTTACCATCCATCAGAACCTGGCTCCTACCGCCGCGATCTTTGGTTTCCTCTGCGCGCCGGCTTCGCGATAGACGCTCATCCGCATCGAAGAAACTGACCCGCGTCATGTTTTCACACTTTTTCCGCCGCTCGGCTGAGAAGATATTCACGCAACGCCGGATCATCAGTGAGGCTTGCGGCGCGAGCGAATGCCTTCCCAGCTTCGTCTTCGCGATTCAGCAATCGTAAGACGTGTCCGCGAGCGGCCCAGTAAGGCTGATAGTCGTTCGTTCGGCGGGCAGGAATCTCTTCAAGAGCCGCGAGTCCGGCGGTGTGCCGCCCGGTTTGAGCGAGTGCCACGGCTCGGCCGACGAGCGCGCCAACACCCGGCGAAATCCTCACGAGACCTTCATAGAGCAAGAGAATCTCCGGCCAGTCGATCACTCCGGTTCGCGCGCGACTGGCATGGATGGATTGAATCGCCGCCTCCAGTTGATACCGTCCCGTCTGGTGGAAGGCTGACGCGGTGCGCAGGTGGTCCTCGGCTTCCTTCATCAAGGAGCGCGACCAGAGGTTCGGGTCTTGTTGATCGAGCGGCACGAATGTTCCCTCGGTCGTATGACGCGCCGCCCGGCGCGCCTCGCAGTGGAGCAGGAGGGCCAGCAGTCCGCGAGCTTCGGCTTCGTTCGGCATTAATTGAACAATCGTTCGGCCAATGGAGATGGCCTCGCCGGCAAGCGCATGATGCGTCGCGCTCGTTTCCATCACGCATTCCCAGCCCGTGGTGTAGGCGGAATAAACTGCGTCGAGTACGAACGAAGTTCTTTCTTCCCATTCGGGGGGTTCGGGCACGCGAAACGGAATGGCTGCGTCGCGGATTTTGTTTTTTGCGCGAACAAGCCGCTGGCTCATCGCCGCGGGCGAAACGAGAAACGCCGAAGCGATGCGCTCTGCGTCAATCCCGAGAACCGTTTGCAACATCAGCGGCGTGCGCGCGGCGGGATCAATCGCCGGATGCGCGCAGACGAAAAGGAGTTTCAGTCTTTCGTCGGGAAAAGGATCGCGCGCCTCCGCGACGCTCTCCGCCTCCGCGGCGATTTGCTGGAGGAATTCCTCCGACTTCTGCCGCACCTGGTTGTGCCGCGCGGCGTCAATGACGCGATTGCGCGCGACGCGCAACAGCCACGCTTCCGGTTTTTCGGGAACGCCATCCACGGGCCATTTCTCCAGCGCCGAAACGAAGGCTTCGCTCAGCGCGTCTTCCGCTTCGGCGACATCGCCGGAGCGCGCCGCGAGGTAGGCGATGAGTTGGCCGTAGGAATTGCGGGCGATCGCTTCAATCGCCGCGTGCGTGGCGTCTTCGCTCATCGTTGAAAACGGCTTCGATCTGTTTCCGCCGCAATCGGCAAAACCGCGAACGGCTTTCCGAGAGGTCGCAAGAGGGTGTTTCGCGCAAAATTCAGACCCGTAGCGAGCCACGGAATCCCCTGCCGCCGTAGTAGGACTCCGCACCGTTGTGATAAAAGAAGACACGACCGAATCGGCGATCACCAAAGAGAGCGCCGCCGAGTTTCCTCATCTCAGGAGGCGTTTTCACCCAGCTCGACGATTTCGTATCGAATTCTCCCAGCCTCTGCAGCTCGTGGTATTGCTCTTCCGTCAAAAGCTCAATGCCGATGGCCGCTGCCATGTCCGTAGCACAATTCTTCGGCTTATGCTCTTTACGGGAATCCAGCGCTTCACGGTCGTAACAAAGGCTCGTGCGCCCTTTGGGACTTTCCGCTGAACAATCAAAGAAGATGTATTCGCCCGTTTCTTTGTCACGGCCGACGACATCGGGTTCGCCGCCGGTTCTCTCCATTTCGCTGAGTGACCACAGTTTTTCAGGATTCGCTTCGAGCCTGGCCTGGGCTTTGGTCCATTCAAGCCCTTTATGGCGATTTATGTTCTTCTCAAAACGGGTTTTCAGCGCGCCAAGGAGTTTTTCAAGTTGTTTTGGTTCTAACTTCTTTCTATTGCTGTTTATGTTGTTCATACTTTTTTCCATTGTCGCAAGGGGAGAGGTTCGTTACTTAGCATGTCGCGCGCGAATGACCAACCAAGTCTTCCGCGCGATGAACAGGACAACCTGACTCACGACCCCCGCCTGGAGTCCAGACAGGCAATATGCACCGAGCCATAGCGCAACGCCCACGATGGCGAAGATTACGCCTGAATACGTCCAAAATCCCGAAAGAAGAATGACGGGAAGGAAGACGAACCGAACAGCGGGGGCGTAGTTTGGAATTTGTTCAAACGGACTATAGATATAGCCGATGATCGGAATGCCAAAGACGATGTGAATCCAGCGCAGAATCGAACGTTTCGCCGCATTATTCATGATGCTCCTTGAGGTGTTGGGCCGTGGGCTGCATTCCCAGCTCATGAATAGGCAAAGAGCGGACGCACTTCGACCGCTGAGGTGGCCGCCGCAGGGTGGCGCGCGGCCCATTCCAAAGCGGCGTCGAGGTTTGGCACATCAATAATGACGAAGCCGCCGAGGAATTCCTTCGTCTCCGCATACGGGCCGTCGTGGACCTGCCGCTTCCCGTCGCGCACTGAAACCATCGTGGCCGATTGCGGCGGCTGCAAACCCGCCGCCGTGACAACGACGCCCGCGGCGCGGAGCGCTTCGCCGTAGGCTTTGCCCGCCGCGGCCATCGCGCTATCGCGGCGTTCGAACTGTTCCTGTGGCTGGAAGACAAAGAGTGCGTATTTCATAATTCGTTTCGATTTTTGTTTTTTCGCCGCGGAATTTCCGCGGCTTCACATTGATGACGTGCCATGAGAGCCTCTTTCGACATTTCAGCAAATTTTTTTTACGGCATAGCCAGGGGCCGTGCCCGCGCTACGAATGTTAGGCCTTCCGCGGAAGAATCAAGACCTTTCCTGAGAAACCCAGGGGACAATTGTGGAATTGATGGAGGTAGCTCAGCGCGCCGCTAACGTGACCCGGCAATTGCTCATGTTGAGCGGCGGTCTGTGCTGGAGGTGGAGTTGTTGGACTTGAAGGAAGTGGTGACGAACCTGCTCAAGCAATCAAGTTTTCCCTTCTCCATGTCGGGTTCTCCCGATCTTACTATGCGGTTTTCCTATGGTTAACGCTTTTTCCCTACTGCCGATGGATTAGGCGTGAACTGCGAAAACTCTGCGACTGAGTTTGGGATCACACCCACAAAAGTTCCAGGGCCGACTGAAATGGCGACCTCGACGCCCTAGACGTTTGGGCGAAATTTGTTTGAGAAACTGATTATGGGAAAAACCATTCTTACGGTTGATGACGCGAGGACCATGCGGCAAATGGTTTCCTTTACCCTCAAAGGCGCCGGCCACGAAGTGCTCGAAGCTCCGGATGGCTCCGTTGCGTTGAGTGTTCTGCAGACCCGTTCCGTGGATCTCATTTTTAGCGACATCAACATGCCGAACATGAACGGCATCGAGTTGACCCGGCGGTTGCGGGCGCTGCCCAGTTTCCAGAAAACGCCGATCATCCTGCTCACCACTGAATCTGATCCCGGCAAGAAGGCCGAGGGGCGCTCCGCCGGGGCGACGGGATGGATTGTGAAACCGTTCAGCCAGGAACAATTGCTGGCCGTTGTGGCCAAGTTATTCCCCTCCTAGATCCCAACACTATGAAAGACCAATTGCAACAGCAACTCATCAAGGACTTGCTCATCGAGAGCTTCGAAGGTCTCGACATCTTCGACCGCGAAATGCTCGTCCTGGAAAAGGGCGAGGGCAACGCCGAGACGATTAACAACGTTTTCCGCATCATCCACACGCTCAAAGGGAGCAGCGGCTGCATCGGCCTGAACAAGATGGAGTCCGTGGCGCACGTCGGCGAAAGCCTCCTGAGTCTTCTGCGCGATGGGAAACTCACTTTCAACCCGGCGATGATCAAGGCTTTGCTCGAGTACTCCGACGCGCTCAAGGAGATGCTCCGTTGCCTGGAACAAACCGGACAACAGAGCGCGGTGGACTATTCGGCGCTGATGCGGAAGTTGCA
Source organism: Limisphaerales bacterium (assembly GCA_052139695.1). Classification (GTDB taxonomy): domain Bacteria; phylum Verrucomicrobiota; class Verrucomicrobiia; order Limisphaerales; family Palsa-1400; genus PLGF01. The sequence goes on from JBKQWF010000010.1 coordinate 7,329, forward strand.
GGCGCTGCAAGCCGGCGATGCTTCCGCCGGGAAGCCGCCAGCGAAGGGTTTCGGCCTGTTTGAGGAGGAAGCGGACCCGCTGCCCTTGCCCCAAGCTGCCCCGGTGGCGACGGCGGAGCCGCCTCCCGCCAGCCCTCCGCCAGCCGGCCCGGCTGAACCAGCGGAAAAGGCCGCGAGGGACAAGGACGTTGCGACCCGTCCCATCACCTCAATCTCCGATACCGCCATTCGCGTCGATGTGGGACAGCTTGATAAACTAATGAATTTAGTGGGCGAGCTGGTGCTGGCACGCAATCAAATCGTGCAGTTCACTTCCCAAGCCCAGGAAGCGACCCTGCTCAATGCCGCCCAGCGCATTAATACCATCACCACGGAATTGCAGGAGAGCGTGATGAAAACCCGCATGCAGCCGATCGGCAATGTTTGGGCGAAATTTCCCCGCATCGTGCATGACATGGCGGAGGACTTGAGCAAACAGGTGCGTCTGGTGATGGAAGGCAAGGAGACAGACCTTGATCGCACCATTATCGAGGCGATCAAGGACCCGCTGACTCATCTCGTGCGCAACGCCATCGATCACGGGATCGAGACTCCTGCGGCGCGCCGTCGCGCCGGGAAACCGGAGCAAGGCACGCTCACCCTTCGGGCTTTTCACGAAGGCGGCCAGGTCAACATCGAGATTTTGGACGACGGCCAGGGAATTGATGTCGCGAAAGTCAAAGAAAAGGCCGTGCAACGTTCTTTGGTGACCCCGGACCAAGCCGCCCGGCTGACCGACCGCGAGATTTTCAACTTCATCTTTCTGCCAGGTTTTTCCACCGCGGAAAAGGTCACCAATCTTTCCGGGCGCGGAGTGGGCATGGATGTCGTCAAGACGAACATTGAGAAAATCGGCGGGTCGGTCGATGTTTTGAGCGAACCAGGCCAGGGCACGACCCTCAAGATCAAGATTCCGCTGACGCTGGCGATCATTCCCGCGCTCATTGTCACGAGCGGAGCGGAACGGTTCGCCATTCCGCAGGTCAGTCTGCTCGAACTGGTCAGGCTGGAAGCGGAGCAGGCGCGCAGCGGGATCGAGATGCTTTACGGCGCGCCCATCTACCGGCTGCGCGGCCAGTTGCTGCCGCTGGCTTACTTGAATCGGGAATTGAAGTTGAATTCGCCCGCTGGCGATGCGGAGAGACTTTCCAACGGCGACGCGGTGGTCAACATCGTGGTATTGCAGGCGGACGGGCGGCAGTTTGGGATGGTGGTTGATGAAATCAACGATACCGAGGAGATCGTGGTCAAGCCGCTGGGCAAACAACTCAAAAGCATCACCTGTTTTGCCGGCGCCACGATTATGGGAGACGGCAAAGTAGCCCTGATCCTCGACGTGCTGGGACTGGCCCAACACGCCAACGTCATCGCGGAAACGCATGACCGCGCGCTGGCTGAAAAAACCAAAACGGCGGAGCGTTCGGGCGAGCGCCAAACCCTGCTCTTGTTCGATGCCGGCAAAGATGCGCACATGGCCATTCCCCTTTCGATGGTCGCCCGGCTGGAAGAATTTCCGCGCAAACAAGTCGAACGTTCCGGCAACCAGGAGGTGGTGCAGTATCGCGGGCAGATTCTTCCGCTTATCCAAATTGCGAAGTTCCTGCCCAGCTCGGTCACCGCCGCGGCGCCGAGCGATCCTCTACAGGTGGTGGTCTATTCCGAGGGCGGCCGCAGCGTCGGGCTGATCGTCGGCAAGATCAACGACATCGTGCATGAGTCGCTCACCGTCAAACGCCACGCCGCGCGCGACGGCATTCTCGGCTCAGCCGTAGTGCAGGAGAAAGTCACGGACTTGCTCGATGTCGTCAGCATCATCCGCGCGGCGGACCCGACATTTTATGACGCAACCAACAAATTAGCGGAGGTAAATCAATGACCAATACGAAGCAGTTTTGCACATTTTTTGTCAACGGCCTGTTCTTCGGCGTGGAAGTGCTGAAGGTCCAGGAAGTCATCCGATACCAGGGGATGACCCAGGTCCCGCTGGCCCCACCCATGATTCAAGGATTGATTAATCTGCGCGGCCAGATCGTCACCGCCATCGACCTCCGCCGGCGACTGGAACTGGCGCCACGGGAAGGCGATCAACTGCCCATGAATGTCGTCGTCCGCAGCGACGACGGCGCGGTCAGCCTGCTCGTGGACGAAATTGGCGACGTGGTGGAAATCCAGGACGACATTTACGAGCGTCCTCCCGAGACGCTCAAGGGTATCGCGCGCGAATTGGTGCAGGGGGTTTACAAGCTGAAGGAGCAATTGCTCCTCATCCTCGACACCGAGAAAACCGTCAATCTTTCCGGCACAGGCAACCGGCTCCAAGAAACAGCCTGACTCAATCACCACTGCCCCTATTGAAACAATATAAACAGTCCAAATCGAAAATCCAAAAACAAGAACAAGCCACCATATCACATCAAACAACTTATGAAACTCAGCACACTTGCACTCCCTCGCACCCGAGCCAACGGTTCCCATCGAACTAACGGTAAAAGCGCCAACGGCAACGGCAATGGCAACGGCTCGACCGATCAAAAACAAGAACTCATCGAGCTGCGCGGTCAACTGGCTGCCATCAACAAAGCCCAGGCCGTTATTGAATTTGACCTCGCCGGCACGGTTCTGCACGCCAACGACAATTTCCTGTCCGTTTTGGGCTATACCCTGGAGGAAATCAAGGGCCGCCACCACAGCATGTTCGTCGAACCTGCTTTTCGCGAGAGCCCCGAATACAAACAGTTCTGGCGCGACCTCAACGAAGGGAAGTTTCAGGCAGCCGAATATAAGCGCATTGGCAAGGGCGGCAAAGAAGTCTGGATTCAAGCCAGCTATAACCCGATTTTCGACCAGCAGGGCAAGCCCTACAAAGTGGTGAAGTTTGCTACGGACGTTACCGAGCGGAAAACAGTGGTGGACAAGGTTGCCGGATATCTGGACCGAATCAGCAAAGGCGATATTCCGGAAAAGATTGCCGAGCACTACAGCGGGGATTTCAACCTGATCAAGAACAACCTGAACATCTGCATTGATAACATCAATGCGCTCGTGGCCGACGCCAACATGCTGTCAAAGGCGGTGGTGGAGGGACGCCTTTCCACGCGCGCCGACGCCAGCAAGCATCAGGGCGATTTCCAGACGATCGTCAACGGCGTCAACCGGACCATCGGATCGCTGGTGGGCCTTATTGACGCGATGCCGCTGCCGGCCATGATCATTGATAAGCAATTCAACGTCCTATACATGAACAACGCCGGGCTTGCCATAGGCGGGGTCACCCTTGAACGGCTCAAGGGGAACCAGTGCTCGTCGTACTTCAAGACCGGCGACTGTGGCACCGGCAAGTGCGCTTGCCGAAGAGCCATGGAGGATGTTCGCCAGAGCCAGTCTTCCACCGTCGCCAAACCCAGCAGCACGCTGGAACTGGAGATTGATTACATCGGTATTCCCATCAAGAGCGAAGCGGGGGAGGTCATTGGAGCTTTTGAAGTAGTCATGGATCAGACCGCGATCCGCAAAGCTCAAAAGGTCGCGAAAAAAATTAGCGATTATCAATCTGCCCAAGTCGGCCAGGTACAGGCCGCGCTCGACCAAATCTCCCGAGGCGATCTTGCAGTAAGCTTGAAAGCAGCCGAGGCGGACTCCGATACGGCGGAGACCAAACACACCTTCGACACCATCAATTCGGCCATCCAGAGTGTGGTCGCCTCCGTCAAGGCTCTGGTCGATGACGCGCAGCGGCTCGCCGATGCCGCTGTGGCTGGCAAGCTCGCCACCCGCGCCGACGCCGACAAGCATCAGGGTGACTACCGCAAGATCGTGCAGGGCGTGAACAACACCTTGGACGCAGTGATCGGGCCGCTGCGCGACATGGGTAAGGCGCTGGCCGAACTGGCGGCATCCAACTTCACCGTGCGGATGAGCGGCAACTATGTCGGCGACTATAAGGAACTGGCCGACGCGCTGAATAAGGCCACCAGCCAGATGCAGGCGTCCCTGAAACAGATCGGTGCCAGCGCGGGATCGCTGGCCAGCTCGGCGGAAGAATTGACCGCGACCAGCCAGCAGATGAGCTCCAACTCCGAGGAGGTTTCCGCGCAAGCCAATGTCGTGGCCAGCGCTTCCGAGCAGGTCAGCAAGAACGTGGCAACCGTGGCCACCAGCGCGGAAGAAATGAGTTCCAGCATCAAGGAGATCGCCAAAAACGCCAACGAAGCCGCCAAGGTTGCCACTTCCGCGGTGAAGGTCGCCGGGGATACCAACAAGACCGTGGCCAAACTCGGCGAAAGCTCGGTCGAAATCGGCAAAGTCATCAAGGTCATTACCTCCATCGCGCAACAGACGAACTTGCTCGCGTTGAACGCCACCATCGAGGCCGCCCGCGCGGGTGAGGCTGGAAAAGGGTTTGCAGTGGTTGCCAACGAAGTCAAGGAACTCGCCAAGCAGACCGCCGCTGCCACCGAAGACATCAGCGGGAAGATCGAAGCTATTCAGACGGATACCAAAGGCGCGGTTACCGCCATCGGCCAGATTGGGGAGATTATCACCCGGATTAACGACTTCACCAATACTATCGCCGGCGCGGTGGAAGAGCAGTCGGCGACGACCAACGAGATCGCCCGCAACGCCACCGAAGCCGCCAAGGGCAGCACGGAAATCTCCAAGAACATCGCCAATGTTTCCGAGGCGGCCAAGAACTCTACGCAAGGAGCGACCAACACGCTGACCGCGGCGAACGAACTGGCTAAGCTCGCCGCCGACCTCAAGCACATCGTCGAGCAACAGAAACTATAAGTTGGGGACAGCCCGGAGGCCGCGCTCTTGGAGCGCGGCTTCCGCGGAAGCAGGCGCAACCAGAAGTCGGGGGCGCTTTCGATTCTATGCCGGCTGGATTCCCGTGAGTCCCAAGGCCCATAAGTATGAGAATATTGATCATAGATGATTCAAAACCGATGCGGACTTTTTTGGGTTCGGTCGCCCAGGAGATCTCGTCCGACACGGCTGAAGCCTGCGATGGACGCGCCGCGCTGGAGCTTCTCGTTCGAAACGACCCGCGCCGGCCGTTCGATGTGGCGCTGGTGGACTGGGAGATGCCACGCATGAACGGATTGGAATTCGTCCAGGCGGTGCGCCGGAACCAGGATTTTGCCCACTTAAAACTGCTGATGGTCACAACGCTCAACTCCACGGAACGAGTGGCGGAAGCCCTCCAAGCGGGCGCGAACGATTTCCTGATGAAACCGGTGACCAAGGAAATGTTGGTGGAGAAATTGCAAATCCTGGGAGTAGTGGACTGAGTGTGCTGAGGATTTAAGCAATGCCCAAAATTCGTGTCTTAGTGGTGGATGATGCCGTGGTGGTTCGCAAGATGATCACCGAAACGCTGGGCCGCGACCCGGATTTGCTCGTGGTGGGCATTGCCGCCAACGGAAGAATCGCGCTCCAAAAAATCCCGCAGGTCAATCCCGACCTTATCACCCTCGACATCGAGATGCCGGAAATGGACGGCTTGGCCACGTTGCGCCAGGTGCGGAAGTTGTATCCGAAGCTGCCGGTTATCATGTTTAGTACGCTCAGCCAAAAGGGGGCCGTTGCCACATTGGAAGCCCTGTCGTTGGGCGCCAGTGATTACGTCACCAAACCGGCCAACGTCGGCAGCGTGACCGAAGCCGTGGCGCGGCTGGAGCAGGAGTTAATTCCAAAAATCAAAACCCACTGCCGCCATCTGCGCCTTCCTCAGGCGGCAAGCGTTCGTCCGAACGCCCTTCCCTCCGGGCTCCCATTGACCCCAGCGCTTCCCCCGCGAACGGGGCCGATAGAGATTGTTTGCCTGGGGACTTCCACGGGCGGGCCGAACGCACTGGCAGAGGTTTTTGCCAATTTGCCCGAGAATTTTCCCGTGCCCATCGTCATGGTGCAGCACATGCCGCCTTTGTTTACCGCCATGTTGGCGGAACGGCTGACGGCACATTCGCCTGTCCCCTGCCACGAAGGCAGCGAGGGCCAGGTAATCGAGTGCGGCCACGCTTACATCGCGCCCGGCGGCAGGCACATGGAAGTACAAAAAGCAGGAACACGCGCCGTAGTGCATCTGCAGGACGGGACGCCGGAGAATTCATGCCGGCCTGCGGTGGACGTTTTGTTTCGCAGTGTGGCGGTAGTTTATGGCGGCGCGGTCTTGGGTGTGGTGATGACCGGCATGGGCCAGGACGGGTTGCGCGGTTGCGAGATCCTCCGCGAGAAACGCGCCCATATCGTCGTGCAGGACGAAGCCACGAGTGTCGTTTGGGGCATGCCCGGCTACGTGGCGAAAGCCGGTTACGCCGACCGGATCGTTCCACTCGACAAAATCGCCGGCGAAATTACGCGCCGGGTGCGGGAGAGCCGAGTTCAACCCAGGCCTAGCGTTGTGTTTCAATGAAACCTTTACAAAATCCCCTCTCCCGTCCCGCGGCCACCCTCTCCCCGCTTTGCGGGGAGAGGGCAGGGAGATGGGTTCATTGCAAAGCCATTTGTGCAACAGCACACAGCCGGCAGTCCGAAAGAAGCTATCATGCCCATTTCAAAAACAGATTTTGACTATATCAGCCGCCTCGCGCACAGCGAGGCCGCCATCGTGCTCGAACCGGGTAAAGAATATTTGGTCGAGACTCGATTGGGCCCGTTGGCGCAACGGGAGGGATTCGCCTCGCTGGCGGCGCTCATCCAACAAATGCGCCTGGAAGTCAGAGTCAATGGCCTGCACCACAAAGCCATTGACGCCCTGACGACCAACGAGACTCTCTTCTTCCGCGATTTCCATCCGTTTGAGGCGTTGCGACGTTCCATTCTTCCGGCCGTTTTGGAGCAGCGGGCGGGGGCGCGACGGCTGACCATTTGGTCGGCGGCTTGTTCCACCGGGCAGGAGCCTTATAGCCTGGCCATGTTACTGCGCGAGCATTTTCCGCAACTGGCCGGTTGGACCGTTTCGATCTTAGCCACTGATTTGTCCCCAACAGTTTTAAAGGCGGCGGCGGCGGGGGCGTACTCGCAATTCGAAGTGAACCGGGGGCTGCCTGCCAGTTATCTGGTCAAATACTTCAGCCAGCAGGGGGAGAAATGGTGCGTCAAGGATGACGTCAAAAAGATGATCGAGTTTCGTCCGATGAATTTGATCCAACCCTGGCCGGTTCTGCCGCCATTGGATTTGGTCTTTATCCGCAACGTAATGATCTATTTTGATGTAGAGACTAAAAAAACAATCCTGAAAAAAATCCGCAATTGCCTTTTGCCTCACGGTTATCTTTTTCTGGGCACCGCCGAAACCACGACCAACCTCGATCCGGAATACCAACCCGAAACTCACGGCAAAGCGGTGGTGTATCGCGCCCATCAACCAGTTCAGTCAGCATCATCTCCTATGTTGTGAAACTCATTCGGACATGGGCGCCTCGGATGGCAAAGGTGTTCAGCGATGCCGGGGGCCTGCAAAAGGCCGGTCGTTCGTTACGCAATGGCTTGCATTTGCTCCGCAGGGTCCTATGGCCATTAGGGAGAATCGGCAAGTCCACCAGGGCGCTTCGGGAGGGGAAAGTTTGGGCGCAACGATTGGAGGAAGAAAAAGAGTCCCTTCGTTCGCTGGCCGACGTCATGGAGGTTGAATTCGTCTCCCTCAGCGAGGGACTCATGCGTTTAGATGAACAGTTGACCCATATCCAAAGGCAATGTCTGTCTTTAACCAACCTGACCGCGGGCCGGACCGAGGACGCCGCGATCCAGTTTGCCTTTCAACTCCTGAAGAAGGTGGAAGATCTCCTGCTGGCCAGCTATGATCAATACGATCACGTCTTCGCCGCCTTCCACGAGTTGCAGGGCTGGCTCGCCCAACTTCCCAAACAGCATGATGAACTTCTGCGCGCCTTGTTGCCCCTGAGCATGATCACGACGGCCTTCCGCATCGAAGCCAGCCGTCATCCGGGGGAAGTGCAGGAGGTTTTCGCGGGCCTGGCCACCAAGGTGAATCGAATGGTGCATGAAGTCCGCGGCACACTGGAACGGCAATTTGAAGAGCTGGCGGCGAGCGAACAAATCGTCCACAACCTGATGGAGCAACTGACCGCGGCCATTCAAGCTCAACGAAAAGAGGCCTCCTCCTCATTGGAATCGAGCCGCAGTCATTTGCATACTCTGAGTCAGGCTCTCGCCAACTCGGCAACGGGGGCGGCGGACCTGGCCCAGCAAAACCAAGCGATCACGCGGCATATCGGTAAGATCGTGATCGCCTTGCAGTGCCAGGACATCGCCAGCCAAAAAATCCAGCACGTTGGGGAGGCGATGGATGAGATGCGCGCTCATTTGGAGGACGCGGGTTTGGCCACTTCTGCCGCTGAGTCGGACCCGAGACAGTTTGTTTCCCACGCGGCCCGGATTCAGTTGCATCAAGTCAAAGACGTTTTCGACCAGCTCAATGGCGCGGCCGATGGCCTCAGGAACGGCGTGCAAAGTCTGCGCGCTGAGTCAAGCGCAGCTGCCGAAGGGGCCGTCAAGGTGGGCGGTACCGCTCTCAACGCAAATATTGCCAGCGAATCCCAAGCCAGAATTGGCGGGATGCTGGCCATTGTCAAACAAGCCGTGGAGAAAATTGGGGACATCCTTGCCGCCTTCGAATCGTTGCAGGCCCGCTTCGTCAACTGCTCCAAGGAAGCGACGGTCTTGGCCGTCGATGTGCGCTACGCCGCGCTCAACGCGCAGCTTTTCGCCATCCACGCGCGTGACGGAGCCACTTTGGAAGTGCTGGCAGGACGCATGCGCGTCGTCTCGGATGAAACCCTGCTGCAGGTCGGGCGGATGGGAGCATCGCTCCGCCAAACGGACGAGATGATCAGCAATCTCCGTCAACGGCTGGCAGACTTTCAGTCTTTGGGCCAAACCGAACAGCAGGTTTTGAGCGATGAGTCCATTGTCTCGCGGAAAAAACTTTCTGACTTGGAAAGCGCCATCCCGGCCTTGATTGAGAAAATCAGCGGGCGACAGGAAACCTTTGCTCAATCTGTCGATGAGGTGCTCGCGAATGTCCAGTTCCCAGTTGCGGTTGCCGAGGCCAATCCCCGGTCCATCGGCTTCTTTCAAGACTTGGTGGCTTGGAGCAATGAGGGTGCTTCAGAAGCCACGGCAGATTCGGCCTCCCAGAAACTTGAGTTGCTCAAGTCGAAATACACGATGGAGTCAGAACGGCAGGCCCACGCCGCAGCCTTGCAGTCAGCGACGCCGACGCCGGACGCAGCCGTTTCCAAGCCTGCGGTCGAGATGTTCGACCGGTTCGAGTTAGAACAGCCTCCGGTCGCGGCCTCCCGCGAAGAGATTCCTCTGCCAAGCGAGGATTTAAAACCGCAGCCGAGCCCGATGGACTTGCCAGCAGTGGCGTCCGTTCCGTCGGAGCCGATGCGGCCGCTTCCGCCCGAGTCACCCGCTGCCTTTGAAGGCTTAGGCGCTAATGTGGAGCTGTTCTGATGGAAACTGACAACAAAAACCGGCGGGTGCTGGTCATTGATGACAATCGTGCAGTCCACGATGATTTTCGCAAGATTCTTGACCCGCTGAAATCGACCGCGCCCGGCCTGGAGGACAGTGCAAAGTGCATTTTTGGCAGCCCCGACGCAATCGTTGAAATGCCTCAGTTCGAAGTGGATTCGGCCTATCAAGGGCAAGAGGGACCAATCCTGGTGAAGAAGGCTGTGGAAGAGGGGCGTCCTTACGCCATGGCGTTTGTGGACCTGCGCATGCCGCCCGGTTGGGATGGGGTTAAAACCGCACAGGAGATCTGGAAGATCGACCCCGACATCCAAATTGTCACCTGCACCGCCTACTCGGATTATTCAAGTGGTGAGTTGTTTGCGACGATCGGCTATCATGACGGACTGCTCGTGCTGAAAAAGCCGTTTGACCCTGTGGAGGCGTCCCAATTGGCTTACGCGCTGACAGAGAAGTGGTGGTTGCACCGGGAATTCCGTCGGAAAACGGAAGAGTTGGAAAGCCGGGTCGCCCAGCGCACCCGCGAGCTGTGGGACGCCAACTGCGCGCTTGGGGCGGAAGTGGACGAACATAGGCGGACGGAGAAATTGTTGCGCGAAACGGAACGCAGACTCGCTCACGCCATGAGCTTGGCGCACTTGGTGGATTGGGAATTTGACGTGGCGAGAGGGGTCTTCGCCTTCGACGACCGCTATTACGCGCTCCACGGCACCACCTGCGAACTGGAAGGCGGCAGGTTGATCTCCGCCGAAGATTTTACCCGCAAATTTGTGCATCCGGACGACGCTCATTTGGGTGCCGAAGAAATTGCCAAGGCCGTGGCGACGCCAGATCCAGGTTACGTCTCGCAATTCGAAGTGCGCATTTTTCGCCGTGACGGCGAGGTTCGCCATGTCTCCGTCCACATTTCTATTACTAAAGATTCCGCTGGGCGAACCATTTTACTGCGAGGCGCCAATCAAGACATCACCCAGCGCAAAAAGGCAGAGCATGAATTGCGCAAGCTCTCGCGCGCAGTCAACCAAAGTCCCGTGTCCGTTATGATCACCGACATGCGAGGCGCGATTGAGTACGTCAACCCGAAGTTCTGCGCCGTGACGGGCTACAGCTTCGCGGAAGCGCTGGGAAAGAATCCTCGTCTGCTTAAATCGGGCGAAACGCCTGCCGAAACCTATCGGCAATTGTGGGCCGGCATTACCGCGGGGGAGGAATGGCGCGGCGAACTCCATAATCGGAAAAAGAACGGTGAGCTTTACTGGGAATCGGCTTCCATTTCCCCCATCCGCGATGACAAGGGTCATGTCACACACTTTATCGCCATCAAAGAGGACATCACCGGGCGCAAGCATGCGGCCGAGGCCTTAAAGCGGGCCGAGATGGAGTTGGCGGAAAGCGAACGGCGGCAGAAGGCGATCCTTGACAATATCTCCGATCCCGCCTGGCTGAGGGACCGGGAGGGACGCTTCCTGGCGGTGAACCAGGCATGGTGTCATTTCTGCGGGATGAAAGAATCCCAACTCCTCGGCAAGACCACCGCTGAGCTTCCGGGCGTATATCCGGCCGAATTAGCCAAGAGACTCCGGGAAGAGGATGAAGCAGTGATGGCTTCGGGCAAGCCTTCTCAACGCGAACTGCAACTTGCCGCTGCCGGCCTCGGCGCCGTCTGGCTCGAATACTTCAAGGCTCCTCTTTTTAACGAACAACGTGTTCCCTGTGGCGTGGTCGGCATCGGGCGCGACATTACAAAACGCAAGCAAGCCGAGGCGACGTTGTTGGAATCCAAACGGTTCTTGCAATCCACTCTTGATGCGCTGTCAGCGCATATCGCGATTCTGGATGATCAGGGGGCGATCATCGCGGTAAATGCTGCCTGGAGACAGTTTGCCTGCCAGCACGATTTTCTTGGGCGCAGCTACGGCGTCGGCGCTAACTACCTCAGTCTTTGTGAATCGGCGGTTGGAGACTGCGCGGGGGAAGCGCCCGCCGTGGCCAAAGGCATTCGCGACGTTATGGTGGGAAAGTGCGCTGAATTCCTGCTGGAATACCCGTGCCATAGTTTGCAAGAGCAGCGCTGGTTTGTGTTGCGCGTTACCAGATTTGCCAGAGAGGGGCTGCGGCGGGTGGTCGTTGCGCACGAGGACATCACAGCCCGCAAGCGAGCGGAAGAGGAGTTGCAGTGGAAAACAGCTTTCCTCGAGGCTCAAGTGAACTCCTCCATTGATGGAATTCTGGTCGTGGATGAACAGGGCCGGAAGAAACTGCAGAACCAGCGCATGGCCGATTTGCTCAAGATTCCGCGGCCCATCGCTGAGGGAATAGACGATGAGTCCCAGCTAAGGTGGGTGACCCAAGCGGTCAAAGACCCCGTCCAGTTTATTGAAAAAGTCAGATATCTTAATTCTAACCGAAGCGAAATCAGCCGGGATGAACTCGAAATGAAAGATGGGACGATCCTCGACCGATATTCCTCCCCCATGATGGGAAGAGAGGGAAAATATTACGGCAGGATGTGGACGTTCCGGGACATCACCGAGCGCAAGCTGCTGGAAATGCAAACAGAACAGCTCCGCACCGAACACGAAATCGTTCTGAACACCATTGGGGAAGGCCTGCACTGGGTTGACACCGAGGGGAAAATCAAGTTTGAGAATCCTGCCGCTGCGAGAATGCTGGGTTATGAGGTGAGCGAACTGATCGGCCGGCCGTCGCACGACACCTTCCACCATAAGCGGGCGGACGGTTCCGCCTACCCGCGGAGTGAATGCCCCATTTGCCAGACTTTACATGACAAGCGAAGCCGCCATATAACCGACGAGATCATTTGGCGGAAAGACGGCACGAGGGTTAGCGTCGAATATAGCTGCACGCCGGTTTTCGAGAAGGACGGAAGCCCTGGCGGCGCCTTGGTAATATTTACCGATGTCACCGAGCGCAAACGAACGCAAGCCGAACTGGCCAGCCTGGAACGAAGGGCTCTGGAGCACAAGTTAATCGAGGAGCATTCCCGAAAGGCACTCGAGTACGAGCGAGATCTCAACCGGATTAAAAGCCACTTTGTCAGCATGGTTTCGCACGAGTTTCGCACCCCGCTGTGCGTGATCAACACGGCTGCCTCCCTTCTTGAAAGCTACTCGGCCCAGATGACGGGGGAGGAGCGATCCGAGCAAGCCGCGGAAATCGAGCGCGCCGTCGCGCGGATGGCCCAGATGATGGAGGACTTCCTGGTTCACGAGAAACTGCAGAGCGGGAAAATGCGGTGCAATCCCGCGCGGATCAATATGGAAACGTTTTGCCGGGATGTTATCGCGGAAATAGCAAAGCAGCCCGGCGCGGCTGTTTTGATTGAATGTGCCGTTGATCCCGCCGCGCGCGCGGCATTGCTCGACGAGAGAATCCTGCGCCCCATCCTCTGCAACCTCCTCAGCAACGCGGTCAAGTATTCCGATGGGAGACAGCCCGTCACTCTCGAGGTGAAACGGGTGGACGGTTGCATGCACACCAACGGCGATCCCAAGACGCTGCCGGGAGACTACATTCAACTGTTGGTCAGCGATGCGGGCATTGGGATTCTCCCGGCGGACCAGGCCAAGCTCTTTGAGACCTTCCATCGAGGGGGCAATGTCGGCAATCGTCCCGGGACCGGCATGGGGCTGGCCATCGTCAAAGAGTTGGTGGATTTGCATCGAGGCAAGATCCGCATCGAAAGCGCGGAAGGGAAGGGGACGACTGCCGGCGTTTGGCTGCCGATTGCTTCGGGCGAGAGGGCGGCGTGGCCTTCTCCTGCCGAACCGACTGAGGAGGGAGGAGCGGCAAATCGAGAGTTGGAATTTCAGGATTTTAAGAAATAATGATCTTATGCATAAGATATTGATCATCGAAGACGATGCAGCCATCCGCAACCAGATGGCCCAGGTTCTGCGCTTTGAGGGCTTTGAGCCTCTCGAAGCCGAAAACGGGAAAGCGGGCGTAGAGAGTGCGCTAAGCACCGTTCCCGATCTCATCATTTGCGATATTATGATGCCGGAACTGGACGGCTTCGGCGTCCTGCAAGCTTTGCGGGAAAATCCACGGACGGCGATGACCCCGTTCATCTTCCTGACCGCGCTGGTCGCGAGCCGCGACCGCCGACACGGGATGGAAGAAGGCGCCGATGATTATATCACCAAGCCTTACAAACCGGAGGCGCTCATTGGCTCCGTGCGCCGGCGTTTGGAGAAGCGGAAGCGCCAAATTGAAGAAAGCCGTCTCCGGGCCGAGGAAGTCAGCTTGGCGGTGGCGGCGTTGGTGCCACAAGAGATTTTAGAGACGCTCGACCATATCGCGACCGTTACGAATCTGCTGGCGCTCAAGTACGCCTCGGCGGACGCCGAAGTTTCGGCCATGCGCGAGGCTGTGGCCAAAGAGTCCGTGCGGTTGCGGCGCATGATTCGGCGGCTGCACCTTTACGCGCAACTGCCCCAACTTTACGGCAACCGCTTCGATCTGGCGAAAACCGGGGAACTTGCCGCCACAAAAGACACTCTCGATCGAGCCGCGCAAGGCGTTTGCCGGAGTTGGAACAGAGGGTCGGACCTGGTGGTCGTGGCGGAACCGGCCCAATTGCCCATTTCCGAGGAATATCTGGTGTTGCTGGTGGAAGAATTAGTCGATAATGCCTGCAAGTTCTCAATGCCCGGAACGCCCATCGAGCTAAAAGGCGACGGCCAGCGAGCATTCTGGTCCCTAGCCGTGAGCAACCACGGCGCGGGCATGAGCGCGGAGCAAATCGCCCAGATTGGAGCCTTCAAACAGTTTTGGAGCGGCAACAAGAAACCGCAGGGCCTGGGGCTGGGACTGGCCCTGACTCAAGGCATCGCCAGGCTGCATGGCTGCGAGTTTACCATCCAATCAAACGCGGACGCGACCACCGCAACTGTCCTGGTTCCACTTGAACCCTAAGGAGCCGAAGCCAATGAACGAGAACATGAGTTGGGTAGAATTAGCCCGAGTGCCGATCGCCAAAATGCAGGACGTGCTGCTGGCCAGATTTGTCGGACGGGATGCGGCGGCCAAAATGGATTTCCCTCCGACGATCCTGACCCGGCTTTCCACGGTCATTTCCGAGATCACCCGCAATGTGGTGCAACATGCCGGTTGCGCTGGCGATATTCAGATTGGCCAGGTGGCGGAGGGGGGCAAGATCGGGCTCCGAATCATCGTATCGGACAAGGGCAAAGGCATCGAACATCCGGAGCGTTTCCTGGCAGACGATAAACTCAGCGCCCTTGGGGCGGGCCTGCCGGGCGCCCGCAAATTAGTTGACCAATTCGAGATTAAATCCGCTCCTGGATCGGGCACCACGGTGACGATGGAAATCTGGAAACGAGAAGAAGTATGACAAAAAAATTGAACCACACTATGGAAGAAATCGTGTTGAAACCCGATGACTTTAAACGAGCCATCCAGACCATTGACGGCCTGGGGGCGACGCCCGCCGTGCTCGTCAAAGTCGCTGAAATGGCCAGAGACCCGGACATGGACCTCGCGACCATCTCGGCGATGCTGCGCAATGACGGACCCCTGGCGGCGGACATCATTCGGATCAGCAACAGCCCCTATTATGCTCCGGCCACATTCCACAGCAATTTGACTTCGGCCATCAACTTCATTGGCCTGCGGGAGGTCATTCGAGTGGTCAACTTAAGCCTGTCCCGGCAGCTCTTTGCGCGCGATTTATCCAGCTATGGCATTTCGGCCAACGACTACTGGAGCGCTTCCGTGGCCGCGGCGCTGGTGATGGAGGCGATGGCGAAATTGGCCGGACTGAATCCAGAAGACGCCTACACCATCGGGATTCTGCACGCCATCGGGCGGGTCCTCATCAACCGCGTTATCGAAGAACAGGGGTTTACCGTCTATTGGGAAAGCCGGCAACCGATCGCGGAGTGGGAACGCGACGCCGTTGGGTTCGATTACGCGCAGGCTGGCGCGCTGCTTCTGGAGCACTGGAGCTTTCCGGCCGCCACTTGCGATGTGGTCCGCTGGCAGCTCAATCCCGATAAAGTTGTTGAGCCCTTGTCCTTGCTCGGGGCCTTGCAGTTCACCCGGCGTTTGCTCATGCTGACCGGCTTGGATTTCGAAAACAAAGACTGGCTGTTTCCTGAGGTGGATCCATTTGTGCAGGCGGCGGGTCTTACGCCCAACCTGACATCCCAATACATCTCCGCCTGCAGAGACAATTATCAACGCATCAATCAGTCGGTTTACTTGTAAGGACCCGGAACCATCGTGGTGCAAACCTGGGCTGCCCCCCGAAGGGAATCCCAGGTTTTAGTTTTTTTTGGCGCGACTTCTGTGAAGCAACTCAGTATAAGAAAAGGAATTGATAATGACAAGATAAGCAATTGATAGAGGCGACGTTCCATAAACATGAAAGCCAGCCACGCCATTTGGAAGGACCGATTTAAAGGCAAGTTGCCCGAGACCATCGGCAGTGAAATCGATCAATTTGAGACGGAAATCGATCTGCGCAAGCAGGGGAAGATCGACGAAAAGGTCTTCGCCGAGACGCGTTTGCGCCGGGGTGCTTATGGCCAGCGCTACGATAACGGCCAGCGTTCCGACGGCGCCGAGAGCCGCAAACTGCCCTTTGCCGGCAAACCGACCAAAGGGCCCAATACCATGTGGGATGCGCCGGGGATGCAGCGGATCAAGATTCCGTTCGGCGGGCTTAATCCGCAACAGCTTGAGACGATGGCGGAACTGGCCGAGGAGTATTCCGATGGCATCGCGCACGTCACGACCCGGCAGGATTTTCAGCTCCATTTTATCCATATTGAAAACAGTCCGTCGCTCATGCGGCGGCTGGCGGCGGTCGGCATCACGACGCGCGAGGCCTGCGGCAATGCCGTCCGCAACGTCACCGCCTGCCCTTTTGCCGGCGTCTGTCGCGACGAAATCTTTGACGTCTCGCCCTACGCCCACGCGCTCGCCTGGTTTTTGATGGGTCATCCGGACACGATGGACTTTGGGCGCAAGTTCAAGCCGGCGTTCAGCGGCTGCTCCCAGCATCCGTGTGGCCTCACCCAAATGCACGACATCGGATACACCGCCCTTGTGCGTGAGGCCGATGGCCGCCTCCAGCGCGGTTTCAAGATTGTGGTGGGTGGCGGACTTGGCCCGGTACCGCGCCAAGCCCGCACGCTGACCGAGTTTGCTCCGGTGGAGGAACTGCTTACGCTGACGCAGGCGGTCTGCCGTGTCTTCGGCAAGCATGGCGAAAAAAAGAACCGCAATGCCGCGCGCATCAAGTTTCTGGTGGACAAATGGGGCATTGAGAGATTTCGCGAGGAGGTCTTCGCCACCCGCAAGGAACTCCGCGACGATCCGCGCTGGCTCGACCGCCTCAAGGATGCCGAGAAGGCGGCGGAAGGCCCGCTCAAGCCGCCGGGGCAATTTCCTGCTGTCAACGGAAACGGCCGGCTCCAGCAATGGCTGAAGGCCAATGTCCGCGACCAGCGCCAGGAGGGCTATGTCACCTGCGCGGTGACTCTGCCGCTGGGGGACATCACGGCGGACCAACTCCGCGCGCTGGCCGACATTGTCGCCCGTTACACCCGCGGCACTATCCGGACCACTGTCGAGCAGAATTTTCTTATCCGCTGGGTGAGCTGAATCGGTCATAGCGCTGCACATCAAGGTCAGCGGCTGCTTCAATTCCTGTGGTGTCCATCACGTTGCCGATCTTGGTTTCTACGGGGTCAGCCGGACGGTCAACGGCTACAAGGTGCCTCACTTCCAGGTCGTCCTGGGCGGCCAGCGGGAGAACAACGCCGGCTCCTACGGGCTGCCGATCATTGCGATTCCGTCCAAGCGCGCGCCCGATGCGGTGGACCGGATCACGGATTACTACGTAAAACACCGTGAAGAGGCCGAAAAATTCTACGCTTTTGTCAAGCGCGTCGGCAAGGGCCCGATCCGCGAACTGCTTGAGCCGCTCAACCAAAACCTGCCTTCGCACAACGCCGATCCGGGCCTCTATTCCGACTGGGGCGACCCTCGCCAATACAGCATCGGCGACATCGGCGTGGGCGAGTGCGCGGGCGAGTTGGTTTCGCGCTTCCAGTTTGAATTGACCGCTGCGGAACGGTTGGTATTCGAGGCGGGGTTGCATCTCGATAGCGGAGCCGTGCAGCGGGCGGGCGAAACCGCCTATGCCGCTTTCATGAAGGCGGCCCGCGCGCTCGTGCAAGTCCAATACGACGATATTTCCAACGAACCTGACGAAATCATCGCGGAATTCAAGAAGCGCTTTTTCGACACCCAGCTTTTTTCCGATCCATTCGTCGGGCCGAAGTTTGCCAACTTCCTTTTCGCCGCCCACGCGGGGCACGGAGAACAGTTTACGGCCGATACCGCGCACCATCGCATCGCCGAGGCCCAACTTTTCATCGAAGCCGTTTACAATTGTCACAACAAGTTAGGGTCGTCGTCGGCCGTAGCGCCAGCCAAGGTCTGATCATGCCCGCCAAACTTGCCATGGAACTGCAACATCTCATCATTAAAATCCCGGTGGACGGCCCGCTGGGCTTTGATCCCGCAAAGGCCGTTGACATCTTTCATCAGTGGGTCGCCCGCCAACTCATTCCAGGTGTCCTGCTCATTGATGTCGCGGAGCTGCTTCATGTGCCCAACGGGCCAGGCGTCATCGCCGTTGGCGTTGAAGCCGATTTCGCCCTCGACCACACGGGCGGAGTTTGGGGCGTGCTTTATCGCCGCAAGACCATCCTTGGCGGAGCCAATCAGGATCGCATCGCCGAGGCCATCGCGTCCGCCGCGCAAACGGCACTCCATTTGCGGGAAGCGTTTTCTGGCGCGCTGAAACTGAGCCGCACAGAATTCGAGATCATCGTCAACGATCGCGGCATCGCGCCAAACACCGCGGAGACTTACGCCGCGGCGCTGCCGGAGATTGAGGCCGGCCTCCGCGCCGCGCTGGGGCATGGCGATTTCAACTTGACGCGTCACGATCAAGAACGCCGCCAACGCTTCGGTGTGACCGTCACTTCGGCGCAGCCCTTCGATCTCGCGGTGCTGGCGCGCCTCGGTTCAGTTCAGAGCGCGTCTCTTGCCGTTTCGTGATCTTTTTGATTGTCAATGTGATTTCTTGACGGCGAGCGCGGTTAAAACTTTCGGTCAGGGTAGGGCGCGCACTCCGCTGCGCGCCTTCCCGGCGGCCAGCGGAGTGGCCGCCCTACCTTAAAATGGACCCACAATTTTAATCGCGGCCCTTGACGGCTCCTAACGTATCAACGACGGAGATCCCTTCGATCTTCGCCTCTTTTCCGCCAGGCAGGACAATGCCTTGCTCTCGCAGGACGGTTTCGAATCGGTGCAGGCGCGGATCGCCGCCGTTCTTCATCGTGATTTGCCTGGCAGCCGGGTCATAGCTGAAGGCGCTCCAAGGGCGGCCATCGCGCAGGACCCGTTTTGGCTCGGTGGCCAGCGAGGCCGACCAACTTCCGTCTCGCTGGCGCTTCCAACCTTCGATCAAGTCCGCCCCGCTGACCACCGCAGTTTCGCCCGGCATGGCGCGGACCGTTACTCCTTCGTTTTTCGGAGCCAGGACCTCGCGATAGATTCCGCCTCGCAGCAGGATGGTCTCACCGGGTTGGGCAATGGCGCAGGCTCTGGCGAGGGTGGCCAGCGGCACGGCTGGGTAACCCCACTCCGGCTCATCCGCAGCGGCGGGGTGGCGGGGATCGACGTAATACACATTGGGATACTCCAGGGCGCCGATGGTCACGCCGCCCTTGCCCGCCCCGATGGCCGGGCTGCCCTTTCGCAAACGGAAATCCCGCTTCTCCGCGTCCACCAGCAAAGGGTCCTTGTCGTTGATGTTTTTGTCCGTCGCCAGCGGCGCAGTCTGGAACGCGAGATTGTATTCGGTTACCGGATTGGCTGGGGTGAAGTCGTCCTTGTTGCCATCCAGGACGGCCTGCCGCATGTCGTAGAAAAGGTTGTTGCGGATTTGTCCGTTGGTCGATTCCTTGCCCCGCAGCCCCACCCCGCACCAATGGATTCCGACAAAGGTGTTGTTCTCAACCGTGACGTCAAGCGTCTGGATGACGTCCAGCCCCCATGCTCCCGGATAGGTCGGCAGTTTGGAGGAGTAGATGTTACGCCGCCAGGTCCAGTTGCGCACGCTGCCGATATTCGGTTTGCTTTCGACCATCGCCCCCTCACCGAAATCGAAGCAGGTGTTGTTCTCGATGAGCACGTCCTGCGCCATGGTGTCCTTGCCCATGAATGTCTGGATGCAGTCCACGTGGGCGACTTTGATCTCGGACGTGACGGTGCCATGATAGTAGTTGCAGCGCTGCACGCAGCCCCTGCCGAAGAAACGCGTGTAGTCGCAATCGTCGTACGAGCGTCCCGGGGAGTACATAAACAGCCGCTCCACCTCGTTGTTCTCCACCAGCCAGTCTTCCCCGCCTAGGACGAAGCCGTATTCGCTGTGATAAACCTTGTTATAGGCGACGCGATTATGCGCCACCGCCGAGTAGTCGCGTGGGCCGTCGGCGATGGATCGTCCGTATGTCCCGTTGACCCCCATCAGCATCTCATGGACGTAATTGTCGAGCACCTCGCAGTGGCTCCCATCCAGTTGCACCGCTACCGCCGGCTGGTCCGCCGTGATGTCAAAGCCTTCGAGACGAAGGTAGCTGGCCTGGAGATTGAAGCCTGCGACCGTCGCGGAGCGGCGCGGCATTGCCCGGAAAGTGATGGGCTGTCCTGCTGCACCGCTGACTTTGACCCTGACGCGCTCGTCGTACTTGCCTGGCATGACGCAGACGGTGTCGCCCGGCTTGGCGATGTCGGCGGCGTGTTGAATCGTCTTAAAGGGTTTCTCCTCCGTGCCGGCATTGGCGTCATCCGCGCCGCGGGCCATTGAGTCAACTACGTAAGTCGCCGCGGAAACATGCCCGGCCATTCCTGCCAACAGGCAACTTGCGGCCAGCACAACGAGTCCCCGCGGGATCATTCTCATTTTCATCGAGATTCTGGTCCTCATTTCTTGCGCTGCTTTGCGATGGCGTTGAGGTAGTAGCTGTCGTCGTGCTTCTGCTTCCAGCCGCCGGTTGGAGCGGGGCAGAGCGGCCGGTTAGTGGTCCACAGTTGCTTGACCCAGGGTTGGTCGGCGTAGCCCTCGTGGAACCAGTCCTTGCTGTCGTCAAGGTAGTCGTCCGGGTTGTAGGGCGGGCGGCAGTATTTGGCGATCTCGAGGCGGAACGGTTTGTCGTCCTCGAACATCCAGCGGTCCACGTAGTCGAAGAAAGCGTCGTGGTTCCAGGCTTTTTCGAGCTTCATGGTCCGCAGGACGAGGGCTTGGGCGACAAAGCAGGTGGAAGTGTTGGCCCGGCGGTAGGCGTCGCTGCGAAACTCTTCGGGCACCCACTTATCGGGTGTCAAGTGTTCGTAAGGGCCCCAGGGATTGCCGGCGCGGACATAATCGCGGCCAACGCCAGAGACCTCGTCGATGCCGGAGTGGCCGGTGAAGACAACCTTGGCCCCAGTCCAGCAATCGCCGTAGGCGGTCTGCTCGTCCTCACCGAACTGGGCTTTGGGAAAGGTCTTGTTGACGTTCGCCATATCTTCGTCGCCGAGCATGGCGCCGGCGAAGACAATGGGGAACTTGCGCCCGGAGCCGTGGCCGCCGTGGGCGGGCCAGCCCGGATGGCCGTTGCGGACCAACCCGTAATGATCGATGCCGATTTGGACGATGTCGATGACCAGCCGCTCTCTCTCTTCGGGCGTGGCGCCATCGCAGCAGGCGAGGAGGACGGCATCGGCGACGCCCTGGGCGTACGCCTGGGCGTAATTAGGCATGCTGTCCTGGGGGACATCGAAGGAGAAGAAGCCGGTGTCGCACCACGGGCGTTGCACGTTTTCGGCGAACTTGATTGGGTCCGGGGCACCGGCGGGTTGGGCGAAATGCGGCAGCAAGTCGCGTTTGAGATCCCGGGCCAGGTAGATTTTGGTGTCTTGGCCGCTATAGCCCGGACGGAAGGCATCGGCTGGCAACGGATCAGCGACGCAGGTGAGCACGGCGACGGTCTTAACGGGGCTGTTGTCGTCTTTGCCGCGCACCGTGCCCGGATGAAGGGGATAGGTGACTTTCTCGCCTTGGCGGAGGCTGATGCTGGAGGCCAGGCTGTCGCCGGGTTTCAGGGCGATGGGCAGCCTCGCGCGATATTCCGGGCGATAGTAATTCATCACGCCGGAATCCCAGGCGACTTCCTGGCGGGCGGGCAGGTCGAGCATGGAACCATTGCGGCAGCGCTGGTCAACAGGAACTTTCTCCCGGTCGTCAAGTTCGTTGTCTGCGACCTCGTTGCCATAGCGCGGGGCGGGGTCAATTTTGACGACGGTGACCGGGCCGGCAACGTACCAGTCGCCATTGATGAACTGGCCAACGCGGGCCGGTTTCTGGAAGGTCCAGGTGATGCCGTACTCGCTGAGACTCTCTTTGAGCGGGAGGTCGTCGAGCTTGGGTATGGGCGGTGCATTGTCCTTGGTATAGACAATCACCGGAGCGCCGGGCGGGGTGTCCTGGGCCGCCCTTACGGTCAACGCCACCAGGGTCAGGGCCGCGAACAGGACAGGGAGACGCCGCGTGATCATGGCGGGATGGTGCCAGAGCGGACGGCGCGTGTCCACGGGCGAAGTTTTCTTTAGCGGCGGGAGAAAACCCAATCCAGGAAACTGCCGCAAGGGCGTTTGGACCAGTCGCGAGCCTTGATGGCCGGATCGACCGGCGGTTCGGCAGGCGGTTTGTCCACCAACACGCGGGGCGGGTTGCTCGAGATGGGGCGCTTCCGGATATAGGCATACAAGCCCCAGAAGAAGGCGATGACCACAATCGCGGTTGGAATGACTCAAAATGCACAGGATTTTCAGCCGTGCTTTGGCCAAAGGTTCAACGATTGGCGGATGATTTCGTCCAACTCCTCTTTACTCGCGCCACTGCCGAAGGTAAACGTGCCGGTGAGATGTTTCCAATCGTCAAGCGATAGGCCGTAAAGGTCGTGGGCGATGGTGACTTCAAGCGCTGCCCGCGCTTTTAGGTTGCGGGGATTCTGCAAGAGCTTGACGGCAGATTCAGAGAGCGTCGTTGTATATTTGGGAGCAAGTTGAGGAATGGGCAGCTCATAGATGTAAAACATATTCACCGTCGCCGACATTTTGCTCCGGATGTAGTAGTTGAGCGTCAGCGAATTCAACAAGCAAAGCAGGGAGCGTACTTCATCATCGGACAACGGTTTTTGAGCGAGTGTTCCGGTTCTAGTCAGCGAATAATTCGTCGGAATCAAATAGCTAACTGTGTCGGAAAGATAAATTCCTGGCTCAAGCAAGGTTGCAATGATTGTCCGTTGATCCGTTGACCGGCCAATCCTCCTGAAAACCAGTCGCGCGAAGTCGCAGTCGAGCCGGAGATGTTTGGCATTCCACAGGTTGTTGAGGAATTCCTCGAATTCTTTTTTCTTCTCAGGAACTGTCTGGCCTTCGACTTTGTCCACCTTGCTTTCGCGGAGAAACTGCCCTAACCGATAAATTTCCTTGCGGAGCAGTTCAGGGCGAACAGCTTCATCGGAAGCGTGAAAGACCCGAGGAGCGAACCCGGACTCGAACTGATGGATCATTTTGCCCTCGTAAATGACGGACTCGCCCTTGGTGAGCTTCCGCGCAGGGTCCTTGAGATAAAAACGAACATCGTCCGCAGGATGAAGTTCGCGCCTAAATTGGTAACCCAACTCACCCAGCAAACTGTGCTCGCCGCGAATCCTGGTGGCTAGTTTGTAATCTTCTTCCGAACGAAATTCCATGATGGAAAGAACACGCGGGGAAAAGCGTTGCACCATCTCGGCGCTATAACGAATTGCAGGTGAAAAAGCATTCTGGGGATCATGGAGGTAGAACCGGGCGTCGAAGCAGTGGTCCTTCGGAGTGGCCACGCCTTTGACCACCTTAAAGAAGCCGAATTTGAAACGGCTATCGACATCGGGGAAAATCTGTTTTCTCTTTTCCTTGCCGTTTTCCACGACGGTGTAACCCCGGTTTTCAAACGAGGTCAATTCGTCCAGACGATGCTCCTGGTGAACCAGCGGCGCAGATCCGCGGAGCCTTCGTCGGTCTGAAATCCGCTGGGCACGAGGAGGGAGAATTGGCCGCCCTGCCGAACGAGCGACAGGTCCCGCTCGATGAAAAGTTTGAACAAATTCCAGTCGCCCGTGCCCTGGTGCTGAAAAGTGTTGGCGAAATGTGCCTTGTGCCGTTCGTAATAGTCCTCGTGCTCGCGCCAGCGGGCGGCATATTCCTGGTTCGAGGCGAGTTCTTCCTCAAACCACTTGTCGAATGTCGGGCCGTCCATGCCCAGCTTGCTGAATTGAGGTTTGCCGCGATAAAAATTGGCGGCGAATTCCTTGCGAATGGGTTTGAATCCTTCCCAAGGCGGGTTGCCGATGATGCCATCGAAGCCCTGGGCTTTGTTGGGCTTGCCGTCCGAATTTATCCAGCAGGGCCAGAAGTGAAGCGCGAAAGCGGCGGGCGGGCAGGGGAGGTTCTCCGGTTGAAAATGCTCGGTCAAGTCGGCGTGGACTCTATCGCGCAGAGCAATGGCTTCATCCAGCGGTTCATGCCGCATCGGGTTCTCGATATAACGGGCGCGCAGAGCGGAGAGCTTTCTCAATTCGGCCTGATGATATTCGGCGAGCCAGCCCACCTGTTTGGCGATGTCCACATCGACGAGGGAATCGGCGGAATGGAAGTTCAATTCCAGGTTGGGCAGGATGCGAACAACGTCCGTCTTGAGCAGGCGATAGTTGTAGTCGGCGGGGGAGAGTTTTACGGCCTCCTTCCAGATGTTGGTCTTGGCGACGGCGAGCGCGCCCGGGTCCTTGTCCACGCCGAAAATGTGGCGCAAAAGAATTTGGGCAATGAGCACGCGGCGATTTTCGAGATTCTGGCGGCGGCGGAAAACGATGGCGGCTTCGACGTTGGGCGGCATCTCGGCGAGATACATTTCCCCATTTTCGGGTTTGAGGATTTTTTGCACCCAGGCGGAGGCTTGGTCAATGCGCTGGTATTGGTTCCAAAATTCGCGGAGAACCTTGATGAGAAAACCGCCCGATCCGCAGGCGGTATCGGCGACGCGGATTTCGGCGAGCTGGGCCATGAGAGTTTCGGCGCGGGCAAAATCGCAGACCTGGCTGCCGACAGCGGCGCAAATCTCATCGACCAGCTTTCCGGCGAGCGAATGGACGAGGGAAGCGGCCATGGGCCGGGTGATGCCGGCCGGGGTGTAGAAAATACCCTCGTCCTTGCGGTTGGCCGCGAGGAACATTTCGTAGCTTTTGCCAAAGATGTCCTCGTCGATGCGCCGGTAGTTGTAATGGACAATGCCGCGGCTGAAGGTTTGGTCCCAGGAATTGACGCCGAGGACCAGGTTGAGCTTATCGCAAAAGAGCTGGAGGTTGGCCGGGTCTTTATCGAGCCGGTTCCAGATGCGCTGCGAGAAGATTTCCGTGTCGTAATATTCGTCAAAAAACTCCTCGAAGAAGTCGAGAAACTTGGGCACGACGCGATGGGCGCCCTTGGGCTCCCAAAGTTTGATGTAGCGGCTGTATTCGTCCTGGGTAAAACGATATTGGATCAACCCATAGTCTTCGATGGTCCGGGCGAAGATGAGTTTGTTGATCAGAAGGATGATGGACTCAGCGGCTTGTTCGGGCGGCGTCCATTGGACCTTGTCGAATTCGTTGAACCAGATTTTGAGGTCGTCAAAAAACTGTTGTTCCAGTTCCGGCTTTTCCGCCGTGTCTTCGAGGCGGCGCAAAGTGTCCAGCATGCTGCGGGATTCGCGGCAGCGGGCGAAGAAATCCGCAAAAGGCAGATCGGTGAATGGTTTCTGTTCAAAGAAATAATCGCGGGCATTGAAGAACCAAGCGGTGCGGAGGTCGGTGAGAATGAGATACTCATGATCCCGCAGGTATTTTTTGACCTGGTTGACATGGTGCTTTGGATTGGCGTCGGCGCGCCACAGCCCATCGGGCCCGTCACGTTGGAAGAGCGGCTTAAGTTCCAAAGGCAGGGGTTCGCCCCTCGGTTCGGGCAGCATGAAATCGACCCATCCCTCGCGGGCGCCGACCTGGCGAGTGGGCACGATGCCCAGGACGTCCTTGCAGAGAGCGGTAAAAAGGTCTTCCGCAGCGGTTTCAGGTTTTACAATGTTTTTGAGGTCGAGGACATATTTGGGGATGGGCGGGTAGTTTGAAAGGGGACCGGACTCGAGGGCGGGCGGCCGAAATTCGATGCGTTCGCGAGACGTGAACTCACGAAGCGCATCCAGGATTGCACTATAATTCACGCTGTAACAGACGTTTGCAAATCGGCGAAGACGATGATGCCGGCGCCGGTTTGGAGGAGGCTTAGGACTTTGACGCTGGTCTGCTGGCCGACCAATTCCTGAGCGTTGTTGACGACGACCATGGTGCCGTCATGCAGATAGCCGACGCCCTGGCCTTTCTCCTTGCCCTCGCGGACGATGCGCAGGGAGAAGATTTCTCCGGGCAGGATGACCGGCTTCAAGGCCTTGGCCAGCTCGTTCAGGTTGACATGCAGAACGGCCTGCAGCTCGGCCACTTTGCCCAGGTTATAATCGTTGGTGTAAAGCTTGGCGCCGAGGGCGTGGGCGAGGCGGACCAGCTTGGCATCGACGGCTGTTTCCTCCGGGAAATCGGCCTCGTGAATCTTGACTTCGTTGAGTTTGCTTTGCTGGAGCCGGCTCAGGAGATCCAGACCGCGGCGGCCGCGGGCGCGGATGACGGGGTCGCTGGAGTCGGCGATTTTTTGCAATTCATGCAAAACAAACCGCGGGACGACGATCGTGCCTTCGATAAAGCGGGCGTCAAGGAGGTCGGCGATGCGCCCGTCAATGATCACACTGGTGTCGAGCAAGAGGAGGTTTTCCGGTTTGCTTTGGGAGGCGAAGCGGACATAGGGGATGATGAGCGAAAAATCCTCTTTGTTGCTGCGCATGGCCAGGACCATGCCGAGATAGCCAAAAGTGAGGAAGAGCGAAATGCGGATGACGCGGCGTTGGGCGTCGTCGCTGTCGGCCAGGATGCCGGAGCGGTCAATCATCGAGGCGACGAGGGTGCCGAGGAAAAGGCCGAAAGTGACGGCGGAGAAGGCGCGGAGAGAAAAGCCTTTGAGCATTTCATCGAGGGCGACGCAGAGGCCGCCCAGGCCGAAACCAATGAAACAGCCGCGCCAGGGGCTGTTAATCCAATCCGATTCGACCTGGGTGACTTCGTAGCCCGCGACAACGCAAAGCGTCAAGAATAGAATCCGAATGGCCCAAAGTGAGCGCATGGCACGAGGTTCCGCGGTCCCTTAGGGCGGCGGCGGGGAATTCCTTTCGCGGGGTTTGGGTTTCCAGAGCATGTGCCAGAGGCCGTATTGGTTAAGATTGCTGCCGAAGGCGCTCAGAGCGGCGGCCGTGGCATTGGCGTTGGTCAGCAGCGCGGTTAGTTCGGCTTTCATTTCTTCGTCCTTTAGCAGACCGCCGGCCAGCCCCTTGCCAGCCTCCAGGTCGCTAGTAAGCTGCTTGAGGGAAGCGGTGGTGTCACGCAAATTATGCAAGGTGTCCGAGAAATTGTCGCGATTGGTGAGAATGACCTGGTCGAAATTGTCGGCGATGACGTTGAGCTTGGAGGAAAAGGCGCGCGCGTTGGTCACGGCCGAGGAAAGGGAGACGCGGTTGGAACGAATGAAATCCTGGACGCCTTGGGCAATTTGCACGGCAATTTCGGTCAGCGCTTGGAAATTGCTTAAGGCCAGGCTGAAATTCGTCAGCGTCGGGCCGGAAAGAACGGTGCGGTTGACGTTGGTGATGGCCTGATCGAGGTCCTTCATCGTCAGCTTGGCTTCGTCGAGAAGGCTGGCTGTGGAGCGGGCCGCCTCCTGCATATTGAAGGGCATTTCGCCCAAAACGACGATGTCTCCGTCCTTGTAAAAGTCGGCGGCGTTGGTGGCGGACGCCGGCGGGTTGGCGGGCGGAGAAACGTCAATGTATTGGTCGCCGAGGAAGCCGAGGGCATCGACGTGGAAGGCGGAGGTTCTGCTGATTTTATACTTGGAGAGGACGCGCACGGAAACATCCACGGAACGGCCGCTCGGAGCAAAATCCAGGGTCTCGACTTTGCCGATGGGCACGCCCAGGAGCATGACATCGGCGGCGGCTTTAAGTCCGCCGGTAGTGGGCATCATGATGTGCAGTTGGTAGGTGCGCTGGAAGAGGGTCACGCCGCGGCTGAAGTTGAGAATGAGCAGGGCAATCAGCGCCAGGCCGACGGCGACGAAGAGGCCGACTTTGAATTCAAGGCGTGTATTGTTCATAGAACAAACGGCTCGCGGGGATCATAGATTCCGTTGACAAAGCGATGAATGACCGGGTCGGTCGATTTGAAAATCTCTTCCGGCGACTGGTCGGCATAGATCCGGCCCTGATGCAGCATGAGAATGCGACGGCCAATGCGGCGGGCGCTGCGCATGTCATGCGTGACCGCGATGGAGGTGACTTGAAATCTTTCGACGATATGTTCGATCAATTGGTCGATGGCGTCGGCCGCGATGGGATCCAGGCCGGTGGTCGGCTCGTCGTAAAGCAAGATTTCCGGCCGATAGATGACGGCGCGGGCCAGGCCGACGCGTTTGCGCATGCCGCCGGAAAGTTCGGACGGCATTTTCTTTTCGATGCCCCCCAGACCGACCAATTCCAGGACCTCGGCGACGCGGCGGGCAATTTCTTCGGGGGGGAAATTCCGTTCGCGTTGGAGAATAAAGCCGATGTTTTGCGCGACGTTGAGCGAATCGAAGAGGGCGGCGCTCTGAAAGAGCATGCCAAATTTTCGCCGCACCTTGAGGAGTTGGCGTTCATCGAGGCCGGCGATATCGCGGCCCTCGACGCGGACTTCGCCCTCGTCGGGGGTGAGGAGGCCAATCAGGTGCTTGAGCAGGACGCTTTTGCCGCCGCCGCTGGCGCCGATGATGACCAGGGCCTCGCCTTTCTCGACGGAGAAGGTCACGTCCTGGAGGACGGGGAGGGGACCGAAGCGTTTTTTTAAATGGCAGACCTCGATGATCATGAGGGCAGGACCGTGTTGAGCAACGAAGTCAAAAAGAAATTTGTCACGAGGATGGAGATGGACGAATAGACCACGGCTTCGGTCGTGGCCCGGCCCACTCCTTCGGCCCCTTGGGCGCAGGTCAGGCCTTTGGCGCAGGCGACGACGGCGATAATCGCGCCGAAAACGAAGGTCTTGATCAGGCCCGTGGAAATGTCAATCAAAGTGGTGTGGGCGAGCATATTGTACCAGAGGCCGGTGGAATTAATGCCCAGAAGGAAAACGCCCACGAGGTAGGCGGCCAGGATGCCAACGCAAACTGAACCGGCGGAGAGCAAGGGCATGACGCACATCATGGCCAGGAAGCGCGGAACGATCAGATAATCGACCGGGTGCGCCGCCAGGGTGCGAAGGGCGTCGATCTGCTCGGTGACCGTCATGGTGCCCAGTTCTGCCGCGATGGCCGCGCCGACCCGGCCCGCGACCATGAGGCCGGTCAGGACCGGGCCCAGCTCGCTCCCCATGCCGACGCTCACGACGGCAAGGGTGGCGGTGTCCATTTTCACCTTATGAAACTCGATATAAGTTTGGAGGCAGAGCACCATTCCGGTAAACGCGCCGGTAATAGCGACGACCGACAGGGACTTGACGCCGATAAAGTACATTTCCTCGAGGATATCGCTCCAAACTGGTTTGACGGTGAAGAGAGAGGCGAGGATATCGCGGCAGAGAAGGGCACCGCGTCCCAAGCCGCTGATCCAGTCGTGGATGAACAGTTTGGCCAAAATTCTCATAAAGGGGCCTAGACTAAGCCCGCCCCCGTGAATTTGCCAGCGCGACCATCAACCCTTGAGGGGGCCCCGAACCAAGAATTCGTCTTTAGCTGGAAACAGCCTTGGAGGATGCCGGGGCGTTCTGCTTGAACACCAATTTGCCGTCCTCCACCAGGACCGTAATCGGTTCATTGGGGTGCAGGTTGCCCTTAAGAATCTCTTCAGCCAACGGGTCTTCCAAAAACCGCTCGACCGCGCGGCGCATCGGGCGGGCGCCGTAAGTGGGATCGTAACCTTTTTCGACCAGGAAATCCTTGGCGGTTTGGTCGAGCACCAAGGTGAGCTGCTTGGCCTTGACGCGTTCGATTACTTTGCTGATCTCGAGGTTGAGGATTTCCAGCAAATCCGCCTTGGTCAGCGAGCGGAAAACAATCGCGTCGTCGAGCCGGTTCAAAAACTCCGGGCGAAAGACCTTCTTCGCTTCATCGAGGATTTTCTCCTTCATCTTTTCGTAGCTATGCTCGTCACTGATGGGCGAGAACCCAAGGGTGGAGTTTTTGCGGATGATGTCGGCGCCGACGTTGGAGGTCAGCAAAATGATCGTGTTGCGGAAATTGATGACCCGGCCCACGTTGTCGGTCAATTTGCCCTCCTCCAATATCTGCAAGAGCATGTTCATGACGTCGGGATGGGCCTTTTCGATTTCGTCGAAAAGGACGACGGAGTAAGGGCGGCGGCGAACTTGTTCGGTCAACTGGCCGCCTTCTTCGTAGCCGACGTATCCGGGAGGAGAACCCACCATGCGCGAGGCATTATGACGCTCCATGTATTCGCTCATGTCCAACTGAATGAGGGCTTTGGGGTCTCCGAAGAGAGTTTCGGCAAGCGACTTGGCCAGGAGGGTTTTGCCCACGCCGGTGGGGCCGAGCAAAGCGAAAGTGCCGATGGGCCGGCGCGGGTCTTTCAAATCCGCGCGGGAACGGCGAAGCGCTTTACAGAGCGCGCCGACCGCTTCTTTTTGGCCAATGATGAGGCGATCCATTTCCTGTTCGAGGGCCAGAAGACGTTGCGCTTCGCCTTCTTCCATGCGCTTGAGCGGGATGCCGGTCCATTTGGAGACGACTTGCAAAATATCTTCTTCGCTGACGGTGACGCGCTTTTCTTCGCGGCTGGCGCGCCAGGCGGCCAGAACGGAGTCCAGCTTTTCCTTGGCCTGCTTTTCCTTGTCGCGCATCGCGGCGGCGCCTTCGAAATCCTGGTCCTTGATGGCCCGCTCTTTTTGGCCTTTGATGGTCTCGATGTCCGCCTCCAGGTCCTTGACTTCCGGCGGACGGGTCATGGTGCCAATGCGGGCGCGGGAACCGGCTTCATCCATGACATCAATGGCCTTGTCGGGTAAATAGCGATCGGTGATGTAGCGGTCCGACATGCGCACAGCGGTTTCAATGGCCTGGTCAGTAATCTCCGCCTTGTGATGTTCCTCATATTTGGGACGGAGACCCTTGAGGATGAGGACGGCCTCTTCGACGGAAGGCGCTTCGACTTTGACCGTTTGAAAACGGCGCTCCAAGGCGGCGTCCTTTTCAATATACTTGCGGTATTCATTGAGCGTCGTGGCGCCAACGCACTGCATTTCGCCGCGACTCAACGCCGGCTTGATGATGTTGGAGGCGTCCATGGTGCCCTCAGCCGAACCCGCGCCGACGATGGTGTGCAGCTCGTCGATAAAGAGAATGATGTTCTTGGCGCGGCGGATTTCGTCCATGACGGCCTTGATGCGTTCCTCGAACTGGCCGCGGTACTTTGTGCCGGCCACCATCAACGCCAGGTCCAGGGTAATGACACGCTTTTCGCGCAAAATCTCGGGGACATTGCCACGGGCGATTTCCTGGGCCAGTCCTTCCGCGATGGCGGTTTTGCCCACGCCCGCTTCGCCGAGCAGAACGGGATTATTCTTGGTGCGGCGGCAAAGAATCTGAATGACACGCTCTATTTCTGGCTGGCGGCCAATAACGGGGTCCATTTCGCCCTTGCGCGCAATTTCGGTCAGATCGCGCCCGAAAGCCTTGAGCGCGGGGGTCTTGACTTCGCCTTTTTTCTCCGGGGCCTTTTCCGGGGCAGGCTCGGAAGGCGCGCCGCCGGCACCCTCTTCGGCGGCGAAATGTGGATCGAGTTCCTTGAGAATCTCCTGCCGGGTCTGTTCGATATCGACGTCCAAATTCTTCAGAACTCGGGCAGCGACCCCATCACCTTCCCGCAGCAAGCCCAGAAGGATGTGTTCCGTTCCGACGTAGGTGTGGTTGAGGTTTTTGGCCTCTTTGGCGGCGAGAGCGAGGACTTTCTTAACGCGCGGCGTATAGGGAATGTTGCCGATCATTTTAGAGTCGGGTCCGGTGCCGACCTGTTTTTCGACTTCCAGCCGGACAGTATCGAGGTCCAAACCGAGCTTTTGCAGGACGTTGACGGCGACCCCCTGGCCGAGTTTGATCAAACCGAGCAGGAGATGCTCGGTGCCGACAAAATTGTGATTGAACCTGTCTGCTTCCTTACGAGCCAGCGCCAGAACTTGTTGGGCGCGGGGCGTAAAGTTGTTCATGGCTGATTCTTCGCTCATAGGTTTAGGATGCGTCCATTAATTGCGTTTGTCCAGCGCTGGGCCGCTGCTGGGTGGTGGTCTGGGATTGGGCCGTCCGACATGGCGCAACCTTTCGCGCAACATGTCCGCGCGAAGGAGGTCACGCTCTTCGGCCGGCAGCTTTTCGGTAAATTGTTTTTGCAAATGCCCTGGCTGAGTAATGATGAATAGCTCATCAATCAACGCCCGGTCAGCCCCCGGGAACTCTCCCAAATCCACGCCGAGCCGCATCATGGAGAGCAAGTTCATCGTCTCTTTGGAGGTGATGCTGTGGGCGTTGGCGAGGATGCCGTAGGCGCGTCCTGTTTGATTGAAAACGAATTTGGGCTTCTTTTCCAGAAGCATGCCTCGGGCATTTTCCTCATGTTCAATGATTTGCAGAAGGACTTTGTTGAGGCGTTCCACAATGTCCGTCTCAATTTCCCCCAAAGTCATCTGATTGGATACTTGGAAGACGTTACCCAGGGCTTCGGTGCCTTCGCCATAAAGACCGCGCACCGCCAGGCCGAGCTTATTGACCGAGGCGATGATCTGGTTGATTTGCTCGGCCAGAACCAGGCCCGGCAAATGAAGCATGGCGCTCACGCGGATGCCGGTGCCCAAATTGGTTGGGCAGGCGGTCAGATAACCCAGATCGGAGTTAAAGGCGTAATCCAGCTTCCGTTCCAAATCGGAATCGACTTGATCGATGGCCAGCCAGGCTTGGCGCAGTTGCAGGCCGGGCCGAAGGGCTTGCATGCGCAAATGATCCTCTTCATTGATCATGACGCAGAGAGATTCTTCCCGGTTCAGGACCAGGCCGCTGCCGGCGCCTTTGGCCATGTGCTCGCAACTGATTAAATGCCGTTCGACCAGGATCTGCTTATCCAAAGGTCCGAGGTTGTCCATGGTTTCGGAGAAGGCGCCGCTGAGTTGCGGCAGGCTTTCGACCGCCGGGCGGATGATCTCCAACGCCCGGATTCGTTCGGGCTTTTTTGCCCAGCCTGGGAAAGCCAGGCCGCGCAAGTTGCGCGCCAGCCGCACGCGGCTGGACATCACAATCCGGTCGTGCGGCCCGGCCCGGCGGGTCGTTTCCGCCGGTGGACTAAGAAATTCGTGAATGGTCATGAGCTTGCCTTGGGGACCAAATGGTCAATCTGGTCTTTGGCCACTTTAATTTCATCGCGCAGATTGGCGGCCTGTTCAAAATCTTCGGCGGTGACGGCTTTTTCCAATTTCTTCTGCAAATGTTTGAGGCGCTCGTTCAAGTCGCGCGACTGGCGCAGGGCAGCGGGCACCTTGCCGACGTGCTTGGTTCCCTTGTGCATCGTCTTGAGCAACCCTTCCAGGCCTTCGGCAAAGGCGAGATAGCATTGCGAACAGCCCAAACGGCCGGCCTTCTTGAAGTCCGCCTGGGTAAAGCCGCAGTTGGGGCAGCGAATCTCTTCGCCGGCGGACGATTGCGCGATTTCATTGGAGGCGCCGAGACCGAGGAGCAAATCCGCCAGGGAAAACCCCGGTGAATCGTTGACTCCCTTTTTCTTGGCGCAATCGTCGCAGAGGTCCACCTTCTGCACTTTATCACCCACAATTTGCGTGAGATGGACTTTGGCTTCGTTCTGTTTGCAGATCATGCACAACATATTACAAAACAAATTAACACATCACGGTCAAAATGAGAATGAAATTCAGCGGCTTTCTCACTCTGTTCCCGCCTATTATATCGGCTCGCCGGACGAGCGGGTTAACTGCTGATATTGCGCCACCAGTTTGCGGGTCATCGTTCCGGGTTTGCCCGTGCCGATGACGCGGCCGTCGATCTTTACCACCGGAATGATTTCCGCCCCGGTGCCGGTCAAAAAGCATTCATCGGCATTAAAAAAGTCGTGCCGGGTCAGGTTCGGCTCGGCGACGGGCAAGCCATTCTTTTGCGCCAGCTCCATGACGACGCCGCGGGTAATCCCGTAGAGCGCTCCGGCTGAGAGGGGGGGTGTCAGCAACCGCCCGCCTTTGAGAATGAAGACATTGTCTCCAGTGCATTCGGCGACAAAGCCTTCCGCATTGAGCATGATGGCTTCCTCACAACCGCCGTTGACGGCTTCAATTTTGGCCAGGATATTGTTAAGATAATTGAGCGACTTGATGGCGGGGTTTAAGGCGCTGTGCAGATTGCGCACGGTGGCGACGGTGATAATGTCCAGCCCTCGCTCGTACATTTCCGGCGCATAAAGCTGGATTTTGTGGGCGATGATAATCACGGACGGCTTTTGGCATTTGAAAGGATTCAAGCCCAAACTGCCGACGCCGCGGGTCACGATGAGGCGGATATAAGCATCGCGCAGCTTGTTTTTGCGGCAGGTTTCAACGACGGCACGGACCAGGTCCGCGTGGGAAATTGGAATCCGCAGCAGAATGGACTTGGCGGAGCAAAAGAGCCGGTCAATGTGCTCCGTCAACATAAAGACGCGGCCATGATAGGCCCGGATTCCCTCGAAAACGCCGTCGCCATAAAGCAGGCCATGGTCAAATACCGATACCTTGGCGTTCTTCTCGTCGTAATACTTGCCGTCAATATAGATTTTCATTGTTCCAAATGACGCAACGTACGCTTGGCATCGGCAAGTGAAAAGCAAAATTCGGGCCGTTTGTGTGCCAAACCGTGTCATGGCGACTTTTCTTCCGGGGAGCGCGGTCGTCCCGACCGCCTTCGCCGGCGTCCCGCCGGCGAAATCTTTCCCCTGGTCCGGAACAGACTTAGGAGGCGTTAATAAATTAAGGTGGCAACCTGACTGGTGCTTTTGGCGGCTGGCGGCGTTGCTCCTCAGTCGAAGATCCACGAGGGATATTCTCCTCGTCGCGCCTTGCCAGCCGTCAAAATCCCCGCGTCAACTTGCCACCTTAGTTTATTAACGCCTCCTTAGCTCAGGCTCCGTTCATTGAGAAAACGGAGCAGGCTCTCGCGCGAGACTTCATACGATCGGCGGCCGACATCGGAGAGAGCGCGGACCCGGATGAGATTGTAGATGTGGTCGTAGTCGCACTGCATCCAGGGCGTCGGCTTGTAGAATAAAAGCCGAGGCGAGGTCGAGCGGAGGAGGTTTGAGAGGAAGGAGGAGTTGCCCGAGCGCGGGTCCCGCGGCCGCAAGACGGCTGATTTGTTAAATCCGCAGGTA
>JBKQWF010000011.1:0-6145 GCA_052139695.1 Limisphaerales bacterium
GGAGTTTAATGAATTCGGTCACTGTTTGGTGAGCCGATTCGTCGGACGACTTGGTGAGCTTTATCATACGCCCACAAGTCTTTACCAACAGTGGCCTCAATTGCTACTGCATCGTTACGGCTAAGAGCATGCTGGACCACGCCTATCGTCTCGCGGCAGAACCGAGTGTTGGGATTCTTCGTGATGTTCTCGGGCGAGCCGGGTACTCCTGCCAAGGATGACCAGGAAGTGATCGCACTAACTACCCGCCTGGCCAGCTTTGCCGTCGAACGTGCGCGGAGCGATACGGCGCTGAAGAGCTCTGATGCGCGCAGGATGGCGATCCTGGACTCGGCCCTCGACTGCATTGTGACGATCGATCACGAAGCCCGCATTACTGAGTTCAATGCGGCGGCGGAACGCACCTTCGGCCACCGTCGTGGCGAGGTCCTGGGAAAACTGTTGGGCGACGTCATCATCCCGGCGTCACTCCGGGAGCAGCACCGGCGGGGATTTGCCCGTTACTTGGCCACGGGCGAGGCGCGCGTGCTCGGGAGGCGCGTTGAAATGACGGCGGTGCGCGCCGACGGGAGCGAGTTTCCCGTCGAACTCGCCATCACTCGCATCCCGATCGAAGGCCCGCCGTCCTTCACCGGCTACCTGCGCGACATCACGGAACGCAAACAATCGGAGGAGAAGTTGCGGCGCAGCGAGGCCTATCTGGCCGAGGCGCAGCGATTAAGTCATACCGGAAGCTTCGGATGGAAGGTTTCCAGCGGCGAATTCACCTGGTCGGAGGAGACCTTCCGAATATTCGGGTTTGACCCAACGACGAAACCGACCGTGGAACTTATCCTCAAACGAGTTCATCCGGAAGACGTCCGGGTCGTGAATCAGTTCATCGAGCGCGCGTCGCAGGACGGAAAGGATTTTGGGTATGAACATCGCCTTCTGATGCCGGAGGGCGCAGTCAAACATGTCCGCATTGTGGCCCATGCCGAAAGAGCTGAGTCGGGCGAACTTGAGTTTGTTGGGGCGGTGATGGACATTACCGCGGCAAAGGAAGCGGAAGGGTCTCTTCGCTCATCGGCGAAAATCGCCCAAGGCCTCGTGGCCGTTCGCGCCGAGGTGAGCGCCGCGCTCTCCAAGCCGATCCAGGCGGGAGAGATGTTGCAGGAATGTGCGCAAGCCATCGTGCATCACCTCGAAGCCGCATTTGCCCGGGTTTGGATATTGAATGATCGGGAGGACCTGCTGGAGCTACAGGCCAGTGCCGGATTTTACACGCGTTTGGATGGAACACATAGCCGTATTAAAGTGGGGAGTTTGAAAGTGGGTTTGGTTGCCCGGGAGCAGAAGCCTTACTTGACAAACGACGTTTTGAACGACCCAAGGATCGACGATAAGGATTGGGCGCGAAGCCACGGCTTTGTTTCGTTCGCTGGATACCCATTGGTGGTGGATGGACGAACCGTTGGGGTGATTGGGATGTTCGCTCGCCACGCGCTTTCGGACGCGGCCTTTGAAGCCCTTGCCTCGGTGGCCGACGCCATCGCGCAGGGCTTTCAGCGCAAACGAAGGGAAGATGAGTTGCGGCGCAGCGAGGCCTACCTGGCGGAAGCCCAGCAATTAAGCCATACCGGCAGCTTCGGATGGAAGGTTGCCAGCGGCGAGATCACCTGGTCGGAGGAGACTTTCCGAATATTCGAATACGACCTAATGGCGCAACCGACCCTGGAACTTGTTCTCAAACGGGTTCATCCGGAAGACGTCGCCGTGGTGCGCCAGTTGATCGAACGAGCCTCTCAAGACGGGAAGGATTGGGAACTGGAACATCGGCTATTAATGCCGGGGGGTGCTGTCAAACATGTTCACATCGTCGTCCGCTCCGTCGGCGGCCCATCGGAAAAGTTTGAGTTTGTTGGGGCCATTATGGACGCGACCGAGCGGCGACGGTCCGAAGAAGCGCTGCGCAGGGCGCGGGCCAATCTGGCTCATATTGCACGCCTGACGACGGTGGGGGAACTGACTGCCTCCATTGCGCATGAAGTCAATCAACCGCTCGCCGCGGTCGTGACCAACGCCAATGCCTGCTTGCGCTGGCTGGAACACGAACCTCCCAATTTTGAAGAGGTTCGCCTCGCGATCCAGCGCATCATTCGTGATGGAAATCGTGGCGGCGAGGTGGTTAAGCGGATTCGCGGGTTGGTGAAAAAGGAGCATCCCCACAGAACGCGCTTGGACGTCAATGAAGTGGTTCGGGAAACCATCGCGTTGGCCCAGATGGATTTGCAAGGAACGGTCTGGCGGACTGAATTGGCGGACGAACTTCCGCCGGTGCAGGCGGATCGGGTGCAGTTGCAACAAGTCTTGCTGAATCTCACGATGAACGCCATGGACGCGATGAAACCAGTCACCGACCGGCCGCATACGCTGCGCATCCGGACAAAATATCATGAAGGGCGCGCGGTCCTGGTGGCCGTCGAGGATTCCGGCGTGGGATTGAATCTGGAGGGGATGGAAAAACTTTTTGAAACCTTCTACACGACAAAGCCCGAGGGCTTGGGCATGGGCCTTTCCATTTGCCGCTCCATCATCGAAGGGCATGGCGGGCGGTTATGGGCTGAATCCAACGAAGGTTCCGGCGCCACGTTCCAGTTCACCTTGCCCATCGAACGGGCAGACGCCGTGTGAAAACGCCGATCAACCCAGCAGAAAAGCCGGTTAATCCGACGGTTTACGTCGTGGATGATGATGCCTCCATTCGCGAGGCCCTCAGCAGCCTGGCCAGATCCGTAGGCCTGAGCGTGGAAACGTTCTCGGCAGCCAAAGAATTCCTCCGGCACAAAAGGTCCGAGGCGCCCGCCTGCCTGGTGCTCGATGTGCGTCTGCCCGGGTCTAGTGGCATGGAGCTTCAGCGCGAGCTGGCCGCGGCTGACAATCAAATTCCGATCGTTTTCATCACTGGACATGGCGACATTCCAATGAGTGTGCGCGCGATGAAGGCGGGCGCGGTCGAGTTTCTCACGAAACCATTTCGAGACCAGGACTTGCTCGATGCGATTCAGCAGGCGATTGCGCGGGATGCGGAAGCGCTCAAGCAGCGCTCCGAGACGGCAGAACTGCGCACTCGCTACGAGATGCTCACGGAACGGGAGCGAGAGGTGATGCGGTTCGTCGTCCAAGGCCTGATGAACAAGCAAATCGCCGGCGAACTCGGCACCAGTGAAATCACGGTGAAGATCCAACGCGGGCAAGTGATGCAGAAAATGCAGGCTGAATCGGTTCCGGACCTTGTTCGCATCTCGGAGAAATTGAGGATTTAGGCATCGCGAGGTGCTTTGAAATACGTGCCGCAACTCCCGTCGCAGGCATGATCGATCGCTACGCTTTCAGGTTAACCAGTTCACACCAAGGTATCATGGCAGGCACCACGGGAGACGGGTTAGGTTGCGGGCATGAAAGAAAAAGGGAGCCATCTGATTGCGATCGTGGATGATGACGAATCGGTCCGCGAGGCAACGACCAGCCTCCTTAGATCGAACAGGTTTAGCGCCGAAACATTCTCTTCCGCGGAAGATTTTCTGAATTCCCCTTTATTGCCGAAAACAAGGTGCCTCCTCCTCGACATCGGTATGCCGCGGATGAGCGGTCTGGAATTGCAGCGCCGCCTGACCGGCGAAGGCCGGCACATCCCGATCGTTTTCATCACCGCCCGCGACAATCAAGAAATCCGCATGGAGGCGATGCGGGCGGGGGCCATTGATTTCCTTCCCAAGCCTTTTAGTGAAGAAGCATTGCTTAAGGCGATTCGCAACGCACTCACCCACAACAATGACGAAAGGATAAAACTATGACTACTGCTACTGATGAATTAGCCGCTCCTCCAGAACGGGAAATGCCTGGAAAGGGACAATTTTTGGTACCTTTGAAGGGCATCGAATCCCCAAGTGTCATTGACGATTACAGCCGCGGTCACGAGGGTCCTCGACGTAAGGCCGAACTTCTTAAAGATGATGTGTCGCTTAAGGGCGACTTTGAGGGGATCATTGGGCGTAGCGCCGCGATGCACGCGTTATGCAGACAGATCAAAGTGGTCGCTCCAACGGGTTCCACTGCTATCATCCTCGGCGAAACCGGCACCGGCAAGGAGCTCATCGCGCGAGCGATCCACAATCGAAGTCCACGCCGCGACCGTCCCTTCATCAAAGTGAATTGCGCGGCGATTCCCGCCGGACTGATCGAAAGCGAGCTCTTCGGCCATGAACGCGGCGCGTTCACCGGAGCGATTGGGCGACGGACGGGCCGCTTCGAAATGGCCGATGGTGGCACGCTGTTTCTGGACGAAATCGGAGACATTCCCCTCGAGCTGCAACCGAAGCTGTTGCGCGTTCTCCAGGAGCAGGAATTTGAACGCGTTGGCAGCACTCAGACCACGCGCGTGAATGTTCGCATTGTGGCGGCGACGAGCCGAGACCTGCCGCGCATGGTCGCCGTCAGGGAATTCAGGGCCGACCTTTACTATCGCCTCAATGTTTTTCCCCTGCGCGTGCCGGCCTTGAGGGAACGGTTGGAGGACATCCCGCTGCTGGTCCGCCATTTTGTTGAACTTTACTCCCGCAAGGCTGGCAAACGGATTACCGACGTTGCGGCCGAAACGCTGAAAATCCTATTAGGCCACACGTGGCCGGGCAATGTCCGTGAATTGCAAAACATCATTGAGAGGGCGGTAATTCTCTCGACCGGCAAATTGCTGCGTCCATCTTTGGACGAATTGCAACCATCGTCTCAGACTGATGAGGCGGTCGGCGCAGATACGATAGGTCATCAGACGACGCTCAAAGATGTGGAGCGCGAGCACATCGTTCGGGCCCTTGCCGCAACCAACTGGGTTGTCGGTGGTCCGGGAGGCGCCGCCGCCCGGCTCGGCCTGCAACGTACCACCTTAATCGGCAAGATGCAAAAGCTCGGCATTACTCGCGCCCAAGCATGAAGCTGAGGGAGGCACCGCAATCTTTGTGAGCGCCGAAGAAGTGGCGCGCAAACTGCCGACAGATAGCCATAAGCGATGAACCCGCTGCCCCGATCTTTTTACGAACCCGCTGCCGCAAAGGTCGCGCCGCGATTGCTGGGTCATTGGCTCATCCGCAATCTCCCCTCCGGCCCCTGCGGCGGACCGATTGTCGAGACGGAAGCCTACTTCGCCGACGATCCCGCTTCGCACTGTTTCGGCGGTGAAACGGCGCGCAATCGCGTCATGTACGGTCCGCCGGGGCGCGCCTACGTTTATCTCGTTTATGGGTTTCACTTTTGCGTTAACGCCGTCTGCCGGCCCGCGGGCTGCGCGGAGGCGGTGCTCATCCGCGCCATCGAAGCCGGCACGGGCCTGGAGGCCATGCGCCAAAATCGCGCGACCTCGACGGCGTTCGCCTTGACCAATGGGCCGGGAAAGCTCTGCCAGGCCCTGGCTGTCAATCGAACGCTCGACGGAGTCAATTTGTGCGAGGCAAACTCGCCGCTTTACATTGCGCGCAACCCTGAGCTGGCGCGGTTCCGAAAGGAGCGCGGCCCGGTGGCGGTCTCGGCCCGCGTCGGCCTTACCAAGGCGGCGGAGCGTCCGCTGCGTTTTTATCTTGGCGGCAGTCCGTTCCTTTCGCGGCGCGACCGGGCCGGTCCGAAGCTGTCCACTGGATGGTGCGTCCAGAATATTCCATCACCTCCGGACCGCCGTATTTTGTTGAGCAATTTGCCTAACGCCTTAATCACTGGTCTGAAGCGGGTTCGGTGAGCGCCTGATTGCGAGCGTTCCCTCGCCATGCAAGTGTATGGCTGTAAATTTTATGCTTTGGTTCGGCCAAACCTTCGGCGCTTCAATTCTGAATCGCGCGGCAATTCAGCATGGCAACGAACGATAAACCGCCTTTGGCGCCCGCGCCTGTTCTCTTCGTGGAAGACGACGAACACTATGCGGCACTGATCCAGCACGCGTGGTCCAGAGTCCAATCGAACGGGCCCCTGCAATGGTTTGAAAACGGCCAGAAAGCCATAGCTTATCTGCAAGAGACCGCGAGCAAAGCGGAGGCGGAGCCCGGCCTGATTCCGCGGATGATTCTCACAGACCTGAACATGCCTGTGCTGAATGGGTTTGGCCTGTTGAAATGGGTCC
>JBKQWF010000012.1:0-23762 GCA_052139695.1 Limisphaerales bacterium
ATTCTCTTGCCGTCGGGGAGCTCCCTGGACGGCAGGGCGAGGGCCTTTTTGAGGGCCTCGTAGCCGCCGTGGCGCAGATAGCAGTCCAGGTCGGGCGTGTAACCCGGCTGGCCCATGTTCTTTAAAATGAGGCGATATTCTTCCGGCATATCTTGACGCCGCCATCAAATTGGCTACATTTTCACTCTGCGCGCCTGCCCGATGGTGTAACGGTAGCACAACAGACTCTGGATCTGTTTGTCATGGTTCAAATCCATGTCGGGCAGCCAACTTTCCCTTGGCCGGCCACGCATTAGCTCCGACTCCGCGGATTCCGCACAGAAATGCCCATGCCTGCCAGCCAAAAAGTCAAATGGCCACACCTGGACAAAGCCATGGACGTCTTGTTGTTCTGTTCTTACCGTTAAACGCATCGGTCCGGATGAAGCCATAGAGTAATTTCTCTTCTTTCGCAAGGGCAAATCCGGCGCGATGTTTTCCCTTGTTTTCCCTGTTTTCGCTCGCCGCTTGGTGACGAAGCCCTTAAAATGCGAGGCAGCTTGACTTATAAAGAAGGTATTAAACTGGAGAAATTTCCCGTATTGATTTGCTCCGGCGGCGCCGCGCTCCTGTCCGCCCTTGCCTTGTTTTGCGCTGCCCGCACTCCGAAGGAGGCCGGCCATCTCATCGTGCGTTCGCCGCCATCCCGGTTGTGGGGCAAAACCCGATCTCTTCTTGCGTTTTTATTGTTGTCGCGGCTGGCGGCACTGGGGTTGGCCCAAGCCGAATCCGCCGCCGACAATTTCTGGCCACAATGGCGCGGGCCGCTTTTGAACGGCGTCGCGCCCCAGGCCGATCCGCCGCTGACCTGGAGCGAGACCAATAACGTCAAATGGAAAACGCCCCTGCCTGGTGAAGGCGACTCGACCCCCATTGTCTGGGACAACCGCATTTTTATTCTTTCGGCCATCGCCATGGGCGGGCCACCGGCGACCGCTGTCGCGGCGGATGCGCCGCACGAGACTTACCAATGGGTTGTCATCTGCCTGGATCGCGGCCAGGGCAAGGTGCTCTGGCAAAAGACAGCTCGCCAAGAGATGCCCCACGAAGGCCACCAGGAGAACAACACCTTCGCCTCCGCCTCGCCCATAACCGACGGCAAGTTGCTCCTGGCTTATTTTGGATCGCGCGGCCTGCATTGCTACGACTTGGCGGGCAATCTCATCTGGGAAAAGGACTTCGGCAAAATGAAAACCAAAATGGGCTTTGGCGAAGGTTCATCGCCCGCCCTGAGCGATAACACAGTGGTCGTCAATTGGGACACGGAAAGAGACGGCTTCATCACTGCCCTGGATGAGCAGACGGGCAAAGAACTTTGGCGCACGCCACGCGACGAGGGGACCAGTTGGTCCACGCCGCTGATCCTGGAATCTGACGGTCGGAAACAGGTCATCGTCAGCGCCTCCATAAAAGTGCATAGTTACGATTTAGCGACAGGCCGGGAGCTGTGGTCCTGTTCCAGCCCGGTGCAAAACGCCATTCCATGTCCGGTGACGGCGGACGGCCTGGTCTTTTTGGCCAGCGGGGCCCGCGGCAGCGCCGTGCAGGCCATTCGTCTCGGCCGCGACGGCGATCTGACGGGCAGCGACGCCATTGCCTGGAGCCACGACAAAGGCACGCCCCCGGTGCCATCGCCTCTGTTGACGGATAATCTTCTTTACGTGTTGCAGGGCTCCGACGCTATTCTTTCCTGCTTCAACGCCAGGAATGGGGAGGCATACTTCGATCGGCAGCGATTAGAGGCCATTCACAGTGTGTATGCCTCGCCGGTCTCGGCCAAGGACCGCGTTTATATTCTAAGCCGGGAGGGAAAATGCGTTGTGCTGCGCAAAGGACCGAAGCCGGAAGTCCTGGCCATTAACAGGCTGGATGATGATGCCGGCCACACCGACGCTTCGATGGCGCTGACGGGAGGGGAGGCCTTCATCCGAACCCCGCACCACCTCTATTGCCTGGCGCGACCATGAACTCCTTTCGAGAGCGCGCCGCAACGGTAGGGACGCCTCGCCGAGGCGACCTTACCTCCAAGATTTAGATTCGCTTGACCCGGACGGAATTCCTTGCGCTCGCCGGCCGGGCGGGTAACTTGATTCTCGCCCGTGAGTTCTCCGCCAGCAAAATTTGATTTTCAACGCGCCGCGCGCGAGGAAGTCATCCGTGAAGGTTTTCAGCCCGATTTTCCGCCGGCCCTCCTGGACGAAGTTCGCTCCTTTGCCGCGGCCCCGGCCGATCACGCTGGCCGCGACCTGCGCGGGCTGCTTTGGTCGTCCATCGATAATACGGACTCGCGCGATCTTGATCAGGTCGAATGGGCGGAAAAGCGTGCGGACGGCAAGATACGGGTTCTTGTTGGAATCGCGGACGTGGATGCCGTAGTCGATTGCCGTTCCGCCACCGACGGCCAGGCGCGCGCCAACGCCACCTCCATTTATCCGGGCGGACCGGTTTTCCCCATGTTGCCGGAGCGGCTCTCCACCGATTTGACTTCGCTCGGCCAGGACGCGGAGCGCCGGGCGCTGGTCATGGAAGTCATCGTTGGCCAGGACGGGGCGGTCGAAAGTGGCGGCGTGGAAATGGCCCTTATCCGCAACCACGCGCGTCTCAACTACGACCAGGTTGCCGCCTGGCTGCAATCTTCCGGCGCCGCTGGAGCGCCGCCCGGTCTGCGCGAGCAACTGCTGTTGCAACAGGAGGCCAGCCAGCGGTTGAAGGCGTTTCGCAAAGAGCATGGGGCTTTGACGCTGGGCGACGTGGAAAATGTTCCCGTGGTGGTGGACAACAGCGTCCACAGTTTCGCCATGATTCGCGATAACCCGGCGCGCGGCATCATTGAAAGCTTCATGATCGCGGCCAATGTGGCCATGGCCCGCTTTTTGCGCGCGCGCAACTCGCTCTGCCTGCGGCGCATCGTGCGCACGCCAAAACGCTGGGACCGCATCCAAGCCCTGGCTGCGCCCTTTGGCGTGAAGCTGCCCGATGTTCCAAACCCAAAGGCCCTCGATGATTTCCTCGCGCGGCGAAAGCAGGTGGACCCGGAACATTTCCCGGAATTATCGTTGGCCGTGCTCAAGTCTCTCGGCCCCGGAGAATACGCCGTCGAACATCCCGGCGCCGAGCACGAAGGGCACTTTGGCCTGGCCGTCAACGACTACACCCATTCAACCGCGCCGAACCGGCGTTATGCGGATTTGACCATGCAGCGGCTTCTCAAAGCCTCCCTGCGAAATGAGCCCTGCCCTTACGATGAGGCCGGGCTGGCGCGATTGGCCGCGCATTGCACGGAGCGCGAAGCCGCCGCGCGGCACGTCGAACGATTTATGGAGAAAGTGGCGGCCGCCTTAATGCTGGCGCCGCAAGTGGGGCATATTTTTGACGCGCTCGTCACTGGCGTCTCGCCCAAG
The DNA here is from genome assembly GCA_052139695.1 of Limisphaerales bacterium. Classification (GTDB taxonomy): domain Bacteria; phylum Verrucomicrobiota; class Verrucomicrobiia; order Limisphaerales; family Palsa-1400; genus PLGF01. The sequence goes on from JBKQWF010000012.1 coordinate 3,441, forward strand.
GGAACATTCGCCCGCCTTCTTACCGTGCCGGCGGAAGGGCGCGTCCTCCGTGGCGAGCATGGTTTGGATGTCGGCGAAAAAATTCGCGTGCGGCTGGCCGGGGTGAACGCGGCCAAAGGATTTATCGATCTGGAAGCGCAACGCTGACCAACTCATTGTTTGGTAAGCATCTCGAAGGCTGGACATTGGAACAAGCTCTCTCCATCGATCGCTTCGCTGGCTGGTCCACAAACAGCCAGCCTCACTCAACCCCGTACCTGCCGAAAAGGATCGTGTCTTCATAGTGGAGCCACATCCACGTAATGTCCCTGTTTTGGCCGCCGTTTGCGCCAGGGAAAGAGGGCGCGTCCGGCGGGAGGAACATGTTCGGGGCGTTAGTGCCGACGGCCGCGGTGCTGGGTTCAACCCAGTGGTGGAGTTCGCTGTGGCCGTCGGCGAAGGAAATCGTTGCGCCGCCATTGTGTCGCGCGCCTGGAACATCAACCCAGGTGTTTGGCTCGTCCACCCAAAAAGCCCCGCTGTCGATCGTCCAAACATTCTCATCGACGAACACAAAAGCCATCGCGGGAGGAGGCCGGGGCGCGGCGATGTCTGCAAGCTTCATCGGCCTGCCAAGCCAACCCTCCATTGCCGCGTCAATCGTGAAACTGCGGACGGGGGTTCCGCTGCGGATTCCAGGGCCAATCGGAGTGTAGGTGGTTGCGTTGGGCATGCTGAATTCCAACTCAGCGACCTGTGTTTGGGACGGGCAACGATAAACCGCCTCGTTGTTGACATACGGCCAGAGCCGGCCTTGGGTCACCGTCCGTTCATCCATGTAACCGCCCGTCAGGTAGTTGTTGGCTAAGCCGTAATACAGGTCAACCCAGCCGGTATTTTGGGCGGCAACACTCTGATTTTCGGCCACGTCAATCAGCCGGTCTCCGTTGTCGTGGGCGTAGAGGAGCCAGGCGAGTTGCAGTTGCTTGGTATTTCCCAGGCAGGATATGCCCTGCGCCTGTGCCTTTCCTTTGCTCAATACGGGAAGCAGGATTCCAGCCAGGATAGAAATGACCGCGATGACGACCAACATCTCGATGAGAGTAAATGCCTTCCGAGTAAAGACGCTTTTCCAGCCGTTGCGGTGGCGCGTTGGCATACTCAACTTGTTGTTCATCGCGTGAATGAACAGTTATTGGAACTCTCCCGGAACGTACTCGTCCCCGCACGGATTTGCAAGCCAAACTCCAAACCTTCGGCGGGACGCCCGCGCTCCCCGGACCAATTGCGGAGACTCCTCAGGGCAAATCGGTTGAGCCCATCAAAAAGCGGTCGCATTCGCGGGCCGCGCCGCGGCCCTCGGCAAAGGCCCAGACCACTAGGCTTTGGCCGCGCCGCGCGTCTCCGGCGGCGAAAACCCCGCGGATGTTGGTGCTGAAGGATTCGTAGGCGGCTTTGACATTCGTCCGCGCGTCCCGCTCCACGCCGAGCTGTTCGAGCAACGGCTGTTCGGGACCGAGAAAGCCCATGGCCAGCAGCACCAGTTGCGCGGGCCGCGTTTGCTCGGTTCCCGGCACTTCCGCCGCCATGAATTGCCCCTTTTCGTTGCGCTTCCATTCAATTTGCACGGTGTGAACCGCTTGCACCGCGCCGGAAGCGTCCCCGTCAAATCTTTTGGCCGTCGTCAAATAAACTCTTGGGTCCCCGCCGAATTTGGCCGCCGCCTCCTCCTGGCCATAATCCAGCCGATAAACCTTTGGCCACTCCGGCCACGGATTGTCCTTGGCCCGGCTTTGCGGCGGGCGCGGCAGGATTTCCAATTGCGCCAGGCTCTTGCATTGGTGGCGCAGGGAAGTCCCCACGCAGTCCGTGCCCGTGTCGCCGCCGCCAATCACGACCACGTCCTTGCCTTCAGCCGAAATGACCGAGCCATTCTTATGACCATCGAGCAAGCCCTTCGTATTGGCCTGCAAGAAATCCATGGCGAAATGTATCCCTTTCAAATTGCGGCCTTCCACCGGCAGATCACGCGGCTTGGTCGCCCCGGTGCAAAGCACCGTCGCATCGAATTCGCGCAAGAGATTGGCCGCGGGATAATTCTTTCCGATGTCGGTGTTGGTGACAAAGGTCACGCCCTCCGCGGTCATTTGATCGACTCGCCGTTGCACGAAGCGTTTGTCCAGCTTCATGTTGGGAATGCCGTACATGAGCAAACCGCCGATGCGGTCGGCCCGCTCAAAAACGGTCACCTGATGGCCCACGCGGTTCAGTTGGGCGGCGGCGCAAAGTCCAGCCGGGCCGGAGCCGACGACCGCCACCTTCTTGCCGGTGCGCACTTTGGGCGGTTCCGCTTGGATCCACCCTTCATCCCATCCGCGGTCCACGATCGAGCACTCGATGTTTTTAATCGTGACCGGCGGGGAACTGATCCCCAGGACGCACGATCCTTCGCAGGGAGCGGGACAAACGCGGCCGGTGAAATCAGGGAAATTGTTGGTCTTGTGCAACCGCTCCAGCGCTTCATGCCAAAGGCCGCGATAGACCAGGTCATTCCATTCGGGTATGAGATTGTTAATCGGGCAGCCGGAGGCCATGCCGCTGAGCAAGCTGCCGGTGTGACAAAAGGGAATGCCGCAATCCATGCACCGGGCGCCCTGCTCACGCAGTTTGGCCTGGTCCATGTGCAGGTGAAATTCGTTCCAATCGCGAATCCGTTCCAGGGCCGGCCGGTCCAGCGGCAATTCGCGCAAGTATTCTATGAAACCTTCAGGTTTGCCCATCTTTGTTTGGTTGCTGTGAACTCACTTGCGGTCTTAACTTCCGCCGACGCGTGACACGTCTTTGGCGTTTTCTTCAAACGCCGCCATGATGGCTTCTTCGCCTGTCAGGCCAGATTGGGTAATCCGGCGGATCGACTGCAAAACTCGTTTGTAATCCCGCGGCATGATTTTAACAAACCGCGGCGTCATTTCTTCCCACAACGCCAGGACCTTGAAGGCCCGCTGGCTGTGGGTGTAGTTGGCGTGGCGCTGGATCATCTGCCGGATTTCCTCGATTTCTTCCGCTTCCTCCAACCGTTCCAGCCGCACCATCTGCTGGTTGCAACGATGTTCGAAATCTCCCACTTCGTCCAGCACATACGCCACTCCGCCTGACATTCCGGCGGCAAAATTCCGCCCGGTCTGTCCCAGCACCACCACCCGTCCGCCTGTCATGTATTCGCATCCGTGATCGCCCACCGACTCCACCACGGCGCTGACGCCGCTGTTGCGCACGCAAAACCGCTCGCCCGCCATCCCGCGAATATAGGCTTCCCCGCTGGTCGCGCCGTAGAGGGCGACGTTGCCCGTGATGATGTTCTCCTCGGCCACGAAGGTGGACCCTTCCGGAGGGTAAAGTATAATTTTTCCCCCGGACAGGCCTTTGCCCAGGTAGTCGTTGGCATCGCCTTCCAATTCCCAAGTCATCCCCGGCGGCATAAACGCCCCGAAACTCTGCCCGGCCGAGCCGCGGAAATGGATTTTGATGGTGTCTTCCGGCAGGCCGGCGACTCCATGCCGCCGTGTGATTTCGCTGCCGAGAATTGTGCCGACGACGCGGTTGACATTCTTGATTTCAAGGTCGGCGGTCACCTTTTCCTTCCGCGCCAGCGCCGGCTCGCAGAGTTTGAGGAGCATCGTGTTATCGAGCGCCTTGTCCAAGCCGTGGTCCTGCGAAATCTGGCAATATCGGCCGGTCTCTTCCGAAACCTTCGGTTGATAGAGGATGTTCGTAAAATCAAGGCCGCGGGCCTTCCAATGCTCGATGGCTTCACGCGGCTCCAACAGGTCGGTCCGGCCGATCATCTCGTTGACCATGCGGCAGCCAAGTTGCGCCATCAGTTCCCGCACTTCTTGCGCGACGAACCGCATGAAGTTGACCGCATGCGCCGGGTCTCCGGTAAAATGCTCGCGCAATCGCGGGTCCTGCGTGGCGATCCCGACCGGGCAGGTGTTCAGATGGCATACCCGCATCATGATGCAGCCGAGGGAAACCAGGGGCGCGGTGGCAAAACCAAATTCTTCGGCTCCCAGCAGCGCGGCCACTATCACGTCGCGCCCCGTCTTAAGCTGGCCGTCTGTTTCCACGGCGATTCGGCTGCGCAGATTGTTCAGGACGAGGGTTTGGTGCGTTTCCGCCAAGCCCAATTCCCACGGCACGCCGGCGTGCTTGATGCTCGTTTGCGGCGACGCCCCAGTCCCGCCGTCATGGCCGCTAATCAACACCACGTCCGCATGCGCTTTGGCCACGCCGGCCGCAATCGTGCCCACGCCCACTTCGGCCACCAGTTTGACGCTGATGCGCGCGCGATGATTGGCGTTTTTCAGGTCATGGATCAGTTCCGCCAGGTCTTCGATCGAATAAATGTCGTGATGAGGCGGCGGGGAAATCAACCCGACTCCTGGCGTGGCGTGGCGCACCTTGGCGATCCAGGGATACACCTTTTTGCCAGGCAACTGCCCGCCCTCGCCCGGCTTGGCGCCTTGGGCCATTTTAATCTGCAGCTCCCTGGCATTGACGAGGTACAAGCTGGTCACGCCAAAACGGCCGGAAGCGACTTGTTTGATGGCGCTGTTCTTGGAATCGCCGTTGGCTTCCAGCACATAACGGGCGGGGTCTTCACCGCCTTCACCGGTGTTGCTTTTTCCGCCAATACGGTTCATGGCCACGGCCAGCGCTTCGTGGGCTTCCTGACTGATCGAGCCGTAGGACATGGCGCCTGATTTGAAGCGCTTGAGAATGGCTTCCACCGATTCGACTTCGTCAATCGGCACGGGCTGGAGGCCGGTCTTGAGTTCCAGCAACCCGCGCAGGGTGCAGGCTTTTTTCGATTGGTCGTTGACCGCCTGCGAGTATTCCTTGAAAGCCTTGTAATCCGTATTGCGGCAAGCCTGTTGCAGTTTATGCACGGTTTGCGGATTGAACAAATGCGTCTCGCCATCGGCCCGCCATTGGTAGGACCCGCCGGCCTCGAGCACGTGTCCGTTGGCCTGGCGTTTGGCAAAAGCATGCTGATGGCGCATGAGAATTTCCCGCGCCAACACGTCCAGACCGACCCCGCCCACCCGCGAAGCCGTGCCGGTAAAGTATTTCTCCACCACGGACGGATGCAGCCCGATCGCTTCAAAAATCTGCGCCCCACGGTAGCTCTGGATGGTCGAAATGCCCATCTTGGAAATAACCTTGACCACCCCTTTAACCGCCGCTTTGACATAGTTCTTGCAGGCATCCTTATGCTGCACGCCCGGCAGCAGCCCCTGCCGAATCATCTCGTCCAGTGTTTCAAAGGCCAGATAAGGGTTGATCGCTCCCGCCCCGTAACCGATGAGCAGCGAGAAATGATGCACTTCCCGCGGTTCCCCGGATTCCACCACCAAACCGACCCGCGTGCGCGACCCTTCGCGAATTAAATGATGATGCACGCCCGCCACCGCCAGCAAAGCGGGCACTGGCGCGCTTTCTTCATCCACGCCGCGATCGGACAAAATTAAAATGTTGGCGCCGGCTTCGACAGCGGCGGAGGCCCGGACGCACAGGTCTTCCAGCGCTTTGACCAACCCCGCCTCACCCTCGCTCGCCTTAAACAGCATGGGCAGGGTCACTGATTTAAAACCGGCCTGATTGATATGTTTGAGCTTGGCGAATTCCTCGTTGGTCAGCACCGGATAGTTCAGCTCGATCAAATTGCAACTGGCCGGCTTGGGCTTGAGCAAATTCCGCTCCGAACCAATCGTCGTCCCAGCCGAGGTAATCAATTCTTCCCGGATGCAGTCAATGGGCGGGTTGGTGACCTGCGCGAACAACTGCTTAAAGTAGTTATAGAGCAATTGAGATTTGCCGGACAACACCGCCAGCGGCGTATCACAGCCCATCGAACCAACCGCCTCGACGCCGTCGCGCGCCATCGGCGCCATGACGATGCGCAAATCCTCGAAGGTATAACCAAAAGCCTGCTGACACGGCAAAAGCGTCTCGCGCGGAAACTCGGGCTGGTCGTCGGCCGGCGCCACTGTTTCCAAATTCAATAGATGGTGGCTGAGCCATTGCCGGTACGGTTGCTCGGTCGCGATCTTTAGCTTGATCTCATCGTCCGCGACGATGCGGCCCTCCTCGGTGTCCACCAGAAACAAACGGCCCGGCTGCAAGCGGCCCTTGAGCAGGACCCGGTCCGGCGGGATGTCCAGCACTCCCACCTCCGAGGCCATGATGACCAAATCATCCTTGGTGACATAATAACGCGAAGGACGCAGGCCATTGCGGTCCAGGACCGCGCCGATTTTCTTGCCGTCGGTAAACGCGATGGAAGCAGGCCCGTCCCACGGCTCCATCAAACAACTGTGATACTGGTAAAAGGCCTTTTTCTCGTCGCTCATCGTGGTGTGATTGGCCCACGGCTCGGGAATCATCATCATGATGGCGTGCGGAAGCGAGCGCCCGGCCAGAACGAGCAGCTCCAGGCAATTATCGAACATCGCCGAATCGCTGCCGTCGGTGTTGATCACCGGCAGCAATTTCTTCATGTCGTCGCCGAAAAGATCGCTCTGGAACATGGCCTGGCGGGCATGCATCCAATTGATGTTCCCGCGCAAGGTGTTGATCTCGCCGTTGTGCGCGACGAAGCGATAAGGATGCGCCCGCTCCCAACTGGGGAAGGTATTGGTGCTGAAACGCGAATGCACCAGCGCCAGCGCGCTTTCCATCCCGGGATTCTTCAGGTCAGGAAAGAATTCATCCATTTGCTCTGTCAAGAGCATCCCTTTATAGACCAGAGTGCGGGACGAAAGGCTGGAGATGTAGAACCAATGGCCGCCTTTGACGCCGCTGTAACGGATGGCGCGCTCGGCCCGCTTGCGGATCACGTAAAGCTTGCGCTCGAACGCCAGCTCGTCTTCCAGCTTGGCGCTGCGCCGAATGAAGGCCTGCTGCACGCACGGCTCGCTCGTCCGCGCGGTTGCTCCCAGGGAGGCGTTGTTGGTCGGCACGGTCCGCCAGCCCAAAAATTTCTGCCCTTCCTCCACCACAATGTTCTCAAACATCGTCTCGCAGGTCCGCCGCTCATTGGGATCGCGCGGCAAAAAAACCATCGCCACCCCATAATCTCCCAGCGGTGGCAGTTTGATCTTGTCCTTGCGCGACACTTCCTTGAAAAAACCGTGCGGCATCTGCATTAGGATGCCTGCTCCATCCCCGGTGTTGGCTTCGCAACCGCAGGCCCCGCGATGGTTCAGATTGACCAGCACGGTCAGCGCATCGCGAATGATCCTGTGCGATTTTTTTCCCTTGATGTTGACGACGAAGCCCACGCCGCACGCTTCGTGTTCGAACTGCGGGTCGTACAATCCTTGCTTGGGCGGCAAGCCGGTTCGCCCCTCTTGGATTGTCTTTGCCTTTCTTTTATTGTTTCCGCGCATTTTCTCTAAAATTTCGTTATTCTTGCCGAAAACCCTGAGCCAAAGCAACAACCGATTGCAAAAAAAATAAAAAAGGAGGGCGGAATCGCGTTCTTCAGGCACGGCGAGTTGATGGGTTATCTCGATCCTGATTGCCTATGTGGCCCATCTATTGAGGTGGTTCTTCGTTTTCTTTGTTCCCTTCTGTCCCTTAATCCGCTCCACTCCCTGGCAAAGCCCGCGCCGGTAATTGTTTGACACCAAAAGTTCGCATTTTGCCACAAGATGGTGGTGCATCCTGACGGAAACTCGACTTGTCCTTGATGAAAATCCCCTCGATTAGGGTATCCCCACACCTATCCCCGCCACGGGGATACCCTCTGATTCGAGATCACCCTGTGTTTACAGGGGTTTCGTTGACTTTTCCCCATGTCCCTACCCCCCCGACTTCGGTCGGTTTTATGGCTCGCGCAGTCTGTGCGCTTCGCGCGTGGTGCTCGCCAAAAACCTCCCTCATCGCTCACGCGAAACACGGGTTACCGACGGAACGGGTTTAACGCTAAAGGACATCATGTCCTTTTTAACCGTAAACGGGTTCAACGGGTAAACCGGTTTTAAGAACCTGCTATCGCGGGAGCGCCAAAGTCTTGGGCGCTTACTCGCCGTCTGGCGTCCTTCCTCACCCCCCTTTACCCCTTCGTCAGGAACGCCCTGCCGTCTCACAACATCCCAAGACTTTGGCTTTGGGCACGTCCGGGTCGCAGTCTCCGAGCTTGCTTGCTCCAGGCGCAACCCCCTTGCCCCCAGCGTCTTCCGCTTCACAACATCGGAGACTCCGGCAGGCGTTGGCACGGATTTGCAGAGCACACGGTTTTCAACGGGTTGGACGGGTTCCGGTCAAAGCCGGGACGAGTTTTGGAGGCATGGCCGCTTCGCGGCTGGAGGGATGCCGAAGCGCAAAGGAGCCGGGCCGTCCGGTCTTCAATGACATGCTTCGCCGCATCGAGGTGGGCGAAGCCAATGGCATTCTGACGTGGAAACTGGACCGTCTGGCCCGCAATTTTGACGACGGCGGCAAGATCATCGGTCTTCTCCAGCGAGGCGTCATTCGCGAAATCCGCACGTTCGAGAAGACGTATCTGCCGAGCGACAATGTGCTCATGATCGCGGTCGAGCTTGGCATGGCCAACCAATACGTCCGCGACCTCTCCATGAATATCCGGCGCGGCATCCGGGAGAAAATCCGCCGAGGGATATATTCGAGCAAGGCCCCGCTCGGATATATCAATGAACCGAGGTTTCGCACGATTGAGCCGCACCCCGAGTTCTTCCCGAAAATGAAACGGGTTATGGAGCTTTTTGCGACCGGGCAATACTCGCTGACCGCCATCCAGAAAGAATTGGCGGCAGTCGGCATTGTGGGGAACCTGAGCAAAAAGCCCTTGCCGCTTTCCTCGATTGGAAACTTTCTGCGCAACCCCTTCTATTACGGGGTCTTCCTCCACAAGGGGGAGATGCACCAGGGCATACATGCGCCGATGATCTCGAAAAAGGTCTTCGACGAAATCCAGGCGGCGCTTGTCAGAGTCGGAAAGCCCCAACACCGCAACAAGCGTGGCCACAAGGGGTTTCTCTTTCTCAATTTCGCCACGTGTGGTTCATGCGGGCACTGCATCACCGCCGAGCGGCACACCAAGAAAAGCGGTCGCCGGTATCACTACTACCGCTGCACGCACAAGAACAAGAAGCAGCACTGCGATGACCGCAGTTTCATCCGCGAAGAGCAGTTCGCGGAGGAGGTGAAGCGTAACGTCTCCCTGGTGACCATTCCCGACGAGTGGCGAGAGAAGTTTCTCGCCCGAATCGAATTGTGGCAGAACGACGAGGGGCAGACACGGCAACGGCACGTTGACCGCATCAAAGGCGGCCTTGCGGCCCTCAAATCGAAAATCGACAGGCTCAACACCGCCTTTACAGAAGGCGGACTTGAGCTTCAAGAATTCAAGGAATTGAAGAACCCCTTGATCGTCCAAAAGGCCGATTTGGAGCAACAATTGGCCAAGGCCGAGAAAGGAGAGACCAGTCGGCTCGAACCCCTCAAAAACCTCGTTTTAGAGGCAAATCAGGCCGAGAAATGGGTTTTGGAGGACAACTGGTTAGAAATGAAGTCATTCCTCCAAAAAGTTGGCTCGAACCGCCTTTTTTACTCTCCGACGCTCACCGTTTCTTTCAAAAAACCCTGGATTTCATTGGCGAAAAACACCGTCGCTGCGGATTTCGCAGCGACCGTCGTTTCAGCCAATGAAATCCAGGGTTTTTTGAAAGAAACGGTGAGCGTCTGAGGAGGAATAACATTTAATAATTCCGTTCAAATTGTTTCCAATTGGATACCGTTACGAGACGCATATAATTTCCTTGACAGTGGACAACGACTCCGTTAGGCTGACGCCATTATGCCACACACCACACCAACGGGATATGAAGAGAAGTTCGAGCATTTTATCAAACTGTGCGCGAAGGCCAAAGCCGACGGCGTTTCAGAAGTGATTGTCGCGGTGCCGTGGGTGATCGGCGACACCTATGACGAGATTGTTGAAAGCATCGGACGCCTCGCAGACGCTGGCCTCGCGCTCCGTTGTCTTGGACGAGCGTCCAATCCGTTAAAGAGGACATAACAGGTTGCCACTCCCGTTAGGCCGTTCTTCACGAACGGTCTTGAATCGCCCGGAGGAGACGACGGCAATGCCGTATCGTCAACTTGAGATCGAATCGTTTCCGCAGGAATTCCGACACGAGCGCGCCCGTCCACCTCTCGCCTGACAATCCCGCCGAAGCAGGAAGCTTTGCAATCACGGATTTCAGGGTCTGGTGCTGTCTTGGGTTCAGCACAGAAGGACGGCCAGAGTTTTCCCCCTCTGTCAAACCGGCAAGGCCATGTTTCCTGAACGAAGACGCCCAATGGGCGATTGTGCGTTGCGGGACGCCGAGCAGCTTACCGGCCTTAATGGTGCTTCTTCCGAGCAGAACCAGGAGCACCCCGTGCAGGCGATGGACGTAGCGCGCCTCAGCCGAGCGGCGGAATTCTCTGCGGATAATTTCGATGCTGTCGTTCATTAGAAAAGTTTGCTCTTTTGTCATTTAATACTAGCAAAGCGTTTTGTCCTTTGCTACACTATTCGCATGTTCAAATACTTTATTTACTGCCGCAAATCGAGCGAGGATGAAGACCGCCAAATCCTCTCTATTGACGCGCAGATTTCCGAGTTGAACGCCATCGCCGTGCGGGAGAACTTGACGATTGTTACCAAGCTTACGGAATGCCGGAGCGCCAAGGAGCCGGGCCGTCCGGTCTTCAATGACATGCTTCGCCGCATCGAGGCAGGCGAAGCCAATGGCATTCTGACCTGGAAGCTCGACCGTCTGGCCCGCAATTTCGACGATGGCGGCAGGATCATCGGTCTTCTTCATCGAAACGTCGTCCGTGAAATCCGCACCTTCGAGAAGACATATCTTCCCTCTGACAACGTCCTCATGATCGCGGTGGAATTCGGCATGGCGAACCAATATGTCCGTGACCTCTCCATGAATATCCGGCGTGGCATCCGGGAGAAAATTAGGCGCGGCGTTTATTCGAGCAGGGCACCGATCGGCTATATTAACGACGCCAAGCTCCGAACCATCGAGCCGCATCCTCAATTCTTCCCAAAAATCAAACAGGTGATGGAAAGATTCGCGACAGGGCAATTTTCCCTCACCGCCATCCAGAAACAGCTTGCCGACGCCGGTATTGTCGGAGTCCAGAGCAAAAAGCCCTTGCCGCTTTCCTCGATTGGCAACTTCTTGCGCAACCCCTTCTATTATGGAGTTTTCCTCCACAAGGGGGAGATGCATCAGGGCATACACGCGCCGATGATCTCGAAGAAGACCTTTGATGAAATTCAGGCTGCGCTCGTCAAGCTTGGGAAGCCTCAAAGCCGCAACAAGCGCAACCACAAGGGATTTCTCTTTCTCAATTTTGCCACCTGTGGCTCATGCGGTCACTGCATCACTGCCGAGCGCCACACCAAGAAAAGCGGCCGCCGGTATCACTACTACCGCTGCTCATACAAGAACAAGCGGCCTCATCCCGATGACCGCAACATGATCCCGGAGGCAAAATTTGCCGAGGAGGTGAAACGGAACACGGCCCTCGTCACGATTCCCGACGAGTGGAAAGAGAAATTCCTTGCCCAAATCGAACTTTGGCAAAACGAGGATGGAGAGGTGCGGCAACGTCACGTTGACCGCATCAAGGGCGAGCTTACGGCCCTCAAATCAAAGATTGATAGGCTCAACACCGCCTTTACAGAAGGCGGGCTTGAGCTTGCCGAGTTCAAGGAACTCAAGAACCCCTTGATCGTCCAGAAAGCCGTTCTGGAGCAGGAAATGGCCAAAACGGAGAGAGGAGTCATCAGCCCGATTGAACCCCTCAAAAACCTCGTTTTAGAGGCAAATCAGGCCGAAAAATGGGTTTTGGAGGACAACTGGTTAGAAATGAAGTCATTCCTCCAAAAAGTTGGATTGAACCACTATTTTAACTCTCAGACGCTCACCGTTTCTTTCAAAAAACCCTGGATTTCATTGGCTGAAACGACGGTCGCTGCGAAATCCGCAGCGTCCGAATCTGAACGATCTTCAATATGGTGGAGGCGGCGGGAGTTGAACCCGCGTCCCTGCCAGACAAACCAGCCGCGATTACATGCGTAGTCAGGAGAGAGTTTCAACCACCGCATAACGTCCTGACGCGAATGCCATGGCCTAGCCCGCATGAAATTATTTCGGCCAGTGTCGCGCGGACTCCGCCGCCAGCCTAGCCTGCTGTGGCGTCCGTCCCCCGTAGCAGACATCCAGGGGCGAACGTCGCGGCACGTTAGGCCGCGAGAGCTAATTCTTCGTTAGCAGTTATTTTTGGTTCGATTTTTTACGAGGCCAACGAACCGTCCTCGGCATGACGCCTCTGGCGCACCTCGCAGGTCGAAACCAGTACGCCCCCCCATTCACACCAACAGTATCCTTTTGCCCGCCGGCCCAGTCAAGGGCGAATCCAAAAACCATGCAATAAACGCGTGCGAAAAGCGCACTTCAGTTTTTGTGCTGCTTGGATTTCCCCCTTTCTTCCACAAGCTTGGAAGGACCGGGGAGAGGCTCTTTTTTCCCTTCGGGATTAGTTAGCATCTCGGTTTAGTCAAAATGTCCAAACCGCCGCGTCGCGCACGAAGTGCGCGCCCTGCCCGGCATGACGGTGGGGCGGAGCTGCTGCTCCGCCCTGATTCTCCCCTGGAAAAAGAATGGGCGGCGCGGCAGCACCACCCCACCGGTTTTCATCGATGGTTGGGACGGCTCTACGAGCCGTCTCTGCGAGTCTCTTGACTTTGACCGCCGCCGCCGGGTAAACCTTAGCCATGACTTCTGCCCGATGCAGCGCGGGACCAACACCAGAAATCCTTCGGTGACCTCTGCCGGCTCCAATCTTTACGCCCAATGGCGCGCGCAAGAGGAGGCGCGCTGGCTGCTGCGCGAACGCGACTCGGCGCAACCGCCCGAGCGCCTCCTGCAATCGATCTGGCGGCACCAACGCCTGCGCCGCGACCTGCTCCACACCCTGGACGGGCAGCCCGTGCGCGTCCTGCACCCGGGCTTTTGGAACCGCGAGGCGGGCCCGGACTTTCGCCGCGCCATCGTGCAATTCGGACAGGACGAACCGCGCGAGGGGGACATCGAGGTGGATGTGCTGCCGGAGAATTGGCAGGCGCATCAGCACCACACCAACCCGGCCTTTGCCAACGTTATTTTGCATGTCGTCTGGAACGGCGGCGGCACCACGGCGGCGGAAGCGCCCGCTTTGGCCATGCAAGGGTTTCTCGATACGCCGGTTGAGCAGATGCAATTGTGGGCGGCCAGCGGCGCGGCGGAGAATTGGCCGGAAAGTTTGCGCGGCGCCTGTTCCGTTCCGCTGGCGCAACTGCCACCCGGGCAAAGGGACGATTTGTTGCGGCAGACCGCCCGCGCCCGCTTTGAGCGGAAAGCGGGAGAACTGGAAAACCGCGCCCGCCAAGCCGGATGGGAGCAGGCGCTCTGGGAAGGCATCTTTCGCGCCCTGGGTTACAAACAAAATGTCTGGGCGATGCAAAGAGTCGCCGAATTGCTGCCGCAATTGCGGGAAGGGGCCAATTCGTTGCTGGCGTGGCAGGCGCGATTGCTCGGAGTCAGCGGATTTTTGGCCGCCGACCCGCCCTCTGCCGCCAGCGGGGCGGGCGAATATGCGCGCGCCTTGTGGGACCATTGGTGGCGGGAGCGGGACCGGTTTCGCGGCGTCTTGCTTCCGAAAATGCTTTGGCGCATGCACGGCCTGCGCCCGGCCAACCAGCCGCAACGACGGCTGGCCGTGGCGGCCCATTGGCTGGCGGCGGGCGATTTGGTTGCCCGGTTGGAAAGATGGTTTACGGATGCACCTTCCTCTGAGCCGCTGCAAACTTCGTTGCTCGCCTGTCTGCAACCGCCGCGGGACGCCTTTTGGTCATGGCATTGGAGTTTCGCTTCGCCCTGCCTGCTCAAGCCGCAGCCTTTGCTCGGTGAATCCCGCGCCACCGACCTTGCCATTAACGTGATCCTGCCTTGGTTTTGGACGCGGGCCCGGGCCGGGCAAAACGAGCGGCTGGCCGGGATCGCGCTGGAGCGGTATCTGCTCTGGCCGGAAGCCCAGGACAACTCTCTCTTGCGCCTGGCCCGCCATCGCCTGCTCGGCGGCGAGTCGGCCAGCCGCCTAAAGACCGCCGCCGGCCAGCAAGGCCTGCTGCAAATCGTCCACGATTTCTGCGACCATTCCAACGCCCTCTGCGCCGACTGCACCTTTCCGGATTTGGTGAGAGTGTGGAATGGGAATTCAAAATGAAATTGCGTTCACCAAAGTGGAACTCGGGCAATATGAACTGGAACTGGAATGGGCTCTTGGAGGGCAGAAGGGGCAGGGGGCATCGCGCCAGTTAAGGTAGATGAGCCGCTCCGGCACGGCAGCTTGCATTCGTCGTTAATGTACCAGACCACCAAACGTAACTTCAGGTTGGCTGTCTTGAATGCGAGACAATACTCGCAAGTCGAGAGGGCAAATCTTGAGCGGTATGCTCCAGAGTGATAACTGTGAGTGTCTGGCCATCCCACCGATAAAAGAGAGAAAACACCGAAAAACCGGGCACGCGCGCGCGCAGAATATCAGCCAAATCGGGAGCTTCAAATCGGGCTGGATGCCCACGCGGAGGGTTCTTCAACAACTCAACGACCAACTCCTGACTTGCCCGAACCAATTTGGCGGCCACTTGAGGGCGTCCGTCCTTGATGCCAATGCGGTCACGGTAGTGGCGGATTCGTCGGTAAAACGCAGGATGAACGCGCAGTTTATTCGCGCTCATCGGCAATGGCTGACATGGTTTTGCCGAACTGTTTGATGCTCGTCGCTTCGGCTGGCTCCGCCAGCGCCTCGCGAATTCGTTCCTCCAGCCACAACGGCGCAGGTTGAAAACGAGCGGCAAACTGCGGCAGGCCGATGCGGAGTGCCTGTCGAATCACGTCAGCTTTGCACAACTCCGAGGCGCTCACGCTTTCTTTGATATGCGCGTCCAGCTCGTCACTAATCTCCATTTTTGGCAAGGTCTTCATCGAAGTTAGTTTAACGTCATTTTGACGTTAGGCAAGCACGGAACCCAAGAATTTTGGGAATTTCGGTTTGGAACTGAAACGAAACTGTGCGGTTTTTGCGACGAAACACGAGGGGGCGAGCCCGCATAAACACATATCGGTCAAGAACAAAGCAGAAATATGATATTACGTGACACAAAGTTTCGTTTCGGGTCGATGGGCAAGATGTTTACCGCAGTGGGAGTTTTGCAGTTAGAGATTTCCAACA
The DNA here is from genome assembly GCA_052139695.1 of Limisphaerales bacterium. Taxonomy (GTDB): domain Bacteria; phylum Verrucomicrobiota; class Verrucomicrobiia; order Limisphaerales; family Palsa-1400; genus PLGF01. The sequence goes on from JBKQWF010000012.1 coordinate 18,789, forward strand.
CGGCGGGCAGGATTGGTCTTTTCGTGGATGCGAAAGATCAAGACTCCAAACGTTACTATGAGCAATTTGGTTTTGTTTCGATGCCATCCAACGAACTCGAACGGTTCCTGCCTGTAAAAACAATTCGTGAGGCGTTGACTTGGCACACCCTTGAGTAAATCCTTGGCGTCCAACGGTAGGGCGGGCACTCCGCTGCCCGCCGTCGTGCTCGGGGTTAGTGTTTCTGGATGCAAGACCTTGATGATGAGACCTAACGGGCATTTTCAAAGCCCTTGGAAATCCGTTGGCATAAATATAGCTAATCAAAGTATCGCTAATCATTAGGCCGCCGCCAAGTGCGGAAGACCCAAACAATCTAAAATCGGAAGGAAACAAGTTGAAAGAAAATCTCATAACCAGAGGATTGACTACGGTTGCTTTATTGGCCCTTGCCACGCCGTTGGCTCAGGCAAATCCGGAGATGATTATTAGCGACGGCACAGATTCCGTCACGATCACTTCTGCCGGAACGACTACCTTTGGCGCCACCGGCACGGCCACATATTTGGACAGTGGGGGCGCTACATGGTCGATGGTTTGGGGCCTTCTACCGGGATGATCAATGTCGGAGGTGCCTTTGGGCCTAGCGGTACGACGAACATTCTCTTGAACGGGGTTGTGATTGACAGTGCTGCGGCCGGGGTTCCCTTTAGTGCTCCAATTGACCAACCTTCGACTTATACGCTCGGGTTGCAGGAAGTGTTTACGGGCGGAGGCCATGTTCAGTTCAGCGGCGACGAAATCTTGACAGTGCCCGATGGCGGCTCGACCGTGGCGATGCTGGGGATTGTCGCGGCCGCGCTCGGCGGCTTTCGCAAACTGCGCAAGTCCCGCTAAACGCCTGCGAAGCAGATTTCAAGCTGCTTTCGGTCCACTCGGCAGGAGTTTCTCCTGCCTTCTCTTTAAGCGCTCGCCGAGTAGATCGCGGCGCCGGTTTGCGCCATCCATAAAGCTGTCGTATTGTCTAAGCGTAGCCGCTTTTTCCGACTCTGTGGGGAGGCGAACAAGCGGTGAAAAGGAGCGTGAAGCGCTTGAATGTGCAGGGGCTTCGGCGCACCTTGAGCAGCGCATTTTTTGGGCGGTGGTCTTCATGGTTTGGGCGCGGGAAAGCAATTCGCCAATTGGAGAGCAACAATGTCTTGCGAAAAGCTCCAACCTTCTTAACTTGGGTTTGTTTTGAGAAAGATACTTTTATCGGTGACCCGCCTCTTGGTTGCTGTTTTTTGCGTCCTTCCACTGGCTCGTGTCACCGCGGGCAATTCCACCGCGCCGGCGGTGATTGAGACCCGGTTCTTCCGGTTTTCCATTAGCGACTATTGCGAGATTCTGGACAAACAGACCCAAGTTGTTTGGGCTGGGATGCGGGATGCCGCGCCTTGGGGTGAAGCGACGCTCAAGGTGGACGGCAAATCGCAAAAGTGTCCTTTGACGCCGTTCTCGATACAAACCGGCAAACGCTGGCTGGTGGCGTCGTCGCGTCCCGTCGCCGCTCGACCTTCCGCAACGCTTCGCGTTTCGATCCGGGCGCTGGCCGACGATCGCACGCTGGAGTTCAGCTATGAAGCCGATCCGGAATTAAAGGTGGAATCCGTTTCCTTGCTGAACGAGACCCTGGCCGCGACCGATGCGGGCCAGGGTTATGTCGTGGTGCCGGCTCGAGAAGGGTTGCTCATACCGGCCGACAGCCAGCTCAACTTTTCCCATTGGTTTGACACCTACGCCTACGAAGGCTGCCAGATGGAAATGCTGGGAATCGTCCAACAGGGCGCCGCCTTGTTATTGACTTGGAACGATCCTTATGTGGGCGCGCGCGTCCGCGGCGTGACGCGGAAGGAAGGCGGGTCGCCGCGCCAGAGCGTGACGGCCTCGCTCGACTTGAGGAAATCAGCCCGTTCTTTTTGCGTTCACGTTTTGGGCAGCGGCGATTATGTGAGCATCGCCAAGGCCTACCGCAAGCTGGCGCAGGAGAGAGGCTGGCTTGTTGGCTGGGACAAGAAACTGAAAGGCCACCCGGAACGGGCGAAACTTTTCGGCGCGGCGAACATCAAGCTCTGGAGCATGCTGGAGCGGGAAATGAACGAGGACAGCACCAAGGAAGAACATCTCCGGGTCCATTGGACCTTCGATGAAGCGGCGCAGGTGGCCGAGCACCTGAAAGAGGACCTGAAGCTGGACAAAGTTCTTTTTACCATGGGCGGCTGGATTCATCGCGGCTACGACAATCAACATCCGGACATTCTGCCGGCAGCGCCCGAATGCGGCGGCGACATCGCTTTCTCGAATTGCGCGCGTCAGGTGGAGAGCCTCGGATACCTTCTCTGTTTGCACGACAATTACCAGGACATTTACCGCGACTCCCCTTCATGGAACGAGCGGCTCATCATGAAAACGCCCGATGGAAAATTGGCCAAGGGCGGTCATTGGGCGGGGGGCACGGCCTACTTGACCTGCTCCGAAATGGCGCTGGAATTGGCGAAACGCCCGCAAAATTTGCCGGCGGTCAAGAGTCTTTCCGACGCAAATTCCTATTTCATTGACACAACTTATGCCGCCGGCCTCCAGGAATGTTTCGACCCAGCCCATCCGCTCACGCGGTCCGACGACATGCGCTGGAAACAGGCGCTTTCCGATTACGCGCGCGACACGTTTGGCATTTTCGGAAGCGAGGATGGACAGGAGTGGGCTGTCCCGCACAGTGACTTCTTTGAGGGAATCACGGGCGTGAGCGGACGTTGTTTTCACAACGAAAAGCTCATGCCGGAGCTGGGAGCGGTGGCGGTGCCGCTCTTTGATCTGGTCTATCGCGACTGCGTCGCCATGTATGGCAAGTACGGATACGATCCGCGGCAAGCCGCCGAATATGTCCTGCGCCACATCAGCCTGGCGCGCCCGTTGAACTACCACGAGATGCCGGAACATCTGTATTGGAAACGGCAGGAAATCTGGAAAGAGAGCAGCGGGTCAAACCGGGCGCCAGGCGCGGCAGACCCGGCCTTGTTCACTCACGGCGATAACGGCTGGGCGGCCGGGATGCATCCCATGGACCGTTTCATCAAGAACACTTATGAGATTCTCTCTCCGCTCAATGATCTGACCGCCCGCAGCCAAATGACAAAGCATGAATTCCTGACTCCCGATCGCCAGGTCGAGCGGACGGTTTTCGGCGAGGGACGCAATGCCACGCAAATCGTCATCAACCGCGGGACCGCCGACTACGTCTGCCAATCGCCTTTGGGCGGCAAGGTCGTCCTGCCGCGGTATGGTTTTCTTGCCGAATCGCCCACGTTCGTCGCTTTTCACGCCAAGACTTGGGGCGGAATGGACTATGACTCTCCCCCGATTTTCACGTTGCGCAGCCTGGACAACCGCCCCCTTTCCCGCTCGCACCGCGTCCGTATTTACCACGCCACCGGCAGCGCGGAAATACGCTTCGCTAATGCTACTCACACCATTCCTCGCGAGGCTGAGATTCAGTAGAGTAGTGCGACAGATTGGGACGGGACGGTTGCAATTACCTCGGGCTTTGGGTGCAAACCTCAACGGACTTGTGGAAGATCCCGCTGTCGAACGTGGCCAGACACACGCCATGTTTGGCAGCGAGTTCAGCCAAGTACATGTCCGTGACGGCTTCTGACTTTTTGGCGTTCGACTCAAGGGCGGGGAGGTCGTCGGGGATCCATTCGGCATGGCGTTCATCCGCGAATTTTTTCAGCAGTTCTCTAGCTTTCTCCATCGGCGCATGGATCGCTTTTGGATGCGAACTTACGCGCAGGAAGCCGAGTTCGGCAAGCGGGCAGAGCAAAACGCTTTTACCGGCCAACCATGCGAATGCTCTGGCGTGTTGAGGATGATTGTCCCAAATGGCGGCGAGCAGGATGTTGACGTCCAGCAGATACTTCATGGAAACTCACTCAACGCTTCTTTAATGGCGCCTTCGCTGATGGGGCGGTCAAGAACGCCAACGGAGTAACCGTCGCGTTTTTCGATTCGCACCTTAACCGGACGCGTTTGCCGGATCGGTTCCAATTTCGTCAGAACGAATTTCCCCTCGCCAGCGATTTGAACGTCAAATCGATCGCCGGGCTTGGCATGCCGTATTGTCACCCGTTTCTTATTATCGGCCACCACAGTCATGGTGGGAATCTCCTACCAGTTGGTTTCGGTTTCAAGTTTTTTCTGCGCGTTGGCGGGGATGCATCATGGAACACCCTTGGGTGGATCCCGATGCCGCGGTGAATGTGCCGGGCAATTTTCCTCAAGAGAATAGATTTAGGCGTTGCGAAGTAGTCGCCATGGGTTGGCGTCTTTGGGCTCAAGTTTTGCAGCAGAGTTCGTGGTAAATTGGCCCCGTTTTCAATTTGGGGCCGACGAAGGAGGCAAGGGGCCACTTTGTTTGTGAGCCAAAGCCTGTAAGAATACAGGCTTTGAGATTACGTGCCGGTTTTCCAGTCTGGACTCTTCAGGGATTGGCCAGGCGGAAGAATTGTTGCGCGCCGGATAGGATATTCGTCACTGTGTATAGCCCGTTGATGACGACCGGCGTGGGGAAATTGGTGGCCCAGACGATCGGCGCCACAAGGTTGGTGGTGGATTGCAAAGTGAACGCGCCATTTGTGGCGAGCCACGTTAGAATTAACGAGTTTGGCGCCCCCGTGAGATTGACCGTTACCGCCAGCATCGGGGGAGGCGGTGGCGAAACCAAGGTGGGAGAGAACACGGCTGTGCTGTCTCCCGGCGCGTCTTCGCTGAAATCAATCGCGCCAACATAGGCGACAGATTCCCCGGAAGGCGACGTCGTAATGGCCGAAGGCGAATCGTCGCTGACAAAGGTGAAACTGGCGGAAGCGCCTGGGGCCAGCGGTGTGCCTGAACTATTGGTCCACTTGATAGAATTGCCGCCGAGGGCGTTGCTCCAGCCCAGTGAATTGCCGGCGC
>JBKQWF010000013.1:0-23634 GCA_052139695.1 Limisphaerales bacterium
TTGGAGTTTAATGAATTCGGTCACTGTTTGGTGAGCCGATTCGTCGGACGACTTGGTGAGCTTTATCATACGCCCACAAGTCTTTACCAACAGTGGCCTCAATTGCTACTGCATCGTTACGGCTTAGCAGGCCAAGTGGCTGAGAGGCGTGGCAGGCGGCGGATTGAGAATTGGGGATTGAAAATCTTCAATTGGCAATTCTCAATCCCGGCTTAAACCGAAAACGGGGAGAAGGTCTGAGCCGCGCCTGCTAGACCAGGCGCAAGGTCAAAGGGTAGCGGTAGCATCCGCCATCGGATGCTTTGACCGCCGCCACCACTGCCATGATGAGCGAGAACAGCCCAAGGATGACCAGGATTGGAATTCCGATGGCAATGAACACCAGAGGAACGCAGCAGAGCGAATAGATGAGCACGGAGATGTGGAAATTGAGCGCTTCCCGGGCATTTTCGCTGACGTACGCCGAATCATGCCTCATCGCCAGATACACGACCAGGGGCAAGAGAAATGGCAATCCGACATAGAATGAAAGGTGGCAGAGAATGGTCCAGATTTTGTCGCTTCCCTTTTGGGGAGGCATCACGACTTCGGTCGTTGGCGGAGTCTCCATAATTCGGTCCTTTCTTTGTTGCCAGGCTACGCGCGCCACTATGGCGAGCCGAGCCACGGGAATATTAGCCCCGCCATCCTCGGCGGCCATTACAATTCCCGGCCAGTTTTCTCATCTGTAAAGCCTCGCTTTCAGCCTGAGCCTGGACGAACTGGGCCGCGATGCTTTGTTGACGGCGCCGGGGTTGCAGGAGGCGACGGTCCCGGCAAAAGCGAGAATCCCGAGCGATCCTTGCCGGCCTTCTGGTTCTCTCGTTTCGGCCGTCTTGCTTTGTCGTCGGGCATAGTTTACCCTAATGCCGTTCGTGAAGCCACCGTCCCTCGAAGTTCAGCAGAAGATTGATTGCTTGGTTGGCCGAGACTGGAAAACGACCGAGGCACTCTCGACCCGGAGCCAGGCCGTTTCCATCGTCTGGCCGGCCGGCACCGGCGGTGTGCCTGGCAGATAGACTGGCTGGGCTGCATGGATGCAAGCGACCAGCAGGAAATCCGGCGACTGTTTGACGACTATCTCCGGATGTATTCCTCCCGCGATGACCGGTTGACCACACATTTTAGCGAGGACTTTTCCGGCTTCACCGGTGGCGGGGATTTCCTGGTCAAAGACCGGGCGGAATGGGTCGCGATCACGCGCCAGGATTTCGCCCAGGTCAAAGATCCGATTCGCATCGAACTCAAGGACCTGGCGCTCCAGTCGCTGTCGGATTCCATCGCCGTCGCGACCGGCTTCTTTGCCATCCACCTGCCGATCAAAGACCAGATTCTGTCCCGGGAAACCGCCCGCCTGGTTTTGATTTTCCGCAAGGAACCGGCCGGCTGGAAAATCTCGCACAGCAGCATTTCCATTCCCTATCCCCTGGTGCGGGCGGGCGAAGTTTATCCGCTGACGGAATTGGTGGAGCGCAACCAGTTCCTGGAACAGTTGGTCAACGAACGGACCGAGCAGCTTTCCAAGGCGAACGAGGAACTGCGCCGGGCCAATGATGAACTGGGGAGAAGCATTGTCGGGCTCAAACAGGCCGACGTGGCCCTGCAGCGAAGCGAGGAACGGTATCGGTCCATCCTCAACGCCTCACCCGATGATATCACGATCCTGGATCGGGAGGGCCGCATCGTCATGGTTTCGCCCGCCGCCTTTGCGATTTTCGGCCAGGTGCGACAGGACCAATTTCTAGGGCGTCCCGTCACCGATTTCCTTGTCCCGGCAGACCGGCCTCGGGCCATGAACCAAATCGCGCTGAAGCGCCAAGGCGTTATCACCGGGCCGAGTGAGTACCGGGCGTTGCGCCCCGACGGAAGTACTTTCGAGGTTGAGGTGAACAGCGAGTTCGTCCGGGACGCCGAAGGAGCGATCACTGGCATGGTCGTGATCGTGCGCGATATTACCGAGCGCAAACAGGCGGAGGCGGAGAGGGCCAAGCTGGAAGCCCACAACCGCCAGCTACAGAAGGCCGAAAGCCTGGGCCGCATGGCCGGAGCCATCGCCCACACCTTTAACAACCACCTCGCCGCGGTGATTGGAAATCTGGACCTGGCATTGCTGGACCTGCCCAAAGGCGGTGAAGCCGGCAAGAGCCTGACCGCGGCCCTGCAAGCGGCCGGGAAGGCGGCGGCGGTGAGCGGGCAGATGCTGACCTACCTGGGTCAATCCTTCGGCCACCGCGAGCCAACCGATCTTTCCGAACTTTGCCAGCGGAGCCTGGCCATGCTCCGGGCGGCCATGCCGGGAAAAGTCGCGCTGCAAACCGATTTACCCTCTCCCGGCCCCGTCATCAGCGCCAACGTGGACCACCTGCAACAAGTCCTCACCAACCTGATCACCAACGCGTGGGTGGCCCTCGGTGAAAACGGCGGCTCCGTTCGCCTGGCAGTTAAATCAGTCTCGCGCGCGGATATTCCCACGGCGCATCGCTACCCGACACATTGGCAGCCGCGGGATTTCGCTTACGCTTGCCTGGAGTTGGCGGACGCGGGCTGCGGGATCGCGGGCCAGGATATTGAGAACCTATTCGACCTGTTTTTCTCCAGCAAATTCGCCGGTCGGGGCTTGGGCCTGGCCCTGGTCCTTGGGATTGTGAGGGCGCACGGCGGGGTTGTGACCGTGGAAAGCGAACTGGGCCGGGGAAGCACCTTCCGGGTCTTCTTGCCGGTCTCAGCCGAAGCAGTCCGCCCACCGCCTGACCGGGCCTTGCCGGCAGAAAGGCGTCGAGGCGGGACGGTCCTGCTGGTGGAAGACGAGGCCATGGTGCGTGCCATGGCCGCAAGCTGCCTCAGGCGCCTGGGTTGGACTGTGCTTGAAGCAAAGGACGGCGTCGAAGCGCTTGAGGTGTTCCGGCAACGCCAGGATGAAATCCGCTGCGTCATTTGCGACCTGACCATGCCGCGCATGGACGGGTGGGAGACCTTGTCCGCGCTACGCAAACTCGCGCCCGACCTCCCGCTGATCCTGGCCAGCGGTTATGACAAGGGCCAAGTGATGACAGGAGACCATGCCGAGCAGCCCCAGAGCTTCTTGGGCAAACCTTACACGTCCGAGGGCTTGGCCGGCGCGATCGACCAAGTCCTTGTCAACCGGACAAAGTGAGTCGGCGGCACTCCCCAAATCCTCGCCTGACGATCGCGCTGCACCTGAAAGGTTCGATAGGAATTGTATAGTACTGGAAAGATGCGGTGGGCGAGACCCCGACCGCGGCGACCGAGACGGTCGCGCTCCCCAAGCCATGAGATCCGTCGCGCTGGGCGGGGATTTGGGGCTGTTCAAGAAGCTGGACACGGAAGCAGGGCGCCGATATTCGTTAATCGAACAATGCCAAACACAGCCACCACCATTTCGTCTTTCCTCCAGCAGACGCGCGAGCTGTTGGGCACATTGGACCATCAAGCGATCGCGCGCGCTTGCGATCTCCTGCTGGAATGCTACCGGCGCAAGGGCCGCGTCTTCACTCTGGGCAACGGCGGTTCGGCATCGACCGCCCAGCACTTCGCCTGTGACTTGGCGAAATTCGTCATCCCGCCAGGGCGGCGGCCATTCGACGCTCGATGTCTGACGGACAATGTGAGCCTTTATACCGCGTGGGCCAACGACGCCGAGCGTGCCGATGTCTTTGTCAATTTAATGCGCGGACTGTTGCTGCCCGGCGACGTGGTGCTGGCCTGCTCGGTGCATGGCGGCACGGGATTCTCCGCCGATTTGGCGCGGGCCATTCGCTTCGCCAATGAATCGGGCGCGAGCACCATCAGCCTGGTTGGTTTCGACGGCGGCGTCATGCACCGCGAGTCCACCGTCTCCATCCTGGCGCCTATTGCCTCGACCCCGCAAGTTGAGGCGATCCATTTGGTGGTGGAACATTTAATCATGTCGCAAATCAAACAGGCGCTGGGGAGCCCGCAGGCATGAGCGTAGATGTTTTCTGCGTTGGCCACGCCTGTTGGGACCTTTGTTTCGTCGTCGATGGCTTTCCGGCGGAGAATTCCAAAATTGAAACCGAACTCCTGCTGGAATCCGGCGGTGGTCCGGCCGCCAACGCCGCCTGGTTGCTGGCGCATTGGAGGGTACCAACAGCGCTGGCCGCGGTGGTCGGTGAGGACGAATATGGCCGTCGCACGGTGACAGAACTACGCCGGGCAGGGGTGGATTGCCGTCTTGTTGAACAGCGCCCTGGCCATGTGACCCCAGTCTCCGCGATTTTCAGCAATCGCCTGAACGGTTCGCGCACCATTTGCAATCGAAAGTGTCCGACCGGGAGTCTTGCGTTGGTTAAGGCGGAAATCGCTGCGCTTCAACCACGGCTGCTCCTCTTTGACGGCCACGAACTAAGCGCTTCCCTGGAAGCGATGAAAACATTTCCGAGGGCCATGACGGTGCTGGACGCCGGCTCGCTCCGGGAAGGCACGGAAGCCCTCTCGCGACGCGTTGACTACTTGGTTTGCTCCGAGCGTTTCGCCAGCCAGGTTACGGGTAAACGCGACGTGATCAGCGATTGGCGCGGCTGCTTAAAGCAGTTGCGAGCTTTCAATGGCAAGGTGGCCGCCGTGACTCTGGGCGCACAGGGCGTCGCTTTTGACGATGGCAACGAACAAGTTCACCTTCCAGCCTTGCCGGTCAAAGCCGTCGATACGACCGCGGCAGGCGATATTTTTCACGGAGCGTTTGCCTATGGTCTGGTCAAACAGATGAAGCTGAGAGAGGCGTTGCGGATGGCGACCGTCGCCGCCGGCCTTTCGGTGGAAAAAATAGGCGGAAGGCTGTCGGTTCCGGATCTTGAGACTGTCGATAAATCGATACGGCAATGACCGGTCACCTCCATTTCACCGGCGCGCCGGTTTGCATCGTCGGCAATCTTAATCGCGATGTAAAATTGCTGAACGTTTCAGACTCCGCAGCCTTGCTTGAGGATGGCGAAACTTCTGTGGCCGCCGTCATCGAAACGGTGGGCGGCGGCGGAGCGAATAGCGCCTGCATGGCCGCCAGCCTGGGCGCCAGCGTTCGATTCGCGGGCAAGATTGGCGCGGACCATCTTGGCCAAGAATTGGTTGAGGCGATGAGAAAACTGGGCGTAACCATGTGCCTCGCCCGCGATGCCGGGCGCCAAACCGGCACGTCCGTCGCCCTCAATTTCAGCAATGGCCACCGGCACTTTCTCAGTTGTTTGCCGAACAATGAGACTCTTCGCTTTGAAGACGTTGATTTAACAGCGCTCGACGGCTGCGCTCACCTCTTGCGCGCCGACGTCTGGTTTTCGCAATCGATGCTGGAAGGCGGCAACGAACGACTTTTCGCCGAAGCCCGCCGCCGGGGCTTAACCACGTCGCTGGACATTAATTTTGACCCGCGCTGGTCCAGCGGCGAGCCCGGCGAAATAGCGCGGCGCAAGAAATGGCTGCGCGCCACATTGGAGTGGGTGGACCTGGCCCACGGGAACGTTCGCGAGCTTTGCGAATTTACCGAGAGCGCGGATTTAGCGACGGCGTTGCGACGCCTGACGGATGCAGGCGCTAAATCAGTCGTCGTACACATGGGCAAAGAAGGCGCCGGCTATTTTACAGGTGGCCAATTGATTCGGGAGCCGGCGCATCCTGCCAGCCCCGTCGTGAACTTGACCGGCAGCGGCGACTTGCTCAGCATCTGCATGATCCTTCTCCACAATCGCGAGGACTTATCCATCCAGCAAAAGCTCTCGCTCTCCAACAGTATCGTGCGTGAATTTATGGAAGGCCGCCGGAGCATGATTGCAAGGCTTGGCTAACTGTTCTCCGCGAATGTAGCCCGCGACCCTCGCCACGCTACGGTTTGGGCGGCATCCCTGGGGAGCCCGTATTGGCGGAACCCCGTTTGAAGATCTGGAGCAGGCCCTCCAGGAAAGTAAAGAAGACATCCACCGCGTATCCGACCAGAAAAGCCACCGCGAACGGCGAAATGGTAATGCCTTGGGTGACGTTGTTGAATTGGCCGACAACCAAACCGCCAATGCCGGCAACCATAAGCCGGGCAATGGGCTTCTCGCCCGAGATTAAGGTGCGATTCCTGGACTGCTCCTCATACGAGCGAAGCAAATAAGCGACCGCTCCCAGCAGGGCATACAGGACGGGGAGGACGCTGGTGGCGATAGCGCCGTAGTAAACCGTCACCTTCTCGACAACCTGGTTGCCAAAGCTCCTCACTTGCTGATACTCCGCGATCCTGTCGGTAAGCTCCTGGGAAAGGCGGACGTTCAATCCTGGCGTGAGTTCGAGGGGGTCCCGATTCGTCTGCATGCTGGCATAATGATGCTGGGACGACTCAAACAGGCAGTATTTCAGTTGCCGGGTGTAACCGTCAATTTCCCGCATGCTGGCGGCGAATTGCTGGAGGTCAGCGATGATTTCCTTATCCGAAAGCCCGGATGGAATTCCGCCGGGTCCGAACCAAACCTGGTCTGGCGAAACCGCAGGCTCATTCCTGGTCGGGGCCATCGCGTCCGTTGGCGGCTGGTTGGAGGCAGGCGGCGACGGACCGAGTTCAGCTCTCAACTTCGAGGCCAGAACGTTTGCCGATTCCGTGTCCGCCGTAATCTTATCCGAGATGTTTTTGCTGACAAAAGTGAGCAAGGAGAAGACCACGATAACGCAGCCAACAATGATGGCGATGGGCCGGTATAAGCGGATTTGCTGATCGCTTTCCTGATCCGGGTCGGCCCAAGCCTTCAAACTCTCCACGGTGGCGGGCCTTACATTCACAGCCAGTGTCGTGAGGGCACTGAGGAGATTGGCCGCCGTCTGCGCGGTGATGCCGCCAGCATCGCTTGCCGTCCTCGCCTTGAGAACGTTATCGCGAACGTCATCTTCGATCTTAATCCCGACTTCGGCGGCATACCCCAGCAACAGTTCGGCCTCCTCGAGTTTGGCCGACAGGTACTTGGCCGACAGGAAAGGCGAAGCGGCGGTCACGGTTGCCGGCGCGGCAACCGCCTGGGCAGGCAAGGCAAGAGCGGGTTTTCCGCTCGCGAGGTTCTGAGACGGTTGATTGCCGGCAACCTCACTCCCGGCGGGGTTTGTTAAGCCAGCCGTTGACTTCGATGTCGGTTCTTCCATGGCCGCACTGATGTTTCGCTTAGACAAACCAGCAGTCGGCGGTGGCAGCCGCGGAATGGACGACGATCCATACCAGTTCGTTATCTATGTCGGTGTGGACTTTCAAAGCACGCGCAAACTCCACGCCATTGTCCACATCATAGGCCAAGGAATCACCGGTTGGTGGCACCGGTTTCCCGTTGCCTTGAGCAAAAGTGCAGACAGCGGTTGCGCCTACCGGGTCAACCGTAATCGCAACCAGTTTATCACCCAGGTCGGTTGAAACCTTTAGAGCGCGCGCGAAGGCAACCCCGTCCGATAAATCCAAGGTCTTGGAATAAGTGGGCATATCATCCTTCTCCAATGGCAATCATTTTAAAAAGGACCGGTGCTTGAGCGCCCAATAAACGTGATCCCACTCTTCCGGCCTCCCTGTGCGAACCAAATCCGCAAGGTTTTTCTTGCCCGTAACCCCTAAGATGACCGCGTCCCACGCGGATTGATTTTTGGCGGCATGATAGCTTTCACTAATATCAGCCATGTGGTTTTCGGTGTTCGTATCAAACTTATACGAATTGAGCACATTGGGGGATTCAACCTTGGGGGCGTGGACTCTGCCATTGATATGTTGGAAAGTGGGAATGGGATATCCGATATCCCCATTTGTATAGACGGGCACATCGAAACCCAGATAGCCGACTGCCAGAAGGCTGTCGAAGGACTGTGAAAGTCCAACCGTGGAAGTGCTGGCGGAGACAAACTTGACCGCCCCGCCAATCTGAGTGGCATTGGAAATCACGCTGGCAGCGGTGGTGGCTGCCGCGGTCAGAGTGCTCAAGAGGTTCGTGTAGTTTGGCGTGACGTTGGTGCTATTGGTTGCCAGCAACGACACATCACCCACTGTTCCAACTTTGGCCCCGCCCCCCTGCGAGTCGGCGCGTTGCAGGGAAACATCCACGGCGCGCGCATAATAAACGCGTGAAACTACCCGCAGGAACACTTCTCTTTGGTCATCATTCATCGCCATTCCGGCCAAATTCGTCCTGATTGAAGGACTTTCGGCCCATTGGCGCAATAAGTCATACAATTGAGCCGTATCTCCCGCATAGGTGCGCGCGTCGGCAATGGTTACGGAGGCGTTGACTTGCTGGCTGTTTAAGTAGCTCAAGGCCACTGGAATCCCTTGGATCGGAAAGGCCGCATTAAAACCGGCGCCGCTTTGAGCTTGGACGGAATAGGTTGGAAAAGCGGCGCGCGGCATGGGAGCCTGGGTCAAAACGATGGTTTGACCATTGGTGACGGCGGATGCATTGGTGAAGACGGGCACCGGATGAGGCGCATTCGTTCCGCCAAACTGATCTTTCCAATAGCCGTCAAAATAAATGCTTGAAAAATTTGTATAGGGCAGACGGACCTGAAGGTCGTCCAAGGGCAAAAAGCCATTCTTGTTGTACTCGCTTGCCTGGTCGCTTATGGTCGTTTGCGTCAGGAAAACATCTCCCACCATCAGATCCTGGGTGAGAGGATAGACGGGAATAACCTGGCTGGCGCGGATCATCTCGCACCAGCCTTTGGCGACTCCTTCCAGCCTTTTACGTGCCAGATAAGAGGCGCAACCGGAGGATAGCATCAGAATGAACGATGCGGTTATGGCCCGTCTCAAGAAGAGAGGGCTGTTGAATCTGATCGCGGCAGTTGTCAAGCGTTTCATAAAAGCAACGAATCCAAGGTCTTCCCCAAGGGCAACATTTCAACGATGGACCGTTTATTTCACAAAAGCGTCTTAGCGTCAACCTGAATCAATCCACTTTTTCGAAATAACACAGATCGTCCAAAGGGACGGCCAGGAGAATTCTGGCGGGGCCGGAGTAGCGTCTGCCATCGAAACCTCTCCAGGTTCCGGGCGGCAACACGACCGCCCGGTACCGGGCGCCCTTTTCCAAGACAGGAGCGACCAGAATCCGAGTTCCGAGGAGGAACTGGTCATGGATGCGCTCGTATCCCTGGTGCGGAAAAACATATTCCATCGCGCGGACAATCGGTTCGCCAGTCCCGGCGGATTGTCGCGCCAGGGTGAGAATACGGTCGTTGTGCTCCTGTCTTATCCTAACGACTTTATGGACGGCTTGGAGATGGGCATCATCAAGAATCCGCCACGGTGCGACCGAGAATTGCATCATTGGCATGAGAGCGTGGCATTGGGCCGAGCGGACCACTAATTCCTGATCAATGACGGCGCCGGCCTGGAAGGATTTGTATTCGCCACCGCCGATCATGTCCGGGCAGGAAAAAGGATAACCCATCAATCCTTCCAGCAGCATGTTGGGCACCAGTTTTTTCAGATCCGCCCAAGAGTGCTCCTTGTCCCTCAGCCGTTCGGCCAGCGCTTGTCCTCCCATTTTCCACATGGCGCGGTACTCGTTGAGGGGATAGCGCAGCCCGATTTTTCCATAAAGCTCGGACTGGGCATTGGGACTGACATCTTGACAAGCGACAACTCCTTTGTAGAAGGAGCTGTCGCCGGCGTCGAACTTGAAGCCGTCCACCCCGAAAGCGGACTGGAGGTAATCCAGACGCGAACACATCCAGGCGCGTGCTTCCGGGTTGGTAAAATCAAGCAAGGCGCTCTCGCCGTTCCACCATTTCACCAAGGCGACGCCGCGCGAAAAGTCCTTCAATAAAAAGTTCCGTCGGGCCAGCTCCGCATAAACCTCGCAATTGGTATTGACAAAAGGGCAAATCCACAGCATGACTTTGAACCCATGAGCATGCAGGGTGGCCACCATCGCTTTGGGATCGGGAAACTTCGCCTTCTTAAAATCCCATTCCCCGTAATTCTCTTGCCAGTTGTCATCGATCATCAATACGCCCGGGGGAAATCCGTGGTCCAAGATGCCCGCCGCGTATTTCAGAATGTCATTTTGATTCTGGTCATACATCAGCTCAATCCACGTGTTATACTGAGGAGCCAGGAATAACAGTTCATGCGGTGTTTTGCCGGAGGGGGGAAAGTAGGCGCGGCTTGCGAATAAAAACGCGTCCCGCAGAGAATCTCCATGTTTAGTCTGGAGCCACGGTTGTCCCTTTGTTTCCACCACCAGACCATTCCGCGAGAACTGAAAGGCGAATGGTTCCTCCGACCAAATGACGTCCCCCTCGCTGGATAAGAGCAAAGGCTGGCTTTGATTTCCGTAAGTATCGCCGCATAAATCCGCTTCATAACCAGGAGCGAGTGGCATTTGAAAGCCGTGATCAATAACCCCGGCCCACCAACTGGCTTTACCGGATTGCCCCGCCGCAATCCGGGCCATGCCGCCGCCCGCCCATAAGCGGGGGGAAAGCATGGCCAGAACCAAAAAGAGACACACGCGGTGCTTCATGGATGTCGGAGAAGACTCATTAGGGCCTGAATCAGGTTGGGCGGGGCACCGGGTTCACGGCCGGCGCCCCTCGAAGGTTTTATTGATGAAACAAGCCGAAGAAGCAATTCGTGGGATTATAGCCAAAGGCCGCGGTCAACGTGGACTGGCTGACAACGCTTAAACGTTGCACGCCACCCACCAAAACCCAGCCCGTGGCGGCGCTGGGAAGGGTCTTCCATTGGGAGCTGCCGATTTGATTGGCGAGATTATCGGTTGCAAAAACGTTGGTGAATCCGCCATCGGGCGTTGGCCAGGTCAGCCAGTATTTGGCATCGGGAGCGGTAATGAAAATACCGAGCGGGTCCGAGGCGGTGTCGTTTGCCCATTTCGTGGGATCAAGGCTGTAGGGCTGACCCGGTGAGCCGTTGGAGACGAAGTTATCGCTTAGCGAGCTGGCGGCGCCAGTGATAGAGAACTGGCTGAAGGTGGAGGATTGCCCTATGTTCGCGTTAACATTGGGCTGGTCGCCAAGGTAAATATAGAGAGGATCCGCAAAAACGGCCGCATCGCTTGCCGGGATGCTAAAATTCGTGCTGGTGTTGTCCGGGGCGGTCAGAGTGACGTTCGTATTGTTGCTGAAAGTCAGAGTCCAAGTTCCCAACGGACCTGTAGCGCAGTGGTTGGTCACAATCAGAGAGGCATTCCAACTGCTGGGCTGGTTGACCTTGTATTGAAAGGTCCCGGTGGCCGTATGATCCGGATTGATCCCGACCTCGAGGTCCACGACGTCGGCTGAATCCCAATCAATGTCGTTATCCTGCGGAGTGCCGGCCATGCCCGATTGGGGAATGAGGAACATTTGGTCTTCGAATCCTGAAAAGGCCGGTCCCGGATAGGCGGCAATTGTCATGGCATAGGTTGTGGAATTGGCGGTCGCGCTCGCCGTGTTCCAGGAATAATTGCTATTGGCGGTTCGGATCATCTGCCGTTGATACGTGCCTCCCCCCTGGCTGCAGACGCAGGTCAGTCCCGGCGGCGGGGCCGTTGCGAGGCTGAGGGGCGGCCGGTTCGTATTCTGCGCGGGCGGGGCGGTAAAGACAACATTGTCGATCCAATAGGAGACGGTGTTTGTCAAAGTGTCCGTGCCTTGGGAAATAAGTCCGACAATCGCTTCATTATAAGTTCCGCCCGGGATGGCGGAAAAAAAGCCCGCGAAGTGCTGCCAGCCATTGGTCGCGGTCAATTGCGCCCACCCGACGACGTTTTGCCAAGGGCTGTTCAAAATCAGTTCGATCGCCCCGTAATCGCTTCCGTCTAAAGCGAGCGAGGAGTTGGTGACATCGACTTTGATGTCACACTCGAAGGCTGTATAGTTTGAGGAATCGAACGAGCCGCCCGTGGAAAAGGCAAACTGCATGTCTGTCCAAGCGGTGGTGTAGGAGGGGTCGCCGGTAGCGGGCCAATCTACTGTCACATACATTGCTCCCGGGTTGGGATTGCCAGGGGAAGTCTGATTCGGGTCCCACGTCACCGCGACGTTGTCGCCCCGATAGTTCACCCAATCCAGCCCCGGAGAGCTGCCCACCTGGACGGTGGAGGCATCGGGAAATGAATCGACCATCAGATTCTGAGCCAATACCCTGTCAGCCGACAAGAGCGTCGCGACAAGGGCAAAACCGGCCAAAACCGAGAAAAGTCCTGGCGGCCTAAGGAATGGGTGAATAACGGATTGTGTCTTCATTGGATTACCTTTCTGATTTATCGGGCAACTTGGGGTTCATTTTTTTAGGTTAAGTTTTTCGTTTGTGAGCACGGTTCGAGGTTGACTAACAAGACGATAGAATCGCGCTGGTGAAGTGACGACGCCGGTGACACTCCAAGTGGCCGTGCTGGTGTTCGTGATTAACAGAGGTTCCCATTCAGCCAGGTCAATAGAGTCTTCCACGGCCCAATCTCCCGGACCCGCATTGCTCACGGTAATTGCGAGGCCGGAAGGCGACGCGGAGGCGCGCAACGTCGGCTGCGCGGCCGCGGTCGCGACGGCAAACTGCCCCAAAGTCAGCCAGCCGGGTAAATCGGCGTTTTGCGCGGTATTGGCGAAGCTGAAGGCCAAGCCGTTGGTCATAGGATTCTGGACGCTGAGAAGGAGCTTATATTGTCCTGGGGCAAGCCCGTGATTGGTTTGGGTCCAGTTCCAGACGGTGTTGGTCGCCTTGGGAAGAATGGAGGAGAGCTTCCAACTGGCTTGCCATGCGTTCGCGAGTTGATTGCTGGAATTCAACGCTCCCAAAACGATTGGCCAGTCATAGTAGAACGGCGCGATGCCGGTATTCAGCACTTGCAAGCTCAGGTGCAAAGGCCCGGTCATTGTGGCGTCCGGCAGAACGGCGCTGGAGACATACAATTCGTAACCAAGGCTTTTGCTTCCGGCCAGGGCAAGGGCCTGTTGCGGTCCACTGAAGCCCGGATCAAATACACCCTGGTTCAGCAGCCAGGAAGCATGCGTCAGCGCGACACAATTGGTGAACTCCTGGCCCGGGGGCACGCAGTTTGAAGGCGTATCCCAAATGCAAAGTTGGTCCGGCGGGTAAAGTTCGCCACCTATGGGCTGTGTCATCCATTTGTTGGTTTCACCCGCCGCTTCCAACAAGCCCGAAAACATATAACTGGGGGGAGCGATCGTTTCATAGGCAAACGAGTCGTCGTGATAGCCGATTTGCCTTGCGGACGGATTGGTTCCCGAAGGCCAGCGCACCAGGAGTTTGGTCCTCGAAAAGGCTGCCGCGTAAGCGTCAAGCACTTCATCCTGCACGGCCGTCGAAGCAAACCAATTGGTGTGCGGATAAGTATGCCACTCGCCCCAAAATCCCAGCAGTCCGCCGGTGATGAAGGCAATCCGAGGGTCTCCATCGTAACGAGCGCCCAGCGCCGCGATAAGATTTGTCAGGGCCTGTTGCAAGAGGGAGTTGCCATAGTCCGGACAGACACTCACTCCGTTGTTGCCGTAATCGTTATAGCTATAGGTGATCAATCCGGCATCCAGCAAATACTGGGGAATGCCGGTGGACAGCGTCGGATAATCCAGATACACCCGGAAAACGGTCTGATGGCCCCGACTGGCGTCGCTGGCGAGAAGGTTGTCCAGGCTGGACCAATCGAAGTTGGT
Source organism: Limisphaerales bacterium (assembly GCA_052139695.1). Classification (GTDB taxonomy): domain Bacteria; phylum Verrucomicrobiota; class Verrucomicrobiia; order Limisphaerales; family Palsa-1400; genus PLGF01. Next base: position 13,687 of record JBKQWF010000013.1, read on the forward strand.
GGCGCCGCTCATCAAGGCACGCAACGGCATATAGCTCCATTCCATGCTGTAGGGAAATGTGGTGTAGGCCCCCGTGTAGGGCATGAAGCCCTTGAGCGGGTTGTTCGTAACGGAAGCCGAATAGGCCAGCACGTAAGAATTCGTTGCCGCGGGAAGAGGAGCCGTCATCGCCATTAATGCCATCGCGAGAAAAATCCTCGGCATCGCCCGGCTGACTGCTGTCCTAACGGATTTCATGAGACTTCCGATTATCCTGCCATAAATGCCGCAACCTTGACCACCTGCACAATGATGTAGTGAAGAATGCTCTTGGTCGCAGCGATATGGACTATTATCATGCGAAGCTGAATGCAAACCGCCGCTGTCGCCCGAAGAATGAGCGGGTTGACCGCGTGCGTTTGGCTGGCGGCGATATGCCTTCATAGCGGCGCCATTTCCGGCAGCGCGGTCGAGAGCGGCATTCCGCCGCGCACGGACTTCATGATCAAAAGCTGGTCCATGTCCGATGGCTTGCCGCACCTTTCCGTGACGTCCCTGGCTCAGACCAGCGACGGCTACCTCTGGGTGGGCACGCTGGCGGGCCTGGCGCGGTTCGAGGGAACCAGTTTCTCGGTGTTCACGCCTCAGAATTGCCCGGAATTGCCCAAGAGCCGGATTGGCCGCCTCTTCGCGGGTCCAAACAACACGCTCTTCATCACGACAGAACGCGGCGGCGGCCTGGTAGTTTTTCGAGGCGGCAGATTCGAGCAACTGCTCGGTTCCGGGAACGAGCAGGATGAGATCATCGCTCGTTTGCCAGAGTCTTCAGGGGACTTGCTCTTCGCCGCCCGATCCGGCGCATTGTGGAGATGGTCCGGGGAGAGATTGGCCGCGATTTCCTCCAACCGCGCGTTTTACCCGATCTTGCCCGACAATGTATGTCAAGATAAAGAAGGCAGGGTTTGGATGCTCAGCCGGGCCGACGAAGCCGGACGGCTGGTACGATTTGAATCCAACCAGCTTGTGACTGTCGCGCTGGGAGCAAGCCTGGCCGGAGGACAGATTCACGCGATCACGACGGACGCCGCGGGACGGGTTTGGCTAGGCACCTCAGCCGGGCTGGCGGTATGGAAAGGCGACCGTTTTGAATCGGTCGATCTGCCGGATTTGGAAGCCCGTCCCAGCATCAGAAGCCTGACCCCCTGCCGTGACGGCGGCTTATGGGTTGGTTGGGCCAATTACCGGCAACGGAAATTCAAGGACGGAAATTGGATGGGCGCGGCCAGCGAGGTGTCCGGTGTTCAAACCTCGCTCGAACCTCTGGGGGAAGATCGGTGGGGCCGTCTTTCTTTAGGACGATTTCCCGAGGGTTTCGTCTCCGTGGCGACGGATGGGAACGTTACCAGGCTGGACGCCGCCAACGGTCTGCCGGGAACAACGGTTTCCTGTTATCTGGCCGATCGTGAAGGCAACGAATGGCTCGGACTGTTCGACGGAGGGCTGGTCCGGCTTCAGATCAGACGATTCAGCATCCTGGGAGACTCCGCCTTAACCATTCCTGTGTACTCGATTTGCCAGGACCATAAAGGGGACATTTGGGTGGGCAGCAGTTTTGGAGGGGTGTACCGGTTCGAAGGGAGCAACATGGTCCGTTACGGCGCCAGCGAGCTGCCTCTGACGGACGTTTGGTCCCTGCTCGAGGACAGTCAGTCAAACCTTTGGGTGGGCACATCCTCCCACGGCGTTTATCAATTTCGCGGCGGCCGCTTTTTCCCTATGTTTGACAGGACGCAGATTTCCGACCGGGTGGATGCCATTTATGAAGACCGCCAGGGGCGGCTTTGGTTCGGGCATTGGAGCGGTTTAGCCTGCTATGCGGAAGGGCGGCTGAAAAAAATGCCCATGCCGTGGCTCTCTGACGATTACGAGGTGGTGGCCATTACGGGTGACCACCAGGACCGGCTCTGGTTGGGCACCAAAGGCGCCGGCTTGTTTTGCCTGAGCAACGGCACATTTAGCGCCTATACCACAACCAATGGCCTGCGGAGCAACTTGGCCTGGTCCCTCCTCGTGGACAAAGAGGACGCTCTCTGGATCGGGATGGCGGATGGAGGGCTCAGCCGGTGGCGCGACGGGGAATTCGCCCATTTCACCAGCCGCGACGGCTTGGCCGACGACACCGTATGTCATATCGCCGAAGATCGCCTTGGGCGTCTGTGGTTGACTTCTCCACACGGCGTCTTCTCGGTAGAGAAAGCAGCCCTCGAGGCCTTCGCCCAGGGTAAGACACCATACTTCACCTGCGCCAGCTACGATCAATCCGACGGCATGCTCTCCGCCGCCTGCACCTGTGCTTTTCAACCTTCCGGGTGCATGACCCAAGACGGACGATTGCTTGTCCCGACCTTAAAAGGCGTGGCCGTCGTGCGCACGGATGCCGTCACAGCCCAACCGCTGCCGCCTCCGGTAGTGATCGAAAAGGTCATGATCGACGGCAACCCATGCGACTTGTCGGCGCTGCCAGTCCTGATCGCGGCTGCTGGAAAAACCCGGCTGGAGATCCGCTACACGGCCTTGAGTTATTCGGCGCCGAAAAAAGTGCGCTTCAAATATCGGATGGAAGGGCTGGACTCCGATTGGGTGGAGGGGGGCGCGAAACGGAGCGTGGACTATTCTTACCTCCCGCACGGACGTTACCGGTTTCAAGTGCAAGCTTGCAACAACGACGGCGTCTGGAGCCCCCAACCCGCCGGTTTCCAGCTCGTCATCCCGCCGCGCTTCTGGCAGACATGGTGGTTCCTGGGCGCGGCCTTATTCGGCAGTAGCACGGCGATCGCGCTAACGGCCCGCGGGGTTGAAAAGGTCAAGGCCCAACGCCGGATCGAGCGCGAGCATCAGGCGCATCTGGTGGAATTGGAGCGCGCGCGCATCGCCAGAGATTTCCATGACGATGTCGGCGCGCGCCTGACTCATGTCATCGTCCTGAGCGAACTAATCAAAGGCGACAAGGCCCGGCCAAACGAGGTCGAAACCTATGCCACGATGATCGGCAATACTGCCCGCAATGCCGTTCGCGATCTCAGAACGATCATTTGGGCGGCCAACCCGCGCAATGACACGCTCGATGGCCTGGTGCAGTATATCAGCCAGTATTCATACGACTTTTTCCAGGCCACGACCATTTCGTGCCATCTCGATTTGCCGGCCGAGGTACCGCCCATGCCTCTGCCCGCCGAAGTGCGGCACAACCTGTTCATGGTTGTCAAGGAAGCGCTCCACAACATCCTTAAGCACTCCGAAGCCTCCGCAGTTAGCCTGGGTTTGAGACTTCAAGGCGGCGGGCTGGAGATTCGCATCCAGGATAACGGGCGCGGCTTTAAACTCGACCTGGCGGCCGCCGGCCGCCGCGGCGGCGTGGCCAATATGCGCTACCGCACCGAGGCGATCGGCGCCGATCTGAGCATCGAAAGTTCCCTGGGTGGCGGAACGTCCATCCTCGCGCGCCTGCCTTATCCACCGCGCGAAGGACGCGGGAGGACAGCGGGTCAAATTTGATTTCAGGAGTTATGAGTATTCACGTGGCCTTGGTAGAGGACAACGACGACCTGCGCATGAGCATGAAAAGCCTGCTCAAACGCTCCCCGCGGCTTCGCGTCGTCGCCGATTACCCCGACGCGGAATCGGCCCTGGCCGACGTTGTCAAACAAAGTCCAGACGTGGTATTGATGGATGTCAGACTGCCCAAAATGGACGGGGTCGAGTGCGTGCGGCTCCTCAAGAACCAATTGCCGGAGGTGCTCGTGATTATGTTGACCATTCACGATGACAATGATTCGCTCTTTAATTCCATCCTGGCTGGCGCCGACGGTTTCTTGCTGAAAGACACGGCGCCCTCACGCATCGTCGAAGCCATTGAAGAAGTCAGCCAGGGCGGCTCGCCGATGACGCCGCAAATCGCCCGGCGCATTGTCCAGCGGTTCCGCCATGCGGACCCCGAACCGGCCAACGTCGAAAAACTCACGCCCCGGGAACGCGAAGTCCTGGAGCAATTGGCCCTGGGGAATCGGTACAAAGAGATCAGCGACCAGCTTGGAATCAGCCTGGATGGCATTCGTTTCCACATTCGAGGGGTGTATAACAAGCTGCACGTCCATTCCCGCACCGAAGCGGTTTTGAAATTCCTCAAAAGGTGAGGGCCGGACGGATGTTCCCCTCATCCTCCAGGAACAAACGCTGGTCAGCGCATAACCAAACTCAGGCGTAAAAAGAGTTTCCGTTTCGCGGCGCATCCGTATTTTATGAAGGGAATAAAACAGCCGCCGCATTATGAAACGAACGCTCGCTACCTGCCTGGCCACATCTCTTGGTCTCCTGTGCGGATTCGCGGACCCGCCCAACGGCCTTTCCGCCATGCCGGACCATCGCCAACTCAACAACCTCGTTGAGTTGCGGCTGGATGTTGCTCCCGCCCCGGGCGCGCAAACCTTTTCGTTTGTTCGCCCCACTGCCGGCTGGATTTTCATCTCTTTCACCGTGACGGGTGAGGGCGCGGTCCAATTGACGTTGGACAAAGCTGCTCCCGGGGAAGTTCCGATTTACCCTGACGCCACGAATGGCCCGGCACGCGAAGCCATGCATTGTGTTTCCCAAGGGCGGCATACCCTCCAAATCGAAGGCCAGGGGGCCGGCGCTGTCGAACACCTCACCGTCAAAGCCATTCCCGAACTGATCTACAGTGGATTGGGCTATGAACCAACGATCAAGGCTTACGGGCCTTATGACCTGCAATTTCTCAGGCGTGACGTTCTCCCCAATATCACCACGACCATCATTCCCAACGGCCTCAAACTTGCCAGCTCCGACATTGAAGCCTGGCATCGCCAGGGCAAACGATACCTCGTTGAAGCCGGCATCAACCCCCAAGCCAAGACGGCGGACGAGCACGCCGCTTACTGGACAAGCTTCTTTACCAACAGCCCCTTCATCGACGGGATCATTATTGACGAATTCATCGTCAATCGCCCGATCGCGGAATGGGTTCCAGTTCTCACACCCGAACGGCGCGCCCGGTTCGACAAGGAACGGGCTTCCTATCAATTATATTCCGACGCTTTCCAGAAGATTCACGCGGACCAGCATTTTACCAATAAATTGATCTACGCCTACGTGGGGGGCAGCGGCAAAATGCTCAACCAGGAGATCATTGGCACGAATGTTCTGCGCAGCCTTTTAAACTGCGGCTACTACGTCAGTCCCGAGCGCTACCTCCACGAAATGTCGAGCGAAAAGGGCTCCAGGAAAGCCCTGCGGGAATTCGTCGAAGGGTTGGCTGATTGGCAGGCCAAAGAACCGGGCATCCAGAAGCAAATGGTCTTGACCTTCGGTCTTTTCTCCATGCCTTTTCTCAGCCTCAACAAGCAGCCCAACGTAGATTACCACGTCTGGATGGACCAACAGATGAACCTGGTGGCCAATGAGCCGTCGCTGGCCGGCCTGGCAGGTCTCAATTGGTGGACTTCCCTGCTCGCGGACGAAGAAACCGTCCGCTTCGCGGGCAAGCTTTACCGCCATTATGCCATTGAGGGGAAGACGAACCTGCTCACCATCGACCCTCTCTTTCCGAACCATATTCAGAACGCCGATTTTGAGCGCGGGGTTGACGGCTGGGTGCTGCGTCCCGCCGAAGAGGGAAGCATCGCGGCAAAGAGTTTTCCACGTTACGGCCGAATTCAAGGGCGCTACATGGGGCTGATCAGTCCCCCTGATCCTGAACACATCGGCAACACCTTTCTCTGGATGCGCCGGAGCGGGAAAGGACCAAATACCTTCTCCCAAACCATCCAGAACCTCCAACCCGGCCGGCTTTACTCCTGCAAAATGTTCGTCTGCGACTACGACGATCTTGTTCACCCTAAACCACGGAAGGTCGAAGATGCCAAATCCATCGCCCGCCTTCAAATTGACGGCGCTGAGATGGATGCCACCCGCTCCTTCACTGAAGTTTACGCTTCAGCGGATGAGCCCAAAATTCCCATCTGCATCACCTACCATTGGGAAGTTTTCCGTGCCCAAGCCGCCACCGCTATGCTGACCGTGAGCGATTGGCCGGATCCGGCCCACCCCGCCGGCCCCTTCGGCCAGGAACAAGCCTTCAACTTCCTCGAAATTCAACCGTATCACGAATGACCGGAAAGGAGCGTTGCGTTTCCACCCTGGCTGCGCCCCCGGGGCCTGTCGGCAGGAGAAGAACCATCGCCACCGGGAGGCGAAGCTGGCATGGCTGGCACGAGTTCTCCCGCGGTGACGGTTCGGGTGCCAACTGAGGCTCCACATTGGGCGCAAAGGTACTCATGAAGCTCGCCCGATGGGAGCACCAGAAGCAACCGCTCCCGCACCGGTTGGGAGCGCTTGCACTTGGAACAATATATTTCGCTGGCTGTGAACTCGCCAAATTGCCGGTTCATGTAACCTGATTTCCTTGGCCCAACATGCCTTAAAAGCGTGCGGAGGGCAAAATTATTTCGCTGGTCTTCAGAACCACATGCCGTAGAGGATGAAGCCCTGGTTTTAAAACACGCTCTTAGATTCTTACGCCCAAAATCTCGTCGAATTATCTGGAAGATTTAGGATTGAAACCACAGAGGCACAGAGACACAGAGAAGACTGATGAGCCGAAAGGCGGAACTCCGCCCGCCCATTTCATCCTTGAACAGGTCGCCGCACGCCACGCGTTTGACTCCTTGTTTGAGGGTCGGAACGTTGAAATTGACGAGCAGGCCAAGAGATTTCCGGCCAGCTTCCGATACGTGAGCAATTGCGCCTCGTGGATCGGATGATTTGCATCTCTGTGCCTCGGTGTCTCTGTGGTTAAAAACAAAGAATCAAAGGACCCGGAAAACAAGTCAAGTTTCGCCCCGAGCTTCGCCGTGAAATTTCAAATTTCTTTGGCTGGGATTTTCCGAAGTGACCGGGCGCGTCTGGCGTGATATTGTCAAGGATCAATGACGCCACTGCGACATCTCGTTCGACTGGCCGGCGTTCTTCTGCTGGGGGGAGTTTGCAACGTCGTGGCGCAGCAAGCCTGGTTTGCTGACGGCTATCATGGCGGGGTTTACGGGCACTACCCTCTTTATGTAACGCAACTCATGGTGGATGGGCTCAAACAGCATGCGGATTGGAAGCTGAATTTGGAAATTGAACCTGAGACTTGGGATTTCGCGCGAACCAATACGCCAGAAGCATTCGAAGCGTTTAAATCACTTGCCGCCGACCAGTCCGCGCAGGGCAGAGTCGAGTTCGTCAATCCCGCCTATGGGCAGAGTTATCTTTGGAACATCTCCGGCGAGAGCGTGATCCAGCAGTTGGATCGAGGCATGCGCAAAATCCGGGAACAATTCCCCAACGCCCAATTCACGACGTATTGCTCCGAGGAACCGTGTTTTACCAGTGCCTTGCCGGGAATCCTCAAATCGTTCGGATTCAAACACGCGGTCTTAAAGAACCCGAACACGTGCTGGGGCGGATACACGCAGGCTTTTGGCGGTGAATTAGTCAATTGGACCGGGCCGGACGGAACTTCAATCCCGGCTGTGCCGCGATACGAAATTGAAGCACTGAAACGCGGTTCAACGTGGGAAACCATCGCCGCCGCGAACTCCCCTGCCTACATCCAGGCAGCGCTACGGGCCGGGATTAGCCATCCGGTAGGCATGTGTTTGCAAGACGCGGGATGGCGTAACGGACCGTGGCTGGGGGATGGGCATGCCGCCTATCAGCCAACGGAATACACGACCTGGCGCAACTACTTTGAGAACGTGGCGGATAAAGGAACGGCGCTGAACTGGCACTTCAGTCAAGAGGACGTTCACGTGAGCCTTGTCTGGGGCGCCCAAGTCCTGCAAAGGATCGCGCAGGAAGTGCGAAGCGCGGAGAACCGCATCGTCATGGCCGAAAAGCTGGCGGCCTTGGCCAGCATTTGGCGGGGGCGGCCCTGGCCGGAAGCCCCGCTCGACGAAGGCTGGCGAACCCTCTTGCTGGCGCAGCATCATGATTGCTGGATTGTGCCCTACAACAGGCGGGGCGGCCAGACATGGGCGGATTATGTGTCGCGCTGGACCGATGCCACCCGCAACGCCAGCGACGAAATCATCACCCGCTCGATGGCGGCGTTGGCGCCCGAGTCCGGCACGAACGCGGAACTATTTGTTCGCGTTTTCAACACGCTGGCCGAAGAGCGCACAGGCCTGGTGAGCGCCTCACTGCCCGACAACTGGAATGGTCCGGCGGCGCGGATTTGCAGCATGTCGGGACAGGAAGTCCCTTCGCAAGTCGTTGGAATAGGGCCGAGGGAAATCCTCTTTCGGGCTTCGACGCCGTCCCTGGGTTACAGCACTTACCGGGTGCAACGGGCGCCCGCGGCGCCCGCCAAAGGCGCGGAAGCCAGTCAAGAATCCAACGGCCTCGTGACGCTGGAGACGGATTATTACAGGCTGGAGTTGGATCCTGAAAGAGGCGGCTCTTTTCGGAGCCTGGTGGCAAAGAAACTCGATAACCGCGAATTCATCAACCGATCGGACGCCAGGCGCTTTAACGAAATTCGCGGGTATTTTTACGATCAGCAGCGGTTTTTCTCGACCGCTGAAGGCGCGGCCAGGATAGAGATTCTCGAAAACGGTCCAGTTCGGCTTCGCGCGCGGATCAGCGGTTCCATTGCCTCGAACGCGGTGACAGAATGGATCACGCTGGCTGACGGCGAACCCCGAATAGACTTCGATTTGAGAATCGACTGGCATGGCAGTCCGGGAATCGGCTCTGACTTCGAACAGATTGCGGCCTCCCATCGTGGGCACGATCGGAAGGCATTTTATGATGATCGATTCAAGCTGCTGGCATTGTTCCCGGTGAATTTGGCCGGGCAGAAGATTTACAAGGACGCGCCGTTTGATGTGGCGGAGAGCCGATTGACCAACACTTTTTTTGACGCCTGGACCGAGATCAAGAACAACGTCATTCTCCATTGGGTCGATGCCTACGATGCGACCAACCGTCTCGGTTTGGCGCTCTTCGCCGATCACACCGCGAGTTACGCCCACGCTTCGGATTATCCCCTTGGGCTGACGTTACAATACAGCGGCGCGGGCCTCTGGGGACGCGACTACTCGATCCAGGGCCCGACCGAAGTGAAATATGCCCTTCTGCCGCACGCTGGGAATTGGGAGAAGGCGAATCTGTGGGCCCGCGGCAATGCGTGGAACGAGGCGCTACGGGCGGTGGTTTTTTCCTCCGCGACCAGCCCTGATGAGCCGCAAAAATCTCTCCTGACGGTGGAGGGCGGCGGCTGGTCAATTCCGTCAATCCGAAACAGTGACGGCAAAATTCTCTTCCGGTTATTCAATGCTTCGTTTGACGAGCGGCCCAGAACCATCAGATATGAAGGAACGGCTTCAAAGATCGAGCTCATTCAGTTAAACGGACAGGTCATCAAGGAACTCGTGGGGCAAAAGGACCAAACAGGCGGCGCGGTTTTCACTCTGGCGCTGCCACGATTGGGGATCGGCACACTGCAAATTTCGCCCTGATTGGGCCTGGGTTTGACCGTCCCTTCGCGTTGTCGTGTTCCAGCGTCAAGGCTAAGGGTATCCCCATGACCGCTCGCGTCCGCTCAGGGGGGAATCACAGGACTCCCCAAATCCTCGCCTAACCTTAGCGCCACGTCTGAATGCTTCGATAGGAATCGTATAGCACCGGCAAGATGCGGTCGGCGAGACGCCGACCGCGGCGACCGTCTCGGTCAATGCCACAGGGCGCGGCCGGTGCCGTTCGGCAAATTGACCACGCCGCGCACCATCTGATCGGCGTGGCGCGGATCGATACCGAGATTCATCGCCACCTCGACGGTCTCGTCGAACTTCGCCTTGGCGCGTTCCTTGACCATCTTCACGGCTTCGGCGAGCGGATAAAGCTTCTCGC
>JBKQWF010000014.1:0-7057 GCA_052139695.1 Limisphaerales bacterium
CGTTTCCGTTTTGCTTTCATAAATCTGCTCTTTCTTATCTACAGCAGACCTATAAAAGTCCATCTTAACCACTGGTCTAAATTCCGGGGTCCAGCTCATTGAGCATTTTGCTTAAACCCTTCATCTCCTACCTGAACCATAGTCAGTGACCGCCCCGATTGTAAACGCCAAATCACCATGCGAATATTTTTCAATGATAATTCTTAAAGCGGAGTTCGGGATTTCGGGAACGTGACAGCGCAAAATCGCATGAATAACAAACTGTTTGTTGGAAACCTTTCCTTTAACACAACCGAAAACGACCTGCAGGATGCCTTTGCCGCTCATGGGACCGTCATTGAGGCCAATCTAATGATCAGTGAATGCCTATAGACGACATTTTGAAAGGTTGAAGGCGCTTTCGCCGGTTGATGCCGTGAGTGTTTGCCTCAACGGAGATTTTGGCATGAGTGATGAGGCGGCATTGATTTCAGCCATCCGAAAAGACCAGCGGATCACCCTTTCTGACGACGAACTGATGGACCTCATTGTGGAAGCAATGGAGGACGGCGTGGAAGCCCCGGCGTGTTTGGAGCGATTGGCGGGTGGGGCAGGCGGCTGACATTTTCTGTTCCGCCATGTTCGTAATGGGTAAGAAGGTTCAAATAATTTAAGCCGCCGACAACGCAATAGTTTATTTGTCAAAACGACCCTTGCGGGTTGTCCCGCAGCCATTGGGTCAGGCCCGGAAGGGGGAAGGAAAGCAAGGATTGAATTTTGGAACAATTCAGCGAGGTATCAGACGGGCGGGGCGCGCCCACGTATTCGCGCAGGGAACAGCTTTCCATCCGGGCGGTTAACTCTGGATGGCGGGCGGCGAGCAACTGGCCGATTTGCAGGCGGGACAATCGCTCCGCGCCCGCCAAATGATAACGCCCCGGCTGCCGCCGCGCGGCCAGTTCCCACAGCGCCCGCGCCGTGACGGCGGCGGCAATCGGACAGCGGAACTCGTCCACAAACAATTTCAAAGTCCGGCCCTCGCGCCAACTTTCGCGCATCTGTTCGTTGTAGGCCGTGTTTCCTTTGGGCGTCGTCCCGCTATTGAGGGAAGTGCGCGCGACGATATGCCGGGGGTTCCGCAAAACAATCTCTTCCGCCGCCACTTTTGTCTCACCATAAATACTCAAGGGATTGACGGCGTCGTTTTCCTGGTAGTTCCCCTTGCGCCCGTCGAAGACCAGGTCTGAGGAGAAGAAAATGAAATCGCTTTCACCGGCCAGGGCGGCCAGATGGGCCGTCGCTTCGACGTTGATCTTTTTCGCCAGTTCGGGGTGTGCCTGGCAATCCGGGCTTTTGGACAAAGCCGCGCAATGAATAATCAAATCAGGAGAGTCGGCGCGAAACCGCCGTTCCACCGCGGCGAAATCAGTCAAATCTAAATCAGCCCGGATCAGGGGCCTGATTTGCCACGGCGGCCGGTCAGGAGAGCGCGCGAGATAACTTCCGATCAACCCGCCAGCCCCGGTGATCCACGCCCGCCCTGGCTCACTTGTCGGATGCCCGCTCAATCAATCAATCAATCAATCAAACGCCGGCTTAAGCCGCCATACGCGTCAATGCGCCGGTCGCGGAGAAACGGCCAATGCGTGCGGGTGCGATCGATCTGCGCCAGATCGACTGGGACCAGCAACACTTCCTCCTGATCGAGACTCGCCTTGGCCACAATCTGCCCTGAGGGCGCGGTGACAAAGCTCTGTCCCCAAAACTCAATCCCGTCGCCGCCTTCCGGCTTTTCCAGCCCGACGCGATTGACCGCCGCGACATAGCATCCGTTGGCGACGGCGTGGCTGCGCTGAATCGTCTCCCAAGCTGAATACTGCCGCGCGCCATATTCCGCTTTTTCGCTCGGATGCCAGCCGATGGCGGTGGGATAAAACAGAATCTCCGCCCCTTGCAGCGCGGTCAACCGCGCGGCTTCGGGATACCATTGGTCCCAGCAAATGCAGACGCCGATTTTTGCCAGGGGCGTTGGCCAGGCGATGAACCCCAAATCGCCCGGTGTAAAGTAAAATTTCTCGTAATAGAGCGGGTCATCCGGAATGTGCATCTTGCGGTAGCGTCCCAGCAGTTTTCCATTGGGACCGATGATGGCGGCGGTGTTGTGATAAACGCCGGCGGCGCGCTTTTCAAAAAGGGAGGCGATCAGGACCACGCGATAACGCCGCGCCAATTTGCCCAGCGCCTCCGTGCTGGGGCCGGGAATGGTCTCCGCCAGCTTGAAATAGTCGTGATTTTCGCTTTGACAGAAATACTGCGAGCGGAACAGCTCCGGCGTGCAGATGATGCTCGCGCCCTTCGCGGCCGCCCGCGAAATCATCGCGGCGGCGCGGGTGAAATTCTCCTCCGCATCGGGCGAGCAACGGGTTTGGATCAGGCCCAGCATGACCGGCCCGGGCTCTTTTTTGCTGGAATTCTTTCTCTTCAAATTCTGGAGGATCGGAACGATTCAGGTGGCAGCGTGGAACTGAAGCCATTCGCTGATGGGTGAATCCGCCTCGATGCACTGATGCCTTCGGCGGGACGCCCGCGCTCCCCGAGCCATCAGCTCGCCGCTCGCACCTCGATTGCGCCAAAAATGACTCGTCGCGAACGTCATCGATTTATGCTAATGGCCCATTTCCGTCGTCTGCATGACGCGGCGCTCGCCTTGGGCCTGGCGATGCGCCTGGTAGTCGCGCAATTGCTCGGCGAACAACTCACGGATGAACTTGCCCAAGGTCTCGTTGGTCGGCCCGTAACCCTTATGGTAAATATAATACTCCAGGTCGTAGAGCAATTCATCGGCGGTAGCGTAACGCTCCATCAGGTTGCGCGCCAGGGTGCGATGCAGGATTTCGTTGAGGCGCTCATCGATGCGCGAGTTGAGCTGGCAGAAATTCGGCAGCGGCAGCGTCATGATCCGGTCGCGCGATTCCTCCGCGCTCGATCCTTTGAAAATGCTATAACCCAAAAGCAGATTCGCGAGCACGACCCCGGTGGAAAAAATATCCGACCGTTTGTCGGTCACTTGAAAATCCGCCTGCTCCGGGCTCATGTAATCGGCCTTGCCCGCCACGACTTCGCCTTCATTGTCCTGCAAAAAGCCGCGGGCCTTGGCGATGCCGAAATCGGTCAATTTCACGTCACCGGCAAAGGCGATCATGACGTTCTTAAAACTGACATCGCGGTGGACGATGCCGAGAGTTTTGCCGGCGTCGTCCGTCTTGGCATGGGCGTAGGCCAGCCCGCGAGCCACCCGGCTGGTGATGAAGACCGCCATCTCAGGCGGCAACGACATGCGCTGCGTCTCGTGCAGCTTTTGCGCGAACTGTTCCAGGTTGACGCCATGAATCAATTCCATGCAGATGAAGTAAACCCCCCGCGCCTCGCCCAGGTGATAAGTCTGCACGATGTTGGTGTGGATCAAGTCCGCCACCAGCTTCGCTTCACCGATGAAGTTTTCGATGAATTGCTTTTGGTTGGCGTAATTCTGGCGGATGACTTTCATCGCCACGCTTTTGACAAAATCGCGCGCGCCATGCTGTTCGGCCTCATAGATAATGCCCATCCCGCCTTCGAAGATTTTGCGCACAATCTCGTAGCGGAACTCGCTCTGCATTGTAAATAGACCTGACACCGAAATGATGTTGTAATATTAGGCAGGCAAGTCAAGCTTCCAGGTTTGTCCCAAATCCTCGCCTAAGCCGACGAATTTCACGGTCCGGGGAGCGCGACCGTCTCGGTCGCCGCGGGCGGCGTCTCGCCGACCGCATCTTGCCAGTCCTATACAATTCCTATCGAAGCATTCAGGTGCAGAGCGAACATTAGGCGAGGATTTAGGTTTGTTTCGCAAAAAAACAAGGGAAATATCGCGAAAACCAGCGATTTTCTCCTTGCGCGCCGTAACCAAAACGTTTTAATTGGCCCTCTAAGTCGAGCGGTTTTCGGCTTATCAACTAAACCCTATATACACACTTATGGCTAAAGCACTCTCAAAATCTCAATTGGCGGCGGAACTGGCGAACAAATCCGGGTTGACCAAGAAAGCCGGAGCCGAAATTCTTGAACGCCTCGCGGCCCTGGCCTACAAACACGCCAAAAACACCTTCACCCTGCCCGGCATCGGCAAGCTGGTTTTGCAGAACCGCAAAGCGCGCGTCGGACGCAATCCGGCCACCGGCGCGACCATCCAGATTCCCGCCAAGAAAGTGGTTAAGTTCCGCGTCGCCAAAGCGGCCAAGGACGCCATCCTCGGCACTCGTTAATTTTTCCTGTTTCTCCGGGGCACTCTGATGTTTTCAGAGTGCCTTTTTCATTGCCAAAACGCCTTGGGCCGTGCTTGGTTGCACCAATGAAAATTGCGGTGGTTGGATGCGGGGCTTTGGGAAGTTACTACGGGGCCAAGCTGTGCCAGGCCGGCCACCAGGTCCATTTCCTCCTGCGCTCGGATTACGACGCCGTCCGGCGGGACGGCGTCTGGATCGAGAGCACGGAGGGCAATTTCCGTATCCAGCCTGAGTGCGCCCGCCAGCCGGAAGAAATTGGGCCATCGGGCCTCGTCTTGATTGGACTGAAAACAACCGCCAATTACACGTTGCCACAACTGCTCCCGCCCCTTGCCGGTCCGTATACCGCCGTCCTCACCCTGCAAAACGGCCTCGGCAACGAACAAGCGGTTGCCGCGGTGGTTGGCCCGGAGCGGACCCTGGGTGGACTTTGCTTTGTCTGTTTGAACCGCTTTGCTCCAGGGCGCATTCGGCACCTGGCCCACGGCATGGTCAAAATGGGCGAGTATGGCCGCCCGCCGCTGCCGCGCACCAAAGAGATTGCCGACGCCTTTGCCGGCGCGGGAATCCGCTGCACCGTCGAGGACAACCTGGAGCGCGCCCACTGGGAAAAACTGGTCTGGAACATTCCTTTCAATGGTTTGGGCGTGGCCGGAGTGGCAGGCTTTGAGGCGGTGACCCGCGGACGTTTGTCCGAAGGCGGAGAGTTGGGGAAATGCTTGACCACCCAAGACTTGCTTTCCGCGGCGCGCTGGGAACAGCTCGTGCTCGACTTGATGCTGGAGACCATCGCCGCCGCGCGCGCCTTGGGCCTGGAGATGCCGGATTCCATCGCCGGCAAGCAAATCGAACGCACCCGCCAAATGGGCGCTTACAAAGCCTCGACTTTGCTCGATTTTGAAGCCGGCAGGGAATTGGAACTGGAAAGCCTGTTCCTGGAACCTCACCGCCAAGCGACAAAAGCGGGCGTTTCCTGCCCCCGCCTTGGCGCTCTCTGCTCTCTCTTGAGCCAATTGGCCACCCGCCGGGCCGACGTGCCTAAATAACGGAAGGTAAGGACGGCTCGCCGAGCCGTCCGCGGTCGCCACGGCGAGGCAGCCCCACCCTTATTACATTTGACTTAAATTCCGTCTCGCACAACGGACGATTAAGGCATCGCGAAACAATAACTTGAGCAATTATGTCCGGGGATCGCGACCGTCCCGGTCGCTGTGGTCGGCGTCTCGCCGACCACATCTTTCCAGTCCTATATAATTCCTATCGAAGCATTCAGGTGCGGAGCGAACGAGGATTTGGGTTCAAGCGGGTGGCTGGCAGAGCAAGCGCCCTCTATTTTGTCCAGTTTCGTTCTCGCGCGTATGAGCCAAAACGAAAGTGGCTCCAAAGGTAGGACTCGGCTCTCGTATGCCTTTTCACCGCAACGGGTTTCGCACGTTCTACCTCGTAAATCAAGTAAAACCGTCATAACTTCAAAACGCCTTTTGCTGACACTTTTGCTGACAGTCCTTTGCGGTGTTGCAGTCTCTCTTTATTTGGGCAGGTATCGGTCGAAACCGGGCTTATTTTGCGAATATATCTTTGACATATTGCAGTCTCTCTTTATTTGGGCGGGTATCGGTCGAAACGGGGGTTTATTTTGCGAATATCTCTTTGACATACCGCCCGAAACGTACCAAAAAAGTGAATGAAATTGCCGATAATCTCCTTGTACCAAATTCAAAACCGTCATCTGCCCCAGTTGTCAGCGGTCAGTCAAAACCAGCCACGAAGGGTCGAATTAAAACCAGCCACTTTGAGGGAAGTATTGCGTCTTCGGCAGCCAAGGCTGCTCTTGGGGCGCAATGAACGAACTCAATGTGAACTCGCAGCATACGATATTAACTTTGGCGGGCAATGGCTGGTCCAACCGGCGGATTGCGCGTGAACTGGGTATTAACCGGGAGACGGTGGGCAAGTATCTGCTGCTGGCGCGGCCAAAACCGGCCATTTCGACCCCCGGCTCCGACTCTGGTCCAAATTCAAAACCAGCCATTCCGATCCCCGGCTCTGAACCATCCCCGGATTCAAAACCAGCCATTTCGACCGCCGGGTTAGCCGCCGGTCGCCAGAGTCTTTGCCTGCCGCTGTCACCTCAGATCGAAGCGGCGGTGGCGGTGGGGTTGAGTGCCCAACGCATTTATCAGGACTTGGTTTGTGATAACGGTTTCACGGGCAGCTACCAGGCTGTCAAACGATTCGTGCGGCATTTGCGGGAGACACAGCCGATCCCCTTTGTGCGGATGGAGGTGGAGCCGGGAGCCGAGGCCCAGGTGGATTTTAGACAAGGCGCATGGGTCGAGGTGGACGGCAAACGCAAGCGCCCCCATTTCTTCCGCGTGGTCTTGAGCCATTCTCGTAAGGGCTACAGCGAGGTGGTCTGGCGGCAGACCACGGAATGCTTCATCCGTTGCCTGGAGAACAGTTTTCGCCACTTCGGCGGCGTCCCCAAAACCTTGGTCATCGATAATCTTCGGGCAGCGGTCACACGGGCCGATTGGTATGATCCAGACATCAACCCGAAGGTGGAAGAGTTTTGTCGGCACTACGGGACGGTGATAATGCCCACCAGACCGGCCATGCCCCGCCACAAGGAGAAGGTTTCTTACTGCGCTTCATAGGCTTGATTCAAAAGAGTCCGTGTTCGTTGTCTAATTTGAGCTACCATATCCGGTTGCGGCGGTTGGTAAAGATATTCTTCTTTGTCGTTGAGGCGA
>JBKQWF010000015.1:0-6687 GCA_052139695.1 Limisphaerales bacterium
CACTGAGCAATGAAATTGTCCAATACCAGGAAGCCACCAATGTATTGGAGAGCAAGCTGTCTGAGGCTTACGATGGCATCAAGAAACAAAATGACGCCATCACGCAACTCGCGGCGCAGCGCGATGAATTCATCGGCAAATACACCAACAGCATCAAAGACCGCAACGATCTGGTTGAGAAATACAACGCTTTGGTGGAACGAGTAAAAAAAATGCAGGAGGCGGGCTTTGCAGGGGCGTCAAAGTGAAGATACGCGCGAAGGTGAATCGTCTAACTTTCCCACCAAAGCCCGGCGTTATAGTTGCGTAACGGGTTGGGGATTTTTCCAATAGGCGTCGCCGCCAAGCCCGCTCCCGTTAACGTGGTCTTGCCGACCGGATAGCTCAATGGCCCGGCCGTGACTCGGTCTATTTGTTTTACACACACCCGTTTGGGCGATGCGGCCTAGTGGTTCAGTTATTCAGGAAGCCATTCCCCGACGCTATCCCCGAAGGCCTCAGGAGATGGGGCGCGCCATATTCACGCCCAGCATCCGTCAGTCCGGGGGGGCAAAGGCGCGAGGCGATACTCGGCGTTCATCTCCGCCACACGTTCGGAAATGCCAACAGATCGGAGGAACGCTACGACCGTCTCATGCCGCGTTTTCCAGGCGGCGGCCAGATTGCGCCCCTTCTCCGTCAGGAAAATAGCGCGATAGGGCTGGGCGGCGACAAACCCCGCGTTTTGCAGCCGGGCAATGGTGCGATTGACGGTGACATGGGTGGCCCCCAGTCGTTTGGCGAGGTCCACCACGCGCGCCTCGCTCGTTTGCGCGACCAGATCGGCGATCGCCTCGACGTAATCTTCCGCAACCTCGGCAGCGTGCTCGCGTCGCGTCCGGGATATGTTTTCCGCCTGGCGTTTCGCGCTGAGACGGCCAAACGCGTTCCCGAACGAATCTCGTTTTATCACGGACATTTTCTTTTCGTCATTCAAGCGAAGGCCCGTTTGGAAGTCGAGGCAAAAGTTGTAACCATAGCTACCAAGCACATATTGCGGTGGTGCCGACAACATCTGTTGACATGTGCGCAAAAGCATGTAGCCTAGGTTACATTATGGATTGGATGCCTCATAATACCACTATTGCTGCGCGCGGCTTGAAAAGGACGGGCGCAAGACGGCATCAAGAGGCAAATGCGCGGCAGCGGCGCTTGGCGGCGTCTGACGGTCTGGCGACAGTAAAAAAGATTTTTGCGACCAGTTGGCTTAGCGGGTGGGCAATGGTTTCAGGTCACGCCGCGAATTCGAATGACCAAACCGCGCCAGCATCCCCGGCCGTTGCCGCGGACAAAGCGCCGCCTCTGCCGGCAACTGATCAACGTGGCGCGGGAGCCGAGACCAACTCCCCCGCCGCGCTGCCCACGGTGACGGTCACCGCGGATTTGGACCGGGCACGGGAACAGATTGCTCCTGAACTTGGCGCGGTCAGTTACACGATCGGCGCGGACCAAATCCGGTCGGTGGGACAAGGTGAGAATGCCTCTTTTCAGCAGATATTACTGCAAGAGCCGGGCGTAGTGCAGGATGAGTTCGGCGAGGTCCATGTGCGTGGCGATCACGGCAACGTGCAATACCGTCTCAACGGCGTTTTGCTGCCGGAGGGCCTCAACGGTTTCGCGCAGGCGGTTGATCCGCATCTGATCCATTCGGTCACGCTGTTGACCGGGACGCTGCCCGCGCAGTATGGCGACCGCATCGCGGGAATTTTTGACATCACCACCAAGTCGGGCAGCCAGCTTAATGGCAATGAGGTTTCTATTTACGGCGGCAGTTACGATACCATCCATCCTTCGGGCTCGTTTGGCGGCACGACGAGCAATCTGGATTATTTTGTCACGGCGTCTTATCTCCACAACAACTGTGGTATTGACAATACGACTTCCGACCCGGACCCGATTCACGACCTGACGGACCAGGAAAAACTCTTTGGTTATTTCGCCCACCGGTTCGACCAGACGAGCCGGGCGACGCTGCTGTTGAGCGCGTCGTATTCAGATTTTCAAATTCCGAACACGCCAGGGCTGACGCCGGCCTACACGTTGACAAACGGCCCGCCGGCAAATTCCTCCGTCATCAATGAGAACCAAAACGAGCAGAATTATTATGCCGTGCTGTCTTATCAAAAATCCGCCGGTGATTTTTCAGGCCAAATTTCGGCGTTCAGCCGTTACTCGGCTTTGGATTTCAGCCCGGACGAAGTGCAAGACCTGCTGTTCAACGGCAACGGGTCGAAAGTGAAAAACACGGATTTTGCCAATGGTGTTCAAGCGGATGGAGATGACGCGCTGGGTGCGCATCACACGCTGCGCGGCGGTTTTGTGGCGACTTACGATGCTGAGCAGCTTGAAAACACGGCCTCGGTGTTTCCCTCCGCCTCGCAATTCGCGCCCAGCGGGACTGGCCAGGACGAACCACCGCCCACGCCGCAATCGTCGTCCACGCCGGAGACGATTAACGCCAGCGGGCGGAACAGCGGCGTCAAGTCCGGCGTTTATTTGCAGGACGAATGGCAGTTGACCGCCCGGCTGACATTGAACTATGGCCTACGCTACGACCGCTTCGATGTTGAATCCGATCACGAAGACCAAGTGAGTCCGCGCGCGAATCTGGTCTGGCAGATCGACGACGCCACTTCCGCGCACATCGGCTACGCGCGTTATTTTCAGACGCCGACGCTGCAATACGTTCCACCGTCCGTTGTCAAACAATTTGAATACACGACCGACGCGCCGTTCAATGGCCAGGATGGTCCGCAAAAATGCGAACGCGATAATTATTATGACGCCGGCATTTCCCGGAATCTTACGCCCGCCTGGCAGGTGACACTGGACGGCTATTACAAGCAGGCCAAGAATCTAATTGACGACGGGCAGTTTGGCACCGCCGTCATCCTGAATAATTTCAATTACGCCAAAGCCCGCGTTTATGGCGCGGAATTGAGCAGCACTTACAAGCACGGGCCGCTTTCGCTGTATGGCAATTTCTCGTATGTCCAGACCGAAGCGACGGACATCAACTCGGTGCAAAACGAGTTTCCCAACAACGAATTCAACTACATCGCCAACAACTACATTCAGCTCGATCACCAGGGCCTGTTCACGGGTTCGGGCGGCATATCTTATACTTTTCTGAAAGACACCCTGCTTCATAGCGATTTCCTCTATGGGGACGGGCTGCGCAGAGGCTTTGCGAATCTTGAGAAAAATCCCTCCTATGTGACAGTGGATGTCGGCGTGGAACACGTCTGGCTCCTGCATTCGGCGGGCATCAGCGAACTGAAGCTGCGTTTTGACTGCCTCAACCTGTTCGACGAGATTGTTAAGCTTCGCGACGGCAGCGGTCTCGGTATTGCCGCGCCCGCCTATGGCCCTCGACGCGGATTTTATGGCGGTCTGACGATGGTTTTTTAGAAAGATCGAGCACGGTTTCGAAGCAGCATCCAGCAATGACTGTTTACGAGGTGGAATCGGAACTATTCCGGTCCTCGCTTCGCGCCGCCGAGCGTGAACCGAGTTATCTCCTGACTGGAGGGGGTGGCCAGCAATTGCTCGGTGCGATCAACCTCAGGTTGGCTTTGGGGACGAGGGGCCGCCGCCCAAGGTGTATGCCTTTCCCGATTATTTGAGGTTCATCTCGAATTGCCGTTCTGAAGGAAGGCTTGAAGTTCCTTGGGATGATTCCTCCAAAAGCGAACAAGCCGCGTGAAGACCCGGAGTGTTTCGGGTCGGAGATGATGTTCAATGACCTCGACTTCCTGCTCCACGGTCTCCGCGCTCAAGCCCAATAACTGCAGCAATTCGGTTAGGGTCTGGTGGCGCACCTTGATGTGGTTGGCCACAGCGCGGCCTTCCGGCGTCAGGGTGAAGCCGCGGTACCTTTCATAATTGACAAACCCGCGCTTGGCCAGCCGGCGCACCATGTTGGACACGGTTGATCTGCTCAGGCCAAGGGATGCGGCAATATCAGACACACGGGCATAGCCCTTCTGCTCCACCAATTCCTGCATTCGCTCCAAATGATCTTCGGTGGAATCTGAGCGGCTCATGGCCACGCCTGTTGGGCTCCGCTGTTTCACTGGCATCACCCCTTGCTTACCAAACGCCGCGGGCGTTTTCCAGCCTTTCTTCATCGGCGGCATATTTTGCGCGGCAGTTTCTCCTTTGTCGGTAAAACATTTGAGTGTTTTATGATTAAAACATTGACATTGACTAAATACAATTATTTAAATAAAAAACACTGTGAATGATTGGACTTGGAAGTTTTTTAGCGGGCTCCGCCGGGTCAATTTGTCAAAAAAGCGAAAGCGCACCGTGGCTGGTTCTCGGTTTGATCTCGGTGGCCGCGGTGTCGCCAGCCGGCGCGGATCCACCGGACGATCCAACCCCAGTCGTCTTCGCTCCCGGCGTAAAACCCGGCGAGTTTAACACGGTGGAGAATCCGGCGGAGGGGCGGGAGCAGGCTTGGAACTGGCACGTGCAGAATACCGACATCGTGCAAGGTGATTTCGGTTTTCCCGCCAAATACTCCGGCTCGGCCAGCCTGGACAGCAAGGGCGAGGTTCAGCAAACCATTTCGCTGGATTTATTTGCCGGCGCGCGCTTATGGCGCGGCGGCGAGGCGCATGTGGACGGACTGATGTGGCAGGGCTACGGCCTGAGCCAGACGCATGGCATCGAGGCCTTTCCCAACGGCGACGCCTACAAAGCAGGCTCCGACATTCCTCAATTTATGTTTGCCCGCTTGTTCATCCGTCAAACCGTCGGCTTGGGCGGCGAACAGGAGGCGGTGCCCGACGACCAACTGATGCTGGCGGGCAAGCGGGACATTTCGCGGCTGACCTTCACCCTCGGGCGGTTCAGCCCGCTCGACATTTGCGACAACAACACCTACGCACAAGACCCGCACACGCAGTTTATGAATTGGGCGATGATGGGCAACCTGGCCTGGGATTACGGGCAGGATACAGTGGGATTCACCACGGGACTGGCGATAGAATTGAATCAGCCGAACTGGGCCGTGCGCTACGGATTTTTCGACAGCGCGCATAACAAGAATGGTTTCACGGGGGACGACCAGTTTCTCATGTCGCCCCAGAGCGGAGCCTACGGCCCATTTTTGCGCTCTTGGGCCATGATGACGGAGTTTGAGCGCCGCTACAGCGTGAAGGCACATCCGGTGGTGATTCGGTTTCTGGCCTGGCTCAATGAAGCAGATATGGCCAGTTACGAGGCGGCGACGGCGCTTCTGCTGGCCAACCCGAACAACGTGGAAGGGGACATCGCAGCGGCGCGCGCCTATCGGCTCAAATATGGGTTTGGATTGAATTGGGAACAGGAGGTGGCAAAGAACATTGGCCTGTTTTCGCGCTTGGGCTGGAATGACGGCCACCAAGAGGCCTGGACGTTTACCGATGTTAATTGGACGGCCTCACTGGGTGTGAGCGTCAAAGGCGAGGCTTGGGAGCGGCCCCACGACACCTTCGGGCTTGCCGGAGTGGTGAGCGGCGCTTCGGGTGACAACCAAAAATTTCTGGAAGCGGGCGGGTTGGACATGTTGGACGGGGACGGCGCCCTGAATTACGGGTGTGAGAAGGTTCTCGAAACGTACTACGATTTTCAAGTCTATAAGAATGTCCATGCTGCGCCGGACTACCAATTCATCATCGACCCGGCGTTCAACCGGGATCGGGGGCCGGTGTCCGTTTTTGGCGCGCGACTCCACTTGGAATTTTGAGAAATGAATAAGACTTTATGAGTAAGGATACCAATGCGTCCGCGGACTTGTATGAAGCAGCCAAGGAGGGAGTCGCTGTGCTTTCGCACGCGGGCGCCGTGTCGATTGAAGGCATGCACGGCAGCGTGGACGTGCCTCATCATCAAGCCAACTTCTGGCAGCAATACCGGGCGTTCGTTGGGCCGGCCATCCTCATCAGCGTCGGCTATATGGACCCTGGCAATTGGGGCACCGATCTCCAGAGCGGTGCACAGTTCAAATTCGGACTCCTCTGGGTGGTCGGGCTGGCCAGCTTGATGGCCATCTTCATGCAGGTCATCTCCGCCCGTTTGGGGGTTGTCACCGGGAAGGATCTCGCCCAGTGCTGCCGTGATTGGTATCCACGATGGACTCGCTGGCCAAACTGGCTGTTCTGCGAACTGGCTATCGGCGCCTGTGATCTGGCGGAGGTGCTCGGCAGCGCCGTCGCCATCAACATCATGTTCCATATTCCCCTTTTCTGGGCGGTTATCATTACGGGGCTGGACGTCTTGCTCCTCCTGGCCTTGCAAAGCTTTGGCATGCGAACCATCGAGGCGATTGTTCTGCTGCTGATCGCGACTATCGGGGTGTGCTACTACATCGAAATTTTCGTTCTCCCGCAGACTCACCCCGCTTTTCAGGACATGGGGCGCGCCTTGTTCACCCCCAGCATTCGTCAGGCCGGGATGCTTTACGCCGCCATTGGCATAATCGGGGCGACGGTCATGCCCCACAACCTTTACCTGCACTCGGCCCTGGTGCAGAGCCGCCAGTTGCAGAAGGACGAACCGTCGATTCGCAGCGCGATCCGCTTCAACAGCATCGATTCCGTTGTGGCCCTCAGCATTGCCTTCTTCGTCAACGCTGCGATTCTCGTGCTCGCGGCCATGGTG
>JBKQWF010000016.1:0-49869 GCA_052139695.1 Limisphaerales bacterium
CCGGGAGTGCGGTAACCTTTAGCGCCACGGTCAGCGGCAGCGGCGGCACGCCCACCGGAACGGTTGTCTTCTATGATGGAGCCAACAACCTGGGCAGCGGAACCTTGAACGGTTCGGGGATGGCGAGTTTCAGCACCAGTGCGCTTTCGGCCAGCGGTTCGCCCCATTCCATGACGGCGGTTTACAGTGGGAACAGCACCTTTGCCGGCAGCAGTTCCAGTGTGCTCTTACAGAGCGTCCTCACCAGCACGACGATACTCACCACTTCGCAGAACCCGGCGGCAGCCGGAAGTGTGGTAACTTTTACCGCCACGGTGAGCGGGAGCGGCGGCACGCCGACCGGAACGGTTGTCTTTTATGATGGAACCAGCAGCCTGGGCAACGGAACCTTAAACGGTTCGGGCGTGGCAGCGTTGAGTACCGCGGCGCTATCGGTCGGTGGTTCGCCCCATTCTATTACTGCGATTTACGGCGGGAACAGTACCTTTGGCGGCAGCAGTTCCGGTGTGCTTTCCCAGAGCATTCTCAACCCCACCACAACCGCGCTCACGTCTTCGCAGAACCCGGCGCAGGCTGGCAGCGTGGTGACTTTTACCGCTACGGTGAGTGGCGCCGGCGGGATTCCCACAGGAACAGTCGTCTTCAATGACGGAGGCAGCAGCCTGGGCAGCGGAACCTTAAACGGTTCCGGCGTGGCGAGCTTTGGCACCAGCGCGCTTTCGGCCAGTGGTTCGCCCCATTCCATGACGGCGGTTTACACTGGGAACGGCACCTTTGCCGCCAGCAGTTCCAGTGTGCTTTCGCAGACCATCACCAACAGCAATACGAACATATCATTCACCGTAACCAATGGCTTGAGCGCAAGGTGGTCATTCGACGAAGGCTTCGGGGCGATTGTCGCTGATTCCAGCGGGAACGGAAACACCGGAACATTGAACGATTCGCCGGTATGGGTTGCCGGACTGAGCGGGAATAATGCGCTGGAGTTTCCAGGCTCAATCGTTCCGGGGGCGGCCTACGTTTCAGTGCCGAACAGCGCCACGTTGGCCGACCAGGGACTGGGCAGCAACATCACGATCTGCGCGTGGGTCAAGCGGTCTCCGGCATCGATTGGAACTTACAGCTCGGTAGTTGCCAAGGACATTCCTTTTGACAGTGCGCCCTACCACAGGAATTACGAGCTTATATTTGATTCAGCCAGTCATGTTGATTTTGCATACCGAAACAGCGCGGGAACGACTTGGGAGACGTATGCGTCAGAGCCAATCTACCCTGACACAGCAAACTGGCATTTTTATTGTGTGACATATACTTACGGGAACGCCTCCTCCTGCACTTTCTACGTGGATGGTTCGGAGGTTTCCGGCAGTTGGACTGTTGGAAACGGCTCCGATGCGCCGGCATCCACCTCGGGGGGACCGGTTCTCATTGGCATAGACGGCACAGGCACCACATCGAGTGGCAGCATTTACCAGCAGATCAGCATTTACAATGTCGCGCTTCCTGCTTCTGTAGTCCTTGAGCTCTATACCAACGCGATTTCCGGAGGCCTTGCCAGTGCGACAACGGTGACCTCTTCCCAGAACCCGGCGCTGGCCGGTGGTGAGGTGACTTTTAGGGCCACGGTCAGCGGGAATGGCGGAACACCCACCGGCGCGGTTATTTTTTATGACGGAACCAACAGCCTGGGCATGGGGACTTTGAATAGTTCAGGAGTGGCGAGCTTGAGCACCGGGGCGCTCTCGGTTACCGGTTTGCCCCATGCCATCACCGTGGTTTACGATGGAGACGGCGTCTTTGGCGGCAGCAGTTCCAGTGTGCTTTCACAAATTGTGATCAACGCAAGCACAACAGCCGTGACCTCTTCTCAGAATCCGGCAGTGGCTGGCAACGCAGTGACTTTTACGGCCACAGTCACCGGGAGCGGCGGGATGCCAACAGGAACAGTTGTCTTCTATGATGGAGTCAACGACTTGGGGAGCGTAAACTTGAACGCTTCGAGCGTGGCAGTTTTAAGCACCAGCGCGCTTTCGGTGGTCGGTTCGCCCCACTCCATCACGGCGGTTTACAGCGGGGACACTAACTTCGAGGGCAGCAGTTCCAGTGTGCTATCGCAGATCATCCTCAGTGCCAGCACGACGACACTCACCTCTTCGCAGAATCCGGCGCCGGCCGGCAGCGTCGTGACTTTTAGTGCCACGGTGAGAGGGAGTGGTGGCCAGCCCACGGGAACGGTTGTCTTCTTTGATGGAAGCTCCAACTTGGGCATTGGCACCTTGAACGGGGGCGTGGCAGTTTTAAGCACCAGCGCGCTTTCGGTGGGCGGGTCGCCCCACTCCATCACGGCGGTTTACAGCGGGGATAGTGCCTATGGCGTCAGCAGTTCCAGCGTGCTTTCGCAGGACATCACCACTCCCAGCACGATCACGATTGCCTCTTTGCAAAACCCGGCGCCGTCCGGCAGCGTGGTGACTTTTGCCGCCACGGTGGCTGGAAGCGGCGGCGTACCTACCGGAAACGTTGACTTCTATGATGGAACGAGCAGCCTCGGCATCGTCGGCTTGAACGGATTGGGCGTGGCAGTTTTTAGCACCAGCGCGCTTTCGGTGGGCGGTTCGCCCCACGCCATCATGGCGGTTTACGGAGGGGACAGTGCCTTTGGGGGCAGCACTTCTTCCGTGCTCTCGCAAGTCATCTCCAACTTCAGCGTCGCCCCTAGTGCCATCACGGTCAGCTCTTCGCAGAACCCGGCGCCGGTTGGAAGTATGGTGAGTCTTAGCGCCACGGTGAGTGGAGCCGGTGGCACACCTACGGGAACGGTTGTATTTTTCGACGGAAACAACGACCTCGGCAGCGAGACCTTGAACGGCCTGGGCGTGGCATCCTTAAGCACCAGCGCGCTTTCGGCTAGCGGTTCGCCCCATGCCATCACGGCAGTTTACGGTGGGAACAGTGCCTTTGGGGGCAGCAGTTCCAGCGTGCTCTCGCAAATTATAACCAACCTTAGCATCGGCGCCAGCTCCATCATGATCAGCTCTTCGCAGAACCCGGCGCTGCCCGGAAGCGCGGTGACCTTTATTGCCACGGTAAGTGGGAGTAGCGGCGTTCCCGCCGGAACAGTGAATTTCTTCGACGGAGCCAATAGCCTTGGCACCGGCACTTTGAACAATCTGGGAGTGACGGCCTTGAGCACAGCAGCGCTTTCGACCGGCGGTTCACCGCATGCCATCACGGCCGTTTATGCCGGGAACAGCTACTTCGCCAGCAGCAAATCCAGCGTACTCTCGCAGATTATCTCTAGCACGAGCACGGGCGCTTCTAACATTTGGGAGTTGACCCAGCGGCTTGCCTATACCGCCGTTCCAGTCGCGGATTTCAGGCCAACAGTTACCAACTCGGTGATGGTCGTTGATGAAATGCCAAACGGAAATCCCACCGACGCCGGGAACGGAGTAGTATGGGATGACTTGTGTCTTGAAGATTGTTTCACAAATGACGCCACTGTCGTCCATGCACTTCATGTTGCTACACATTCGAACTTTATGGAAATATCTTCTCAGGCCTACAACGGCGGAGAACCGCTTCCCTTGCTGTTTGGACAAGGCTATGGTAATCTTGCCTTCACCACGATGGCTGCGGGCATTTCCGGTAATATCTTTTATGCCTACAACGGAATTGGCGGCGTGACGGACGGGTCTTCCGCCGCGCCCGGCACGGTTGGAGAGTTTATTTCGAGTTCAAGGACTGACTACTTACCTCTGACAACTGGGACGACAGTAAATATTGCGGCCATCAATCTAACGGCCGGCGATTGGGATGTCGAAGGGGTTGCAAGCTTCGTTTTTTTCAACAGTGCGACAGTCCTTTCATCGTCAGCGGGGATATCCACTGTTTCAGCCACCAATCCCTCGGATGGCAGCGCGGTTGCTTCTGGACTTCAACTTGAAGCCGCAAACATGACGTATAATTCAATTCCGATCTTCAGCACACAATTAAGCTTCAGCTCCACGACGACTGTTTATTTGGTTGGGACGTGCTTTTTCACCGCAGGCGACGTTTCCGCCTTTGGGCAAATCACGGCCAGAAGGATGCGATGAAACGCAACCAGTTTTTACAAAGAGTTTCTTTAAGGGACGACGGCTTGTTTTCTACAAACCGATGGGGCAGTTCGTATGTGCCGGTGTTTATGTGGCGTCCCACGGAAAACCGTCGAACGCTACAGAAGGTCCGCTAAGAACAACTACGATGGGGACGATGGGGCGGGCTGGGAGGGCAGTGGGCGGCGCAAGCGCACGCGACTGATTTTGGAGGTCTTCTTGGAAGCGATCGAGTTGAAGCGTTGAAGGAGGTCGGAGAGTTTGAGGGCGCCGAAGATTACGTGATTACGTGGAGGCCGGCCCGCCCTTGCATGGCCGCCCGGAGTACACCGTCAATCCGGCTGTTGTTGAGCGAAAATCAAAGTTTCATATGAGCAAATGGGCGCGCTGGACCTGCTCAAACTCCCGATTTTGCCCGAATGGAATTACACTCTGACTCTGATGCCGAGAATAAGTCGGAATTAGTTCTTGCGCGAGCGCTGAGTCTTGCTTCGCGCATTTTAATGCGGATCAGGAACTCATAAAAAGCGAGACTAGCGCAATAAACAAAGCCGGGCCTTCCCTCAAGAAACCCGAGCCGAAGCACATAGGTAATAAAAAAACGAATCAAGGGCCACCCTGGCAGCCGGCTGACAATTGGCTTCAGTGCCTGATTGCGCTTGGAACCGTGGGCCGAAAAGACGTTGCGCCATTCGATCTTAGCGGACAAACGCGCCGCCGCTTCAAGCGTTGCATAACGATTATGACGCTCCAGCCAAAAACCGATACCTTTGCTCAAACCATAATGCTCATAGGGAATTGGTATATATGCGACAGACCCCGCTAAGACGAATTCCTTTTGTCCGTGCCCAAAGTCGGTAAAACGGGCGAGGCCTTTGCGCAATAAACGAAACTGCCATTTCGGAAACGAGTCGCAACGCTTCAACCAGCGACCATCATAGATTTGTTTCCAGCAGCAATAAAAACCGGCGATTGAGTCAGAAGCGTTGCCCACTGCCTTATCCAGGGCCGCAACGAACTCCACGTTAGCCGCCTCATCCGCATCAAGAAATAACACCCAGGGATGTTTGATATCACAGTGATCCAAAGACCAATTACGCTGTTCTCCAAACGAAATGAACGGATTCTCATAGATCCGCGCGCCAAACGTCCGAGCTATCCGCACGGTTTCATCCGAGCTTCCCGAGTCCACTACATGCACGTCGTCAAAATGCCTGAGGGAACTCAAGCACCGAGGAAGATCTTCCTCTTCGTTTTTTGTCAATATAATGATTGAGATCATATGCCGAAATACTATCATCGTTTAATGCGGCGAATTAGATAGATGATG
Source organism: Limisphaerales bacterium (assembly GCA_052139695.1). Lineage (GTDB taxonomy): Bacteria > Verrucomicrobiota > Verrucomicrobiia > Limisphaerales > Palsa-1400 > PLGF01. The sequence continues at coordinate 5,428 of JBKQWF010000016.1, forward strand.
CGCAAGTCTCACCGCAAAAAGACCTAACTGGAACGTCGGATTCGCCTGGCCGGAGGTGGGAAACACCGAACTGCTGCAGACATAAAGATTGGATGTCCCCCACACCCTGAGATTCTCATCCACTACACCGTCTTCGGCAGCGGCCGCAATCCGCGTTGTGCCGACTTGGTGAAGACCATCCTTTGACATGGAACGAATGAGCGTGGCAAGCTCAGGTTGGGCATACCAGTATTTCAACTCTCCACAATTGCATTTGCGCAGCCATCTATCGAGCAGGTCATGGGTCCGGATAACTGAATCGATATCCTGATCTGTATATTTGTAGTGAATGTTTAACGTCTCTCCATCTGACGCAAGTTCCATTCGATTCTCTGGGATGGGAATTTGCTCCGCGTGAAAGTGCAGCGCGTAGGTGTTGCGTTTGTTATAAAGAAACACGCCGGGAAGTTTCCGCTTGAGACAATATCGAGAGTAAAAAATACCGGCCGGGATCGTCAGCGACCCGGGTAAGTCCCTTAAAACATTGCGCACGTGCTGCGGAATCCCCGTGACCTTACCCTTGGTAATGGAGTGCGCGATCGCCGGCGGCGCAAGCCTTTTTCCCAGGCCGGGCGTCACCATGGCGAGGTACATAAACGACATCGCTCCGGTGCGATGCGCCGGATCTACATAGAGTGGATTATCCAGCCACAGCGCCGTATTTAGAAGGTTGTTTTGCAGCAATGCTTCGGTGGACAACTGAAACCTCCGCCGCACATACACACCGTCAGACGAGCGAAGAAATCCATAGTCCGTTTTCGCGGGATTGCCGTAAAAACGGACGCTGGCAATCTTACCGGAGAGATGTCCTTGATAATATTTTCCCAGAGAAGCTGGCGGCCCGCCTCTTTTGGAAAAAATGTGTTTATTCTTCAGCAATAATCTGGTCGTTTCCTGCGCTCCCGCGGCCAGCACCACCTTGCGAGCGCTAATCTTGGCAGATTGCTGTCGCAGAAAGTCTCTTATTTCAATTTTAGAAGCGGTTCCCAGTGGCGGCGCTTCAATTGAAAAAGCCTCCCAACCAGTCAACAAGTGAATAGTCGGGGATAAATCAATTACAGAGCGGTAACGTTGACCAAATCGCGTTGGCTTGCTATAGCGTTCAACGACTGAGTCGGTGACCGCACCACTTTGAAACCCTTCCGCGATCCTGGATCCGGCGAAGGATGGAATTTCGTCTAAATTGAACCGAGGTTCGCCACATTCAAAGTACTCGGCAGCCTTCGCTGCATGCCTCTTGGTTTCATGGAACAGACCTTTATTCCATGTGCATTGACCCCCTAGAATTTCTCGTGGCATGAAATCAATCTCGTCATAAATCACGCAACGCCCTCCCCAACTCGCGGAACTCCCCCCCATGCCTTTATTAGTGCATTCGTACGGTAGATGGTGGTTCAGGCTCTCGACGACATTAACAGTATCGTCCAACTGATTACGGGAAACCCCGTGCCCAATCCCGTATTCTATTAACAGAACAGAACTCCTGGGTTGAAGCGTTTGATATTCCAAGGCCACAATAATCCCTGCCGGTCCAGCGCCGACGATGCAAAGATCGTAGGAATGCTCCTGCGCCTCGGTCAGATTAACTTTCATATTCCCGGCAACTCTTTTAGAGGGGTTGATTTGTTGGGACAGGCATTTCCATTCGATTCCGTTGCCGCACTGCCACAGCAGGATTACCGGCATATACGGTCCACTCGTTCAGGTCTTTCGTGGCCACCGACCCTGCCCCCAATACGCATCCCTCTTTGCAATGAACGCCAGGCAGGACGATGGCCCGCGCGCAGATCCACACTTGCGAATCAGTGCGCGTTAATTTAGTGATGTAAGTAAACTCGGGCGACTGGTAGTCATGCGTCGCTCCGCATATATATGCATCCTGGGAAATGATGGTGCGATGTCCCAGGGAGACGCCCCCTGGGTTATAGATTTCAGCGCCTCTCCCAATCGTGACAAGGTCGCCCGTTTCCAAAAGCCACGGCGCCCAAATGCGGGCGCTGGGATAAACGAAGTTAATTGCTCCAAGTTTCGCACCGAAGAGTCTGAGTAAAAAGCATCTCCAATTATGGAACGGTGGCGGAGAAGGCCGGAATAAGGTCATCCAGGTTAAAACCCAGACGAGACGTCTCGCCCTAGCCTGCCACCCATAGATCGGACGCAGAAGCGGATCTCGGCTGTCAGACGAATGTGCGCTGAACAGCCCCATCAGTGGAAGCAGATACTCACGGTTTGAAAAGTCGGTGCCATTGCATTTTGCCCCTCAGGTCCGTTTGCGATTGCCCTTTCCCGTCACAACCTTCGGCGTGCTAAACGCCGGCGCATTCTCCCGATAGCGGATCATCATCGGCACGAGTCGGCAGGCCTTCCAGTATCGCGGCAAGAACTTTCGCGGCTCCGACAAACACCGAAAGAACCAGCCGAGATAAACCGAATCGGCCCACCCTGGAATTCGAACCTGATTGCCCGTGAGAAATCCAATGGCGGCACCGATGCAATGAATGCTTGTTTGGAAATCACACTCGCGCCTGAGCATCAATCCAATTCTTTCCTGTGTGCCCCCGCCAATACAGACAACAATATGCCTAGGTCTTCGTTTGGCTGCGATTCCCACTAAAGCCGCATCCATTATACGGCCGCCGGCATAATGGGGGGCTATATAGCAGTCGCTGACGGAAAAATCGTAGCCTTTGGAACGGAGCCATGCTAGATTCTGATCGCGAGCTGCTGCACTTGGCATAATCCATAAGACCGATTCGCGCGGCTGTAACGCGTTCGTCTCAAGCAAACGCTTGAGATATTTCAGGCCCGAAACACGGGGGATCCCTTTTGCCGATAGCACTCGCCACACCAAAACCATCAATCCACTGTCTGTGATTGCCAGATCAGCGTTAAAGAGAGCTTCGCGATAGCTTTCGTCGGACTGCAGCTCCACGAGAGCCGGAGCGGCCGGCACAACGATCAGACCGCCTTGCAAGCCGATCCGCACTGCTTCGTCAGTATCCCCTAGAAAGAAGCGCACCCCAAGGATGCGCTGGAAAGAGGAGTTATGGTCATTCTGTCCATTCACGGTTGTTATTCCAATTCATCACCGACAAATAGAAAGCCATTATAATCTACCTTGTGCGGCAAGGTGCCGGCTTTGGCGTTAATGGGAATCAAAGCGTCGTTTATAGGTGGAGGTGGATTTCCCTTTTTGCCACATTAAAGCATCCTTCATTCTAGAGTCAAGCGGAATGACTTGCCGTGAAGAGATGAATCCGTTAGTAGTTTGATCTGGAAGTTATGGCTGCCAGCAGGTTGCGGGTCGTACTTTCCACACTGAAATGGCGTTGAAAACAGGGTTTTGCATGCGCTGCCATTTTTGATCTGGTCTCGGGGGGAAAACTGTTCCAATTCAAAAGCAATCGGGTCGTGCCCGCGACAGTATTATTCTCCACCAGAGCCGCGCCGCCTTCCTTAATTTCGGGCCAGATGTTGACCTGATTCGAAATCAAGACCGGTCGGCCACAAGCGAGAGCCTCAACCACAGCGATCCCAAAGTTCTCCTGATTGCTGGGCAACACGGAAGCTTCGCATTTGTAAAATGCCCCCCATTTGGCATCGCCACTCAGCATGCCTGGCCACAAAATGGAATTGGGAGGACAAAGTTCCGAAGCGAGCTCCTTCATTTCTTGTCCGTATGGGGTTTCCAACCCCGGGCCTGCGACGACCAGATTCGGAAGCGGCGAGCCGCGCGTTGATCGGCAAAACGTGGAGTAAGCTTTGAGCAAAAAGTGAACGTTTTTCTTGGGATGGATGCGGCTCAGAAAGAGAAAATAAGGCTTGCCCATCGCGCCGGGACACTTTTGCGCGAAGGCTTCCTCCATCCTTCTGTTATATTCCGGGGGGGTAGAGATTCCATAACCGACGTTTATTTGACGCTTTGGTTGATATGGGCAAAAGTTGCCACTGGCTTGGCGCATTTCCTCGGCACAGGTAAAGAGAACAGCCTCGGCGCGGCTGATGACATGTTGTTCAACAAGCTTCCAGTAAAACCAATTGCGGATTGCCTTTAAGCGACGTTCTGGCGCTTTTTGAAACCAAGGATCCAACATTCCATGAGGAAACACAAAATAGGGGGGAACCCTTGGGCATTGCGACAGCCGTGACAGAACATAACATGGGTATTGCCAAAGCCCATTCAGAACTATCACATCAAAATGCGGCAGATTTACTTTTAACCATCGGCGCAGGCGCGGATGATAATTCCAAGCAGTGCGACCCGTTCCCAAAGCATGGATGTGAAGAGTTTCTTTGGATAAGTAATCGGAATTGGGATCGTCGAGGCAAACTGCTTCCACGGTTACGCCTCCCTGTTCAAAAAGAGACGGTGCCAGGCTGCGAATGCCTTGGCACGGCCCCCCGCCGCGGGGATTCATGCTTCCGATGATATGAAGAAGCTTCATCCGATCTTTGTGTTTGGGTGCGGCACATTGGGATGAAGATGCCATAAATCCATGGCCGCGCCAAAAACATCAGCAGGCTGCAGCAGTCGGATGCCCTCGGATGGACCTTGCTTCATTTGCAAACCAGCGTTCCAGCCACCCGGAGGCAATCTTGGATAAAGGGCTCTAACAAATTTCCAACTTCCGTGCCCAGGAAACCACTGTCCCGGCGGATTCAGCCATGAGAAAAGTCCTAATGTCGGAACGCCAACAGCGCTGGCAAGATGCATGGGGCCTGAATCGTGACCGATAAAAAGGCGACACCGTTTCAAAATCGCCGCCGAGACGCGCGGGGACGTTTTTCCACAGAAGTTGATCGTATCTCCCGTCCAAACTCGACTCAATTTCTCGCTCCGTTCCCACTCATCAGCCGATCCAAGAAAGATCAGAGTCGTGTCCGGCATTTCCGTTGAAAACATAGCGAGTAACTTGCCCCAATTCTCCTCACCCCAATCTTTCACCGGAAGTTTGGTTCCAACACCCATTCCAATGAGGTTTCTCCGATTATCAGGCAATGCTTGCAAAGCTTGGTTCATTTCCTGTTGGGTCAGGCCTAATTCCCAAGATCGCTGATCCGCCAGGTTGATCACCCCAAGCGAAATTAGCCGCGTGGCCAGCCTTTGTGATTCAGGCTCATACTCTCCAACATTCGTCTGCTGAACATGCAGATCTCGGCGCCGCAAGGGCGTGCCGACAATGCTCTTGATTCCGCAGGACCGAAAGAAAAAATAGTCACGCAGGCTTTTGAGCAAACCTCGCCCAGCGACCAGATTAATGAGCGCCTGCGGGTGAATTTGACGAATGACTTGCCGAACTTTTGCCAACTCATGTGCATTTCGAGTGCCGACCGGATAACTGACAGCATCATCGCAGAGGCCGCTATTTTCCAGGATAGACATCGCTGGCGCAGCTTTCCCTGAAACCGGTTGATTCGTCAATAGGGTAATCTTGCTCCGAGGATAAACATTCCGAATGAGATGAAAGCAAGGCAAAGCGATCACCGTATCACCGAGACTTCCCAGACGGTAAATTAAAACATTGCTTGGCGCCGACATTTAGAGCACTGGCCGATTTCTTAAATGAACGTTTAATTCGGACTCTTGAATCTTTAGCTTTCCATTATGCGCCGGCCAAAGCAAGTCCCGCGCCAATGACTGCGGAACCAAGAGTAGTGGTCTGCCCCCATTGGCCATTAAGCACAATCACAAAACAGGCGGACGCGAAGAGCAGGCTTGACGGAGAGTTTCGTCGCCAAGCTCGGAAGGAAGTAAAGGCGATCGAAAAGGCAAGGGCAACACGGTAAACAACGGTCAGGCTTCCCAAAATAAACCCATTATCATAAAGAAGTCGTCCCCATTCACCCTCAGAAGCTCCAAATCCAACTTCCGCTGTCAGTGTCTTTTGCCCGACATTTGTCGAGAAACCCGTCCCCAGACCGGAATATTTGACCCCTTTAAAAGCTCCAAATAAATCATCCAACACCCGGTCAACAATTGCTTCCTGAAATCCTCCTCCTTCGGTTGTAGCCGCTTCCCAACGCGCACTAAACGCCCCCATGCCATCTTGAAATACTGAGGATTGCCTTGCCAAAGCTGAGAGGATCACGCCGGCGACCGCAAATTCAACAAGCAATTTAAATGAAAGACGTCGTCCGACAAACATTGCGCCAAGGCCGGTCACCGCCACAATGGCCACACTTAAAAATAATAATCGGCTGACCGATATTGGAATGGTAATGAGGATGGCCCCGCCCGAAGCAACCATGGTCCACACCGGAAGCTTCCGCGCCAGCAAAAGCGAGAACCAGCAGGCGGTGAACAGAGGATATAATTGGGAAGGTCCGGTAATAAAACTAAATGTTCCCGGCGGGCGAAAACGACCCAGAGCCCCGCTAAATCCTGCGCCTTCCAGGTTGTCGCCGACGCCACGGTTAACCCAGGCGTCTTGAGGTTGGTAGAACTGGGCCACCAGCAATGCGGTGTAGGGGACCGCCACCCAGACCGCCACCTTTGCCAGCGCGATGACATCTTTCTGCCGCAAAACTTTGCCCATGATAAAAATGAGTGGAACATGAAGGTAATCACAGCGCACTCCATAGAGCGCGACGAAAAAATTTCCATGGCCCATCACCATCGCGTTGACAAACGATAGCAATGCCAACAATGCGCCCCAAATAATGAAACCGTTACCCGGAAATAAATCAATGGAAACAGAGAGGCAATAGATGGCAATCACCAGAGGATCACGAATCAGCAACAGCGGCGAGGCTAATCCCGGGAGAACCCACCGCCGCAATCCACCTTCAATCAGCCAGAGAACAATGTAAAGCCAGATCAGATTTCGGATCAAGCTCGTTTGACGTTCAACAGCCGTGCGCGCCGGGGCCTCTTTAAGCCCGTCATCTGCCGCGGTACTTCGCAGTTCCTCGGCAGCCATGGTCTTCCTGCTCACGATTGATCTAGGCTAAGAATCGCATTGGCGATGGTTTTACCGTACATATCCCACGTAAGTTGGCCTGCCTTTGTTTGGGCGGCTCGCGACATCTCCAAAAGCGCTGGCCGGTTATCTGCAAACCAGGCAATTTTTTCAGCGATCTGATCGGCGCGACGTATCGGAACTAAAAAGCCAGTGATCCCTTCGTCGATCAGGTCCTCTCCCCCAGTATTTGGGGTAATGATAAGCGGAAGACCCTGGCTCATGGCTTCCTGCATGACTAACGCTCTCCCTTCCACGATGGATGGCAAACAAAACACGTCGCAACTGCGCATGAGTTTCAACACTTCGACATGAGGCCGACTCGACTCATGAACAAAACCGGCAAATTCTTGGCGATAAAAATCCATGGGCGCCTCCGGATTTCCCATGATGACCAACTCGACATCAGTCCGGTTCAACATTCGCAGCGCCGCGCACAGATCTCCCAAGCCTTTGCGCTGGCTCATTGAACCCGCGAATAACACTCGCATTTTTCCTCCGCCTGTTGAAACGCTGCTTCGCGGGGGCGCTGGCGGCGGCGAACCAAAAGGGGCCACCACAATTGTTTTTTGTTCTCGCGCCATTTCTGGAAGCGATCTTGCGACAAATCCGCTCGCGCAAACGACCACTTCCGCCAATTCTAACTCCCTGGACTTGCGACTTAGCTTCTCTTCGGAATCGCTCAATCCGCCGCCCAAGGTCGCTTTCCAACCTGGGAGCCGCTCGCCTTCCTCAGCTAGCAATCGCCGCAACGTCTGCCAGTAGGCAATAGGCAGATCGTAAATGCGCTTAACGCCCAAATCTTTTGCCGCCGTTAGAGTTTCCAAAGCTCCATCTTCATACGCATAAACACTGCTGTAATCCCCCGGAAACTCTCGCAACCGTTTGGCCGCAATCCTGTCCTGTTGCTGATAAACGGCATCGATACAGAAAGCTCCTGTTTCGTGCCGGACAAGTTGATGGCATTTGCAACGGCGGGCGAGCATTCTGGCCAATTCGTAAAAGGGATGTTGAACCGTCAACGGGCGCAGGCGCTGATCAAAGGTCCGCCGGTTCAACTCGCGCCCCCACGCCCGCTTCCCAAGAAAATCCCACAAATTGCCTGGATAGGAAGCGATGGTCGTATGAAATTCTGCCAGAATTCCCGCCTCGAATAAGCCGATTAGCACTGCCCTCACGTTGGCATTACCAGTCGGGTGAGAAAAAAGCAGGCCGTTTGGCATTTTAGTAGGAACAATCCAACGCCCAGCGGCGGGGTTTGCCGATCCCGCCGTGATCAGGCCGAAGGGCGCACTTCAAACCAATCAAATCTCATTCACGATCGCTGCGTAGGATTTGCGATAAAACTCCATCGGGCGCAAATAATCTTTTAAAGTCTTGTAGCCTCGCGCACTCCGTTCATAATATTCATCATCCCTCATGGAAGCAGCCAATCTTAAAGCGCCGGTCAATTCTTCGATGTTCCCCGGTTCAACAATCAAGGCGTCTTCCCCTCCTGCTTCTGGCAGTCCACCATCACGGGTCACGATCACTGGAACACCGACACTTCGAGCTTCAATGGGAGTAACCCCCATGTCTTCACGGGTGTTAGACGGAGCCACCAACCAACGGGATGAAGCCAGGCGCTTCGCCTTGCTCTGATTGTCAACAAATCCTGGCATCTCGACCCCTGTGACTTTCAAATTCGTTATTAACCTCTCGACTTTTTGCCTCAAGGGACCGTCACCAATCAAAATGAGCGGCCATTCAACAGGATCCAGGCGCGCCTGCGAGTAGGCAATAACTAAATCCTCGATACCCTTGTTCTCGATCCATCTGCCCAAAAATAGAAAGCCCTTGCGTTCGGCAGGTGCGCACCATCGGTCAGGCAGACTGGACGTGATTACGACATCGTTGTGAACGGTCGGCACACAATCGCTACTCTTTGATTTCCGCCCCGGCTCCCATGTGTTCCAAACAAATTGAGAATTATACCACCGGCGATGTGCCAGCCTCACGCCAGCCCCCCATAACATCGGGTGGATCTTCATTCCTCGCCGACGCCAGTTATGAATCGTCAGAACAAGCTTTTTCCCTAGAACCCAAGCAGGAAAAATGATATCGGGAGATGTATTTTGGCCATGCACAATATCGGCCCAATAAATTAATCTTAGCAATTTAAAATCGCCGCTGCGCACAAAGTGAACAGGGCAATCCAGTGACGAGGCCATTCTTCTTAAATCGTTTTCTAAATCTCGCTTTCCAACCAATTTGAAACATACCTGCAACTCACATTCGGGCCAAGCTTCGATGGCCGAAGCCAGCCCGATGACGAACCCTTCCATCCCCCCAAAGTGACCCTGGCTGGGACTGACGATTAGCAGTTTCATAATTCTCGCCCGCCAAACCCAAGCGGGTTCTCATGCCAGCTTACGGCTGTTGGAGGAGAATCGCAAGTTCATTGCCGCCAGCATTTGGCCGGAAACTTGTTTGAGACGACTCTCCCCCGCCTGTTGATGACTGCGCGCCGGCAACGTCTTCAGCAGGCCAAATTCCTTCGGCGAAAGTAGCCGGACGGATTTTACTTCCGGCGGAGAGTCCGGCCCGCGCAAGCGCCAATCATCTCGAGTCACCAACACTTCTAGGCCATGCTCCAGCATGGCGGCGACGGAGCCGCTTTTTTGAATTATCTGACGAGGCGTGGTAGCAACGCCTATGTCAAGGGCTTGAAGAATCCGAGAGATCTCCGGGATTGTCCTCTCGCCGGCTATTACGACATCCGCACGATTCCGGCACGTGTGCTTTAACTTATCGAAAGCCTCCGAAGTGATATGGTTTCTGCCACAGAAAACAAGCACCAACCGCTTTTGGAAGCGCTGCACGAGTGGAAGAAGCGTGGTAACTGTTTGCTCCACGTTCCATTCTGGAGCGACCCGGCCCAAGATCCCTGCCAAATAAAGCCTCGTTCGATCTTGATGCTTTCCCGCGGCTTCCGTGACCAACGGCTCTAAAAGACTACCCCAGCCGTCACCGGCGATATTCGGTATATTGCTAAATAGTGGCAAAATGGAGGCCTCTATTCTCTCCCTCTGTAGCACTATCCGGTATGATTCGGCCTGAGTGTGGATGATCTGCGGGCGCAATCGTCTGATCATGTCCAGAATAATGACACGCTGCAACGCGCCCCAAACGCGATGTTTGACCGAAGCCTTCTCACCTAGCCCCAGCCAAAGTTCATGAAACATGATGTGCCATGACGCATTTGTGCTCAGGGGTGCGAGGCGCTTCCCCAGTCCAAAACAAAGCCCTTTTCGATGAAAACCAAAAGCCACAAACTGCAAACTTACCCAGTCTGGATTGAAGACGTCTAATCGGTTGCCGACTTCAATTGCGCGTTTGCTCCATGGCACGCCACTGGGCAATCGCAACACGGATATGGGAGTGGCTTCAATTTCTTGTGATTCAAACACCGTTTCTGAAATGTGTGGGTCGTTCAGCGCGACGGCAATGCTAGAATGACCCTGTCGAATCAGTTCACCGGACAGACGACGGGCGTAATCTCCCACACCGTCCCGGCCATGCTCTAAACTGCTGCACAAGAAAGCGATTTTCATCCGCCAGCCCCATCACATCTTCAACAGCTCTACCGTACTAGTGGCTTTAGCTCTTGGGATGCAACGCGGGTAATTATTGTCCGCCGTTGATTGATCGAATTATCTTTCAAAGGCCTTCCTTTGCACTTTTTACACCCGGCTCATGAAGCGTCCAAGGAAATTGGCGCACCAAAGGAAAAAATGCTTGCAGGTCAGTACGAAGGACGGGTACAATCGAATCGGATACTTCACATTTCGAAAAAATATCCGATCGGCACGTGACGGACCTGCGCCACGCCGAAGCAAGAGTCGCATAAACGGCTTCTTCCAGGGCTTCTGCGCACCTAAGGCATGGCTCATCACATATCCCCCACCACCGAATTGGAGATCCATGCCATCTTGTCCCATCGGGCTGATCGGTGATTCACTTGCCATGGACGCAACGTTTAACGCATCCTGGTCCGTCTTGTGAAACAGGAACGTCCGATCCCGCACATTCACGTTTTGCAAACCGCCAATTTCAGCCGTCATCAGTTCCTGTAAGCGTTGCCAGCAATGGAGGAATTCAATTTGCTCCAATCTCAGCCCAAAAAAACCCCCGTTGAAGTAAAGGTCCGGCTCACGGCGAAAGATGAATCCGTGCGGCATGTAGAATTGTTTCCAGGCGTATCGGATCGGATGGTTTGCCGGCATGGAAGGATTGATATCCGCGCACAACGCTACCCCAGCCCTCACCCATTCTTCAAAAAACGACCAACGACATGTCACGGTAATATCCGGATCGAAATAAAAAAAGGACTGTGCTTGCGGACAATGCTCCTGCCACAATGACAGCACGAAATCAGGTTTGAAGTTTGTCAGATGAATGTTTGTGGTCAGGGGTATGAATCGCAGCACCAATCCCTCCGCCGGACTAAACTCAGCGAATCCGGCGGAGGTTTTGGCGCCGACAACCCACGGCGGCAGTTCACCGCGAAATCCCACGAAAATGGTGCCGCGATAACCTCTCGCATAAAGCGAATTAGCCAGCGCGCCAACACCGTAGTGGTAGTTGCCTTCAAATAAGGTGCATATGGCTGAATTCATGCAATCAATTGCTGGTACACTTCCAAATGCTTCTGCACTATCAAAGGCCACGCCAAGGTTTGCTCCGCGAATTGCCGGCAACGTCGTCCCAGACCATTACGCCATTTGGGATTTGCAAGATACTGTTCGACTAGGGCGACCATTGCGCCATCGTCATTGTTGGCAACAACGGGAAAAATGTCCCCGCCGCCGTAATCACGAATTCCTCCCACATCAGTCGTCACTACTGGGAGACCACTGGCCACGGCTTCCACCACAGCCGTATTGGCTCCGCTGTCGGTCATGGGAAGTAGCATTAGATAGCTTTTCTGATAAAGATCACGAAGCTGCCCATCAGTCAGTCCCGCGTGCCACGTCACCGCCGGGTGGTTTATCAATGGAGCCAGCGGCGCACTTTTCCGATGATGCTGTGGTACGAGCAAATCAAAGTGCAGTTCCGGAATTATTTTGATCAATTGCCCTATCACACGCACTAGCATCGCTTCATTTCGCAGATAAACTCCGCTGTAGAGAATTCTCGGAGCGGCATTGAGCTTCGGCAAGTCAGGCTTAAAAAACTCAGTGTCAACCCCGTGATGGACAAACTGCACACGCCCTTTTCCTAAATACTGCTCAAAAAATGGAATATCGCGCTGATAAAGCACAAGTGCCAGGTTCAGCCGGGACAGCAGCTTGCATTCTTCCGCTTTCCAAACCGGCGCTGGCAGATGAACTGTGCCAATTAAATCTTTGCGCGCGTTGGTCCAAGAATTTAAGAGATCAAAATGGCCTTCCAAATATAGTATGTGACTGGCATCCGCTCGTCTAAAGCGGCGATAAAAACGAAATTCCAGTTCACTCAAGCTGTTTGCGCCCCGACCGTATCGCCCATGGAGTCTCGCATAAGTGCTGCCTGCGTAGCGGGCCAATTGCCCACGGCGAGGCTCCACTGTCCATACCTGTCGCTGTGCGAGTAAATGCCGCGTCAGCAAATCGTACCCCGAATGACCACCAAACCACGGGATTGTTTCCCTCAAGTGTAAAATTTTCATCCTGATCCAACAACACTCGACTTATCTAAACAGCCGGAATCGCCAGATGGAGCCGATAAAATACCTCATGGAAAAAGTCCCGCTTGCCGTAGTTCAACGGCCCGTTTCGCATAAGCACCCCGCTTTGGGAACATTATAAGATTACATTCATCCGGCAGTCCAGCCGGAACACCGTCCCATTTTTTAACCTGTCGAGAGGCCATGGAAGAAGGCGGCCATGTTATTGGAACAAAATATATGTCAAACTCAGCAAAGGGGAATAATAAATCATGCGAGCTGTTTCCGTGTTCCAGCAGCGCAGCCCTGTTATGCTCAATCAGCCAGATCGGCGGATCTTGTGCGGTTAGCAGGCTTCGAGCGCCTTTAATCATCGATACTTCAGCGCCTTCAATGTCGCATTTCACAAAAGCAATGCCTTGCACTCCCTTGGCATTTAACTCTGCCACGAACACGTCGAGCGTCGTTGCCTCCACCTTATCATGACGAATTCCGCCTCCCAGCGCCACTGTATTCACGGTGCTCTGCTGCGCGTCCGAACCGGACGTGGACAACCAAAAATCAATATAGCCAACACAGTCACTGATCGCCTTGGGGTGGAGAATCGTCCGATCAAGTTTCAAGAGCTGTTTAGTCTCTTCAAGCCTGTCATAAGTCCCCCGGCCTGGCTCGAAAGAATGGACTTGTCCCCCCCGCTTTACAAGGCCATTCAGAAGGGCCGTATAATAGCCCACATTAGCGCCTATGTCCACAACAACATCGCCTTCACGCACCGCCTGGGAAACAACAAGTGTTTCCAGAGGTTCATAGGCTCCTTCAAGAAAAATTAGCTCCGAGAGATGGTTGTGTCGGTGCAAAACGAAGCGGTGGCTGCCTTTTAATAGGTAAACTAGAGTCCCATTTTTCTGGAATCCCGCGTTGAGGTTGGTTCGCAGCACCTTCAGGCGATTGCGCACATTTTTCCTTCCCATCGGCGTAAAAATAGCATTGCACACCTTCATTGGAAGCTTAGAAATCGTCGTAAGGAGAGCCATTTTATATTTTATACGGCATCCAGAATAGGATGCACTTGTTTCTTTTCCGATTAAGTGTATTTTCACAACACGCTGTCAGTTGGCCTTCGAAATCTCACTCCCATTTGGAGCATAAACCGCCGACAAAGCGGAGCAGGAAACCGCTGTGTCGCGGTTTCGATTCTGCTGACTAAGCTTCGCGGCATTACCCGCAGTAACAATTCCATTTTCATATAACCATGGGTCAAAGGATTGTTAAATAGCGCGATCTTTTCCACCTCCAAACCTGCGCGGGAGGCCAGAGATTGGACCTCGTCCGGATGCAGAAGAAAGATGTGACCGTCTGAATTGGGCTTAAACTGTACTGCTTCGAACACGCTGGGGTCTGTGAAATCAGAGAATTTCGGAAGCGGGTTTCGGAAGTACGCGCCGTTGGGTGTAGTCATCACAATATAACCTCCTGGCTTCACAAGTTGAGCAGTCTTCAGAAGAAATTCGTCCGGATGGGCGACGTGCTCGATTATTTCGGTAATTAGAACCGCATCAAACTGAGATGGAAAACTGAGCTCGAACACATTTCCCGGAGCGAAGTGGATGTCTCCCCGCTCGTGCTTGAGGCGGACATAATTCGCCAGTTCCTCGCGCAGATCGTTCCATGTCACCTCGTAACCCATCTCTGCCAGCGCGATGGAAAAATTCCCTTGGGCGGCGGCGACATCAAGAATCCGCGCGCCCGGAGTGAGAACCTCTGTGAGAAAGCGAAGGGTATGCTTTCTGCGATTGTCATAAGCGTAGGCATATCCCCGGTCGGCAATTTCGCCGTACACCTCCTCAAGATCATAAGGATAGGAATACTTCCATGAATCTGGCCAGTTTTCTTGAATGTATAGTCGTTTCATAGGGGAGTTGGGAAAAGGCTCACCAAAGCATCAGCATGCCCAGCAATGCTGGCGAATGTTAATATTGCCATTAAACATCTCTTTAATTCCGAATTTTAGATGATACAACTTGCGTCTATTGAAACCCAGTCGTGTGTGCCATAAGACATACGGCAACATGCTCTGCATCATGTATGTTGTATAATGCCTTTGAAGGCCGGATGCCTCCGCCGCAATTCCGAAACAAGCCCCCTCCCCGGCGCCGTTGTAACCGCGCTGCTGGGCTTCCTCCGCAAAGCGATCCCAAATGGCAAAGAATTTATCAAGCACGTCTTGCCTTGTCAGAGCAAACAAACCTTCCCAGTAACTAATGACGTTGCGATTAAAATTCAATCCCCATTCCCTTGCCAGATTTTCAATGTGGGGAAATGAATAAATATCCTCGGGGTATAATTTTCCCGCATGAAGGCCGGGAGGAAATGAATACGTCAATGCTTTGCCCACAACCCGGCGATCGGCGCCAAACCAGATTGCCGTGTCGGCATCAACAAATACCGCTGTCTCTCCAAGCTTCAACGCTTCCCGGAGTGCTATCCGTTTGTCATGGTAGGAAAACCGCTCCGGGTGATGCTCCACAACATGCACGCTTGAAAACGATCGAAAGGCCCTCGGAACATCCGTAACAACCACAAAGGCCACTTTATAAACTCCCAAATCTGCGGCCAGGTAACGGGCAAACTCCGCATGCTGCCCACCAATGGCAAGAGTACAAAAAATATTTTGCATTACTTTCCTTCGGGAGCGATTGTCCCTCGTTCTGACGAAGACCAGTCCTCGACGATCTTCCGAGCCAATTGAAACCCGCGAAGCTCCTCTATCACAAGGCGTCGGCGTATGTTATCGCCCTTGACAAAGCGATATACTGCCCGAAGCAGGGTCCGCCACGAAAGCCGGATTGGTTCGCGCCCCAACCCATCAACCCAACTGATCAAGTGGCCGGAAGCGCAGAGATGACGATATAAGGAGAAAAGATAAGTTGGGGCAATTCGACGCTTCGGAATAAGATGAAACATCTGAAGTTCCGCGAATTGACCAACGGTGTAGCCTAACTTCAGTGCGACCTTGACCAGGGCAACATCCTCCCCCCTAAGAAGACTGGTTCCGCGGCTGCCCAAGATTCGCTGCGTCGGATTTTCTATGGTAGCAGTTACATAGGCGGAGGCGACTGCCCTGCGCAGGCACATGCCAGCGGTCACTGGCTCTGAGCGTGAATCAATAAAGTTCGACCAAGTGCTTGTTGTGATTCTGCGGACGGCTATCCAACTCTCGTAAGGAGCAAACCATTCAGGAGGAGGAGTTTCATACTCCGGCATCAGGCATCCACTCACCGCTCCCAAGTCAGGGCGCTTAGAGAATAGTTCTAAACAGCGCTGTAAATAGTCGCCGCCAATTACATTGTCGTCATCCAAAAAGACAAGAAGTTCGCCAGCAAATTCTCGCATGGCTCGGGTGCGAGCACTCGCTATTCCCAACTCCGCCTCGACAACGATGCGGGCATTTGGATGCCAGGCGAGATCTACACTTTTGCAAACGGGAGCAGGCGATGCGTTGTCAATGATGAGAAGTTCCCAATTGGAAATCGGGACGCTCTGGGTCCTTAGCGCGTCGAGGACTCGAGTCAGATAATCAAGTCGCGGATTGTGGGTGCAAATGGCAACGCTAATCAAAGACATAGCTGATTGAGACGAATATAAATAATCAGGACTTGGTAAATTCGTCCATCGCTTTCGCCAAACCCCGCTTTTCTGCCTTTGCGATAGATCTAATCGGTTCAGGCAATCTCCAAACTTGGTACGCCTTCAACCATTGTATCAGTTTGGAATCTTGTGTTGGGGCGTAATGCGGATTTCTTTGGTGTCTAAGCAAGTGAGTGGAATACTCAATACCCTCCAGGAGGCGGCACAGGTAATCGACCGTCATACGTGTCTTCGGAATGATGTGGGTGACGCGCAGCCTTTGAAACAAGCCGGTTCCGAAACCTGAATCGTAAGCTGTTAGCGCAATATCTATGTCTTCACCAGAGACAAGGGACAACCCTTTCCGGCCCAATTGCTTTGAGGCAGGCCGACTGATCAGCGCTCGTTCATAAGCCGTCGCGACAGACCTGCGAACACAAAGGCCTGCCCCAAACGGCATACTGCGATTGTCCGCATAATAATTGGACCAGTAATCGCGATCCACGTCACGCACTGCCAAAGCCTGGAGATGCGGGCTGAGCCAATCGGGCACCTGCTGATCGAATTCCCCCTCGACACCGCCGCCCCATGCCCCAAGCAACGGAAACTCCTTCGAAATCTCAACTGTGTTTAAAAGGAAATCGGACCGCAAGACATTGTCGTCATCAACAAAAACCAATACCTCCCCGGTTGATTCCTTGATTCCGCGCAAGCGGGCCGGGGTGAGCCCAAGTTGATCCTCGCGGACGTGCTGCCCATGAGGATGCCAGCATAAATCCCAAACTGGACTCTGCGGATCCTTGGACGCGTTGTCAACCAGCAAAAGTTCCCATCCCTCCTTCGGCAGTGTCTGCGCCTTGAGTGCGTCCAATACCCGCCGCAGATAATCCAGCCGCGGATTATGGGTGCAAATGATTACAGATAAGGCAAACACGAGTCAGATTTATAACCCTGCAGGTGAAATCCCCACTGGAGAGGGCGCTTCATTATATCTCCTTCCGGCGCTAGCTGCGATTGCATTCGCATAACTCGTCTCAATTTGCGGGCCAACGTTTTGAACAGAGTATCGTTGGAGAACTCTATTCCTGGCACTGTGGCCCATTCGTATCCGTAAGTCATCTGATCTTAGGATACTTATCACTGAATCAGCGATAGCCTTTGGATCATTCGGAGAAACCAATAATCCGCAGTTGCCATCCAGCATCTCTCCCATGCCGCCCGCATTGCTTGCTACCACCGCTTTGGCGGCCGACATGGCTTCAAGGCAAACATTGGGGAAATTTTCCCAGATGCTCGGGAAAACACAAACATCGACTTTATCGTATTCAAAATGCATTTTCTCCAATTCTACCGGGCCGACTATTGCGACACTGGATTTAAACCCACTGAGTTTTCTCGAAATAAATACATCAAAAGACTCACGAGTGCCAGGATGCTCCATAGGCTTTCCAACAAAACGGAACAGAGCGTTAGGTTCGGCTTTCAGAATATACGGAATGGCCTCAACCAAAGCACAAACCCCTTTCCGGTATTCCAGCTTTCCGAAAAAACCGACCACTTTTCTATTACTTACAACGGGAGTGTTTAGTAAGTCCTTAGACGGAATGTAGGGGTTCGGAACCACCATAGCTCTCTTGCGGTCAATTTTCCACTCTAGGGCCGCCCAGTCCAGTAAAGCTTTCGACGGCGAAACAACAAAGTCGCACCGCTTGACATACTCCTTTTCAAGCAACTCCAGTTTCGATTCGGTCGCCGCCACCTCCTGGTAGGCATGATAGCATTGCGGACGCTTTGCCCTTCGCAACGCTCCTGCAAACACGCGAAGCTGGCTTAGATTATGTCCCAACCAACCAAGCGGCGTGAAGCAAGAGCTGCAGTGGCGAATAAGTTGATTGGGGGTATGCAGCTTCACTATGTGTGGCGTCGCTGGATGCGATCTTAATATTTCTCGGCCATCAGCAAAGTACTCCGGGCTTTCAACAATTTCAAAATTACAGATTGCATGCCTCTTTGCAAATACCGGCGCGATCGCTTCCGCGAATTTAGCGCGATTCATCTCTTCTACAAGGTTCAAACCTATGTTTCCGCTCTCAAAACGGCCGCTGCGTTTGTTGCTCGCCGCAAAGACATCGACCACGTGCCCGCGTTGAACCAACAAAGCCGCAGCCTGCTGAACATACGTTGCAATTCCACCAAAAGCAGTATCCGGGGGAAATTCGTAGCTGACAAAAGCTATCCGCATTAGCTAAAGGGAATCGTCGCGAGCGACGCAGTATATCAGGCCTGAAGATTTACCCAACAAATTGATCCCGCCATCGCTTGATCGGCTCCTCATCAACCCATATCTCACTCTTCCATCCTGCCTTGACCCATTTGTCGATATTCGTGATGTCGGTCCGAGGAAGGGTCGGCAGTCCGGTTTCCTTGGCGATTTCAGCGGCCCTATTATCAACCTCCAAAATCAATGATCTCTTGCCGGCGAGAAGACATCTGATGCCTCCGTGCAGGCGGGTTCCAACATAATCCAGGTTGGCCGTAGTCGATAAGCAATGATCCAGGGCATCGAGAGTTCGCTCTAAAACGATGAGTTGAGAGGCCTTATGCGCAATCAGGCTTAATAAATAATCTAAGTCCATTTCGCCTTGCGGCCAAAAGTAAATTGTGTCGTATCGTTTGCTCAAACATGACACCAAAAATTTGTCCGCTTCTTGATCCCTTCGATAATCCGTCAACATAAGCAAAACGTTTTTCGCGGGCTTTTGTTCATTCGCCATTCTCTTTTTCCCGGCCAGTTTCCACAACGTCGGACACGATGTATTGACGACGTTTCTGATGCCGCAGGTGGCCAACTTCTGCTTGGTGTAGTCATCGCGAACCGAGTGAATATAAGTCCGCGATAGGACGGCTTTCAGCAAAACTCTGGTAAACCACTTCACCGGCGGCTCATATTGTCGCCACCCCACCCCGCATAGGATGGCCGGATAAAACGGCATCAGTTTTCCGGAGATACACCACTGCCTGGAATGACGCATATCGGAGCTCAGGACATTGGTTCCTCCGACGACGCGGAGCCGCGCGTTTTTAATTTTTAACCTTTCCTCCTCGCCGGGATAGGCGTGGGACGAAATGGAAACAATGGTTTCTCCCGGAAATAGCCTGGCGATTTCGGTAATGATCGCCTGGGATATAATAATGTCTCCTAGATTGGAATTCAAAGTCCCGACATTATCCTTAAGGGACGGGTTAAACAGTAAAACGCCCATTAGATCTTTCTTTCAAATCTAAGGATTGTGTTTTTGGAGAAACACCCAATACCATGGAGATTAAACTCCCCAAGAAATTCCCCTAAAAGCTGGCTTAAACTAAAATGGTTCTTCCAGCCCAATTGCGTTCTTTCGTCTAAGGAACTGACAGACTCCACTGGGCAGTAGGACATCACAATTTCGCGATACGACAATCGACCGATGTTCCTGATGAAGGCTGGCGCATCCCGCACATATTCTAAAAACCCGCTGATAAAGGCAATTTCTGCGTCTATTTCCGGATATGGAACAATGTTGAAGTCGGCGATAATCGTATCCGGGCTCCGACTCTTATAATCGACTGGTATATACTGGATGTCCAACGGAAGATGTTTGCGCAAATGTTGTTTGCCACAACCGTAATCAACCAATCTGCCTTTGCATTTTATCATCCTGGCTAATGCAACAACCCGCTCTTCCCAGACAGGATCAAAATATTCGATGTTTTTCCATTCAGAGACCCTGGGGCCCTCGAACGGCCGGTTGCGAAATGTTGCAAATAGTTGTGCTATCTTCATCATCCAATTCTCCAAATGCCGGGACTCTGGACACACCCATAATCTGTCCCCTCGAACTCCGCGAGGCTGCTGCCAGCATCAACGACCTTGAACCTGGACGCCATTTCATGAACTTCGTGGACATGCGTAGGCGGCGTATAAATAACAAGCAAAAATCCATAGTTGCCCGCGGCCAGAAACAAGCTGGGAATGGTGAATGTGTATTCCTGTGTCTCGGAAGAGCCGGATTGCGGCTCTAATCGCATTTGGTCACTGAAAACCCGCCGCTCAAGATAGTCCTTGACCGAAATTCCTAAGACCATGCCAGATTGGAACTTTAACGAGCGAAGAGAAAAACGAACGATGATACTCTCATCGTGCCGAAAAGTATTGTTGGGCCGATCATCTCGATCAAAAGTTATTGCCGATTCCAGGATGCTTTGCTTGTCCTGGCCTGCCAATTCATCCGCATGAGCCCCAGAACTCGAGTAATACTCATTTATGACGGCGGCCGGAAAATCGTTCATCAGCAACCCTCCTTGCTTAAACAAGAGACATCTATTGCACATCTTAGCCGCAACCCCCAATTGATGCGTTACCAATAAGATCGTTCGGCCAATCTTTGCCACTTGATCCATTTTCTTCATGCACTTTTTCTGAAACTGTGCGTCACCCACCGCCAACACCTCATCCACGATCAAGATTTCTGGTTCTAAATGTGCGGCCACGGCAAAGGCAAGTCGCACGTACATGCCGCTACTATAACGCTTCACCGGCGTTTCCAGAAACCTCTCCACTTCCGCAAAGGCGACGATTTCATCGAATTTCTGTCTGATTTCCGCCCGGGCCATTCCCAAAATGGCACCGTTCAAGAAAATGTTTTCACGCCCGGTTAACTCAGGATGAAAACCGGTGCCCACTTCCAACAGGCTCGCAACACGACCTGTGATTTCCACGCAGCCCTGAGTTGGCTCGGTAATCCGGCTTAAGATCTTTAGGAGCGTGCTCTTCCCGGCACCGTTGCGGCCTATAATGCCCACCACTTCGCCTTGCTTAACCTCGAAGGAAACATTTTTCAGGGCCCAAAAATCCTTGGCCGATTTCTGACTCCCATCGGGTACCCCGTTATTATCCTGCCGCGAGTCAAGGTGGTTGAGGCGATTCCTCAACCAGCGCGCTGGAGCCGCGGCAAAATCATGGATGACGTGCCGCAGGCCATCAGAACTTCCACCGTTCCCCAGAACGTATTTTTTTGAGAGATTCTCAACGCGGATGACGGTGTTAGACATGGTTAGATGACGTCCGCAAAGGCCCGTTCTGTCTTGCGAAAGTAATATACGCCAATAAATAACAGCGTCACGGCCAGGCCGACGGACACGATAAATCCTGGCCAATAGAAGGCGCGGGAGCTTCCAAGGATTGCCCACCTGAATCCGTCAATGACTCCAACCATGGGATTCAACGAGTAAATAAGAAAACAATCTTCCCCAAGCTTTTCCCCAAACCGTTTTACGAGCTTGTCATGAACCACGCCGCTGCCGTAAGCAACCGGACACGCATAGAGCCCAAATTGCACGATGAACGGAATAATCACGCGAAAGTCCCGGTAACGAACGGTTAACGCAGTCAGAATAAGCCCCGGTCCCAGAGCAGCAGCAATGGCCAGTATAACGAGGCCGGGCAAAACAAGTAATCGCCAGGTGGGCCAGAAGTGATACCAGACCATCAGTCCAGCCAGGATGGAGCACGCCACCAGAAAATCGACGAGCGAAACAAAGATCGAACTTGCCGGAACAATCATTCGTGGGAAATAAATCTTCGAAATCAAATTGGCATTGGCCACAACGCTCTGGCTGGCCAGCGAAAGCGAATTGGCAAAAAACTGCCAGGGAAGCATGGCCGCGCAAACTAGAATGGCATAAGGAGCGCCTTCTTCTGACGGCAGCCCGGCAACACTTCCAAATATCACCGTCATTATGACAATGCTCATCAGTGGTTGAATGAGCGCCCAAGCCGCGCCCGCGGCGGTCTGCTTGTAGCGAACTGTTACGTCCCGCCACGCCAGGATCAGAAAAAGCTCGCGGTAATGAAACAGGTCGCGCCAGTAGTTTTTCGTGGCACGCCCGGGTTCAATGATCAGTTTGTGGGCTGTCTTCGTGATTTGTTTCTACCTCAAAAAGCTGTCGGGGGCGGTGATACAACTTGAACCGCCGTCTTCATAATAATCCAACAATCCATCAGCAATGACCAATTCTCCAAATATTGAATGTCACTTTCAACCCTCCGAACGATGTCTTCGTCCGTCTTGGTCTCACCCCGGAACCCCCGGACTTGAGCCAGCCCGGTAATCCCTGGCTTGACGCTTGCCCGGACAGGATAATTACTCAAGGCCTGCGCGAAATGTTCATTATGTTGCAGCAGATGAGGGCGGGGGCCCACGATGCTCATATCGCCGAGAAGCACATTGATAAACTGGGGCATTTCATCGATGCTAAATTTCCGCAGCCACCGTCCGCCAGGGTAAATCCGCTGATCCCCCTTGCTGGCCTGCCGATTGGGATCGTCGTTACAGACGTGCATCGTCCGATACTTATAAATCGCAAACGGCATATTCTGCAGTCCAGCGCGAAGATGACGGAAAAAAATCGGACCGGGAGAGTATCGCCATTGCAGATATGCCACCAGAAGTGTCGTGAATGGCAAAACAAACAAACAGACGGGCAATGCCACGGCAATGTCAAGAAAGCGCTTCCCAAATCGTCCAAACGGGTCCTCCAGCGGCTCATCCCGCAAGCCCAGAAAACGAATCCCCTCGTCTTCGAACATTTTCATGGGATGCCGCAGCACCCGTTCAAAATCACACACCACGAGAAATCGCACTCCATTCCGTTCGCATACCTCGGTATAATGGGTGAGCAGATTGCGGAATTGCGGAATTTCAGACAAGATAACCTGGGTAATTCCCTGCTCCACAATGAGGCGCTCCAAATCCTCCACAGTCCCCAGGACCTTCAGGTCGTTCGGCGCCCCAGAAGGCCGGTCGTGACATACCATGCCGCAGACAGAATAGCCGAGCCGCTCTTTGCTTCTTAACCATCCTTCCAATCTCAAGGCATTTCTATGACTGCCGGCGAGCAGGACGCGCTGCACCCGGATGCCTCCAAAGCTGGCCCGATGCAAAAGCGGGGGGAATAGTCGCTGCGTGGCCAAAAGGATTCCATAAAGAATCGGCAAAAACGTGAACAAAAACAGCCTTGAGATGTTCTGATCCCGTTCGCCAATGAGCAGGAGAAGAAGGAGCCCGGAGGCAAATGCTGTCTGGCGGAAGGCTTGGCGGTGGCAGACAAAGAAGACGCGTTGCGTGAACCAAGGCTCGCTCGTCGTGGTGGCATAGGCAAACGCTACGCCAATAATCAGGACAATGTTATAAACCAAATAACGTTCGACGTTTAGATTCCACAATTGCCACTTCCCCTGGGACAACGGCAGCCAAAGCCAAAAAACCAGTGTAACCGCGATGCATTGGCAGGCAATCGCAAGTTTGGCAATGCCCTTGGCTCGAGATACGATCATGTCTGTCTCTGGTCTTTCGGCCAATAACACTCGCGAAAATGCCGCTCCACACTTTTCAAGCGTTGAGCCCGGGAGCCTGGTAAGTTGCTTTTGGATGAGGCAATGGCGATTCACGGCTTGGAGAAAATCGTTCAGTAATGTGCGAGCCCGACATCGAACTGAACACCTCCAAATATTTTTCCGAAATTACGGTCCAGTCCGCATTTCGCTCGTACCACAAGCGAGCGGCGCTCGCGATGCGGTCCAGCTCTCCGTCGGCACATATCCGCTGGAACCGTTCTATGCTGGGCGGGGTGTCATCTGAAGCAATGAAATGCTCGTTCTCGCGCAAGGGCGTGGCGTTTCTCCCATCACGCAGGACCACAGGACAATGCCCGGCAAGGGCGCCCATAATCACGCTGGATTTGCAAGCGGCTTCTCCCAAATGGTGTGAAAGCAGGAAATCAGCACGACCTAATACTCCCGACACATCCGCGGGTGATAGATCATCCTGCATTTCCACTCTTTCGGGCGAGACGCATCCATTCAAAAAAGCCAAATCTTGACCAGCCGTCTTGGAAGTGTTCAGCGCCCTTCCCAAGAGCGACACGCCGGCCAGAAGGTCTTTCTTTTCCAAAGTTCGAAGCAAATTATGATGGGACCGGACGGCTGGAGAACAGGACCCTTTGTGACGGAAAATCGCCACCCGCAACTTCCGTGCCCGCTCGCCTTTTCTCTCGCCTCGATAGATCGCCGGCCAGTTGCTGGGGGTAGGAAGCCAAAAAGTCTTGTTCGGCTCAATCACCTCAAGTTCGGATTGCATGCGCCTCGTACTCGCGACTGAAATTTGCGAGCAGCCATGAAGTCTTCGAATGAGCCAATGCTGCGCCTTTTGCCGATAAAACTCCATCGTCCAGGGTCTGTCAGACGAGACCCAGAGATCGTGGAAGATGGCGGAGAACTTGCTTTTCCGATCAATCGATTCGCTTGTCCTCTCTGCAAGCCAGGAGTCAATACCCCTATACAACCAAAAAGGAAAGCCGCGCTTGTGATAGGCATTGCCAGAATAGTGCAGGAGAACAATCGCAAGCTGATCCTTCAACAAGGAAAGAGAACTCCAAATGCTCGCCTCGTTTTGCAGACGCAGGCGCCGGATGACAAAGCCATCCAGACGGCTTGGCCCATCGAAATTGGGATCACAGACGATGAATTGACTTTCGATTCCGTGCGATTGGCGCAGATGGAAGGCAAGGTTCATTGCGTACTGGCCAATATCGTCGCTTGGCGATGGCACCGAAGGGACGATGTGAATAACCGTTTTAAGGTTCATAAGTCAAAAAACCGATCCACTCCAGGGATGCTCAATCAATTACTCATTAGAACAAAGCTCCGCACATGGTCGCTTGACCAATCCATTTCCATTTTTGCATTTCGCGCCTTTTCTCACAGCGCCCCAATTTGGCCGCTCAAGCTAAAGCCTCTCCCTTGGGAGAAAATCTCCTTCAATAATTAGGGGAGGATTACAATCCAGCGATGGTCGTGCGCATCCGCGAAAACTCCCACGCAAACACTCGACGCCTCGTATTTGTGCAATAACGCGCTCAAGAGGACAAACACAACACAGGCCTCCGCACAGCACCGTTGTTTAAATTCAGAACCTTTTATTATTTTGATCGCTCAACAAAAACAACTTCCGCAACATAGCACTTTCGATGCCATCACTTGTCTCTTACCAGCGTAGCCACTTTCGCCCGGGGGCTTGATCATGCATACATAATACGCAGATTGTTTGGTTTTCGTCGCTCGACACGATCAAGCTTCCCATTAATTAGCAATAAACGTCTTTCCTCGCAATCAGGGAACTCCCGCTTGCGAGTGTAGGGGATTTCACCATCACCCAGCAGGACTGCCGGGAAGGCTGCTTTTTCAGGGCAATTCCCATCGAAAAAGGAAGGTCAAGGCGCCGACCCGAGTCGTCAAGCGATTGTCACATGGATTTGGAGAAGTTCGAACAAGATGATGATCTATTTTGGGCAGTATGGAAAAAAGCCCGCAAGCGCCAGGCAAAAAGCACATTCCCCTCAGGAATGACCGTGAAACAGCTTTCCTGCATTGGGGCGGAATAAACCTGTTCAAAAACCTTCCGTAGGATTTTATTCTCGACTCATTCTTGCTATCGTTGCCGCGCATGGAAACGAGGCAACGCTTTCGAGGGCCGCGAGAATCGTCCGCCTCCCGCTGGCCCCTCCGCCGGCGGCTTGACCGGCGCCTCCCAAACGCCAACTGGCCCACAACCTCCTCTCCTGGCTCAACCAGATGCCGGAAGTCCAGGCCATCCCGAACCAAATTGAACCCAATTGAGGTAAATTGAGCCGCTGTGGCCCCCCCGGGGGGGGTCGCGCCTTGACCGCGCCTTGCCGCGATGCCTTTGCTCTCTCTTTTCGACTGGAAGAATCTTGTCGTGCGCCCTACGTTGCAGATCTCTGGAGAAAAAACTTGCATAAACTTGGAATGGGAGAATAGTGTCGTTTCGTGTGTAAGGGCGAATTTGGGCGGCTATGGCGCCGACTTTGAACCGAGTATTATTTACTCCGAGTTATTTGTTCGTCCGCGCGGCGATTTGCAGGGGGCTTCGTCACGCGCTGCTTGATTGCTTTTCCAACCACCTTAAGATGAGACTTGTTCCCCTATGACCGATAGCGAAAAACTAACTTTAAGAACCCAGTTATCAGGAGTTTTTCGTCCCAGCGCGCCCATCGACAAACATGCCCTTTTCGCTGGACGGAAGCAGCAGATCGATAGGCTGACGAGCGCGATTCTTCAGACCGGGCAACACGCCATACTTTACGGTGAGCGTGGAATTGGAAAGACCTCGCTGGCCAGGGTCTTATCCGAGGTTTTATCCATTGCCGGAATCAGGACCGTCCACACGGACACACTGAACTGCGACTCGACGGACGACTTTTCCTCCCTTTGGCACAGAGCACTCAGGGACCTGAACTTCAAGGCCGCCGCCAAAGCAGGAAGACCCAGCGCTTTCGGCGGCCCGAAAGAAGAGGACAAGGAATTTGAGGGACTGGTTCCTAAAACGGTCAGCCCCGATGACGTCCGGCGGGCGCTTTTGCCCTTTGCGGGAAGGGGCGCCGTCATTATTTTTGACGAGTTTGACCGCATCACGAACAAGGCGGCCAAAACTCTCATGGCGGACACGATCAAGAACTTGTCCGACCACGGCGTTGACACCACCCTCTTGATTGTCGGTGTGGCCAAATCGGTCGCTGAGCTGATTTCGGAACACCGCTCGATTGACCGGGCCATCATTGAAGTTCCGATGCCAAGGTTGTCGCGGGACGAGTTGAGCCAGATCATTCGCAAAGGCTTCCTCAATTTGAAAATCGCCTTGACCGACGAAGTTCTGGATAAAATCGTCCAACTCTCGCACGGCTTGCCGCACTATACTCATATGCTTGCCTACGAAGCGGGACGGGCGGCCATCGAGAGAGGCTCCTACCTCATTGAAAACGCGGACCTCGTCGCCGCCTTGGATGAGGTCGTCAAATCGAAGCACAGCATCGCCAATGAATATCAAACCGCGGTCCACAGCTCCCAGCGGTCCAGCAAACACAATCTGACTCTCTTGGCCTGCGCCTTGACCAAGCCGGATATTCAAGGCTTTTTCGACGCATCGGCGGTCGCCGGTACTCTGGCAAAACTGTTTGACGGAAACTGTTCAGTCAACAATGTTCCAAGGCACCTCGCCGAATTCGTTGACTTCAAAAGAGGCAACGCTCTCGAACGGGCGGGCGCCACGCGGCAAGGCAGATACAGATTCTCCAATCCGCTGCTGCAACCTTACACCATCATCAGTTCCTTGGCCGATCATCTTGTCGTTTCCGACAAAGTATGGGAATTGCACCGAGACCTGCAGAAGGCGTAATTGATCCATGACAACATCGCGCCTGCTCCCTCTGCTTTCTATTCTCGCGTTTGCCTGCGCGGCCGCGGCTCAGAACTCACGCAACGACGCGCCCAACCTCGTCTTTCGCGACCGCGTCGAACCTCACTGGTTCGCCGGCGCGGATGGCCAAACCAACAGGTTTTGGTATCGGGTGAACACGGGGAAACAAGAGCACGAATTCACCCTGGTGGATGCGGCCCAAGGAAAACGCGCTCCGGCCTTCGATCACGCCAGGGTGGCTGAGTCCCTGGCGAAAATCACGGGGCGCCCGACCGATCCCAAAAGCATTCTCATCGACGGCCTGGAATTCGCTCGCGACGGCAAATCAGTGATGCTGCGGGAGGCTGGCTCAAGCTGGAAATTGGATTTGGATTCATACGCGATGACGGTGGCCACGAACGAAACCGCGGACGAAAACCAACTGCCTGCGGGACGCATACCTCATCCCTCGCTCAACACCGCACCTGAAACAGAACTTACCCTGGTCAACCGCTTGGACGTGGACGTAAACCTGTTCTGGATTGACCCCGACGGGAAACGCCAGCCCTACGGCGCCATCCGCGCGGGCGAACGCCGCCAACAACATACTTACGCGGGGCACGTCTGGCTGGCGGCGTCCCCGGGTGGCGATGTGCTCGCTGTCTTTGAGGCGACCGCCAAACCCGCTCTCGCGGTGATTGCCGGGCGTGGTACCGGCGAGCCGCGCCGCCGCGGCCGCAACCGACGCCCGGCGGAGGCGGGCGACAGATCGCCTGACGGCCATTGGGAAGTGCTCGTGCATGGAGACAATTTGGTCTTGCGAGATCCGAAGTCGGCCAAGGACCAGGAGCGCCAACTGACCTTTGACGCGAATCCCAATAGCACCTATGCGCGCGATGCGGAGGCCGATCGCGCCATCGAAATGAACTACGACTCACCCGATCCCGAGACGCCAACTCCAGAAATCTATTGGGCGCCCGATGCAAAACATTTCGTCGCCATGCGATTGCAACCCGGAACCCGCCGGCGCGTTTATCTCATTGAGTCGTCACCCGAAGACCAACTTCAGCCAAAGCTCGATTCCTATCCTTACCTCAAGCCCGGCGATCAAGTCCCCATCCGCAAGCCGCATCTATTTGACGTCGATGCGAAGAAGGAAATTCCTGTCAGCGACGCGCTCTTTTCCAATCCTTGGGCCATCAGCGACGTTCGTTGGAGTGCCGATTCCGGGCATTTCACCTTTCTCTACAATCAACGCGGGCATCAGGTCCTGCGTATCGTCAAGGTGGACGCTCTGACGGGCGCTGCCAAACCCATTGTCGATGAGCATAGCGACACGTTTATTGATTACTCAGGCAAAATGATCTCCGATTACCTCGACGATACGGGTGAAATCATCTGGGCGTCCGAGCGCGATGGTTGGAACCACCTCTATCTCTACGACGCCCGCGCGGGCCAGGTGAAGAATCAGATCACCCACGGCGATTGGGTGATGCGCGGCGTGGAATCAACGGACAAACTCCGCCGGCAAATCTGGTTTCAGGCCGGCGGCGTTCATCCGGAGCAAGACCCCTATTACGTCCAGTTGTGCCGGGTTGGT
Organism: Limisphaerales bacterium; assembly: GCA_052139695.1. Lineage (GTDB taxonomy): Bacteria > Verrucomicrobiota > Verrucomicrobiia > Limisphaerales > Palsa-1400 > PLGF01. The sequence goes on from JBKQWF010000016.1 coordinate 34,627, forward strand.
TTTGACGGCAGCGGGCTGGCGATCCTGACAGACGGCGACGGCACGCACGAAACACAATTCTCCCCCGACCGCCAATATTTCGTGGACACATGGTCGCGCGCGGACCTCCCTCCCGTCAACGCATTGCGGCGCGCCAGTGACGGCCAGCTCGTCTGCAAGCTAGAAGAAGCCGATGCCAGCGAACTTCTGGCCACCGGCTGGCAACTCCCGGAGCGTTTCGCTGCCAAGGGCCGCGATAACGTCACGGACATTTACGGGGTCATTTGGCGGCCAAAAGGTTTTGACCCACAGAAAAAATATCCGGTCATCGAAGACATTTACGCCGGGCCGCAGGACTTTTTCACGCCTAAGAATTTTCGCTCGTCCTACGCGCAACAGAAACTGGCCGATCACGGATTCATCGTCGTCCAGATGGACGGCATGGGCACGTCGGGCCGGTCGAAAAAATTTCACGATGTCTGCTGGAAAAATCTGGCGGACGCGGGCTTTCCCGATCGCATTCTCTGTATCAAGGCGGCGGCGGCAAAGCACCCGTTCATGGATTTATCCCGGGTGGGCATTTACGGCACGTCCGCCGGCGGGCAAAACGCGCTGAGAGGCATGCTGGATCACGGCGACTTCTATCAGGTGTGCGTCTCCGATTCCGGTTGCCACGACAATCGCATGGACAAGATCTGGTGGAACGAACAATGGATGGGCTGGCCTGTGGATCAGAGCTACGCGCAAAGTTCAAACGTCCAGGACGCGGCCAAGCTGCAAGGCAAATTATTATTGATGGTGGGCGAAATGGATCGAAATGTGGACCCGTCCAGCACGATGCAGGTCGTTAACGCGCTCATCAAGGCGGACAAGGATTTCGAGTTGCTCTACATGCCCGGCGCCGGACACGGGGTGGCCCGAACGCCCTACGGCGCGCGCCGCCTGGAGGAATTCTTCCTCCGAAATCTCCTGAGATAATTTCGTCTTTATGAAACAGCGCCTTCTTCTCCTCCCGCTGTGCGCCTTCCTCGCCCTCCATGCTTGTGCCGCCCTGGGTCAATCCGAACAACGGCCGGCTTCCGCGGACGAGATTCTCCGCCGCGCCTTGGCCGCGCGCGGTGGTGAAGCGGCCATCGCGCGGATTCGGTCCTACCACTGCAAGGGAACAGTGGATACCGCTGAGGGAAACCGATGTAACTTTGAATCCTTTGCCGCCCGGCCCAACCAAAGTCATACTATTTACGACTTCGGTGGCGGCTCGCGTTTCGAGGCGGGGTTTGACGGCGAGATAGCGTGGAACAGAAATCTCTCCCAGGCCGCTGAAAAACTGCATGGCGAAGAATTGAACGAAAGCAAGGATGCGGCGGATTGGTTTGGGTGCTACGATGATCCTCGCGCTTACCGTTCGATTCAATACGTCGGAGAAACCATTTTCGAAGGCAGGAAATGTTATCAGTTGCGCATGGTCAACGGTTCAGGCCGGGAAGAGACGAATTACTATAATGCGACCAATTTTCTTCTGGCGGGCGTTTTGGAGAGAGCCATAATCGATTCCAACCTGGTGCCACTGACTACGAGCTTCACGGATTACGGAAAATTCTCGGGCTTCCTGTTCCCAACCCGTTATCGCTGTCGCTCAGACTGGCTCGAATGCGTCGTCCGGATTAAGTCCGTTGAGGTAAACTGTGTGGACGCCTCGACGTTCAAAATGCCGGAACCTCCCGTGAGTGGAGCACCCTCCAAAGTCGCCGAACTGCCCGCCAACCTATCCGATGCCGAGATCAAGACCATCCTTCGAGATTACATTGACGACGACAAACGTGGTGAAGGACTGGCCGTCGGCCTTGTCGATTCCAGCGGCGCAAGAGTTATTTGTTGTGGCCGAACGGGCAACCAGAAAAGCCCCGAAGTCAACGGAGACACGCTTTTTGAGATTGGCTCGATCACCAAGGTTTTTACCCGGTTCCTGCTCCAGGAAATGGTCGAGGAAGGGAAGATGAACCTGGACGACCCGCTGGCAAAATATCTGCCGTTCTGGGCGCGGGTTCCGAGCCGGCACGGTCAACAAATTACCCTCTGGGATCTGACGACCCATACCTCGGGACTGCCCCGGGACATCTGGCCTCCGTTTACCGTGTGGCACGGTTACGAATTTCTCGCGTTGCACCAACTTCGCCGCGATCCAGGCGAGCAATGGGAGTATTCCAATCTCGGAATGTCCCTGCTGGGACTCGCAATCACTCGCACGGCGGGCAAAAGCTACGACGCGCTGCTCCGCGAGCGAATTGCTGGTCCGCTCGAGATGGACAGTACGAAGGTGAAGCTGACACCGGAAATGCGCGCCCGCCGCGCGCGACCCTACAGCGCGCCAGGTCATCGCACCATTCATATTCCGCTGAAACAGGTTCCCGGAGCGGGAGGAATTGAATCCACCGCCAACGATATGGTCAAGTTTGCCGCCGCCACTTTAGGTTTGACTCCATGCCCTCAGACACCGCTCCTGCGAAAGACCGACGTCGGCCACACCGGGGGCACCTTTGGTTTCAGTTCTGGGCTGGCATACGATTTTGACAAGCGTCGCGCGCTGGTGGTTCTCTCCAATTGCCGCGACGATTCAATCATCGACCGGTTGTCCGTTTTGCTGAAGGGCTGCTCCCCCAGGCCTTCCGACACGATTGCCGTAAGCTCGAATCTCGCTGCGCGGTGTTGCGGTCAATACTACGCAAAAGACCGCGGCATCCGCACAGTATGGCGCCAGGGCGGCCGCCTTATGCTGCAGGAGTGGGGCAAACCGCGCTGCGAGATTTTCCCTCAATCCGAAACCAATTTTTACAATCAATTGTTCGACTGTCGGGCCGCGTTCATTCGCGCGAGCAACTCGCCTGGCGTGAATGAATTGGTTATCGGCGATCCAGTGAAACCGACCTGGCGCGGCGTGAAGATACTGGGCTCCAGTTCACCATTCACCGAGGACGATTGCCAGCCGAGGAAGGATTCCGACCTGCAAGGCGTTTGGCAGGCGACATTGCGGCCTTCATGGTACTGGCCTTTCTACGCGCTGCACCCAAAACTCAAGATGGCCGAATTGTCGCCTGGCGCATTTCGGGCGGAATTGGAGACCATTGACAAACGCCCCAGCCACCTGCCGCTCACTGTGGCTTACCACCCCCCGTCTGTGGATATTTCGATGCTCCCATTCGAGGCCACGTTCCACGGGAAGATGAACCCGGCCTGTACTCAAGTCACGGGTTACTGGAAGGAAAACGGCCACACAACCCACATCACCTTTCGGCGAGTCACTCCACCTCAGCCACAAAACTAAGCCGGTTCTGCCGTGCGGGATCACGCGGCAAAACGTCATCAACCCCATCAATGTCCCGGAATCGCCGGCGCGACCGACGGCGCTCTGGTTCCATAAACCAACCGCGCCTTCTCCGCATCGAGCGCGCTGATGCCATTTTCGGTCCATTGGCCGATGACCCCGTCGAAATGTGGGTCCACCGGTTCAATCACCGCGCAAGGGCTGCTGCCGACGCCGTCCTTGCACTGATCCTCGCATTTGGAAGCCCAGCAAATGCGGTAGTGCATGATGGAGTGATAATCGTAGGGCAGATCACTAACGATCCAATTCGTTTTCGGGATCCAATCGTAGTCCGGCGCCCGCCCCGGCTTGATGTTTTCGTAATGGATCGTCACGAAGCGGTCGCGGTCCCAACGCTGGTGCTCGTGAAAAAAACCAAGCGCGTGGCCGAGTTCGTGCGCGGGCATCCATTCTTGCTGGCCCCACCAGAACGCGGTAATGTTGACGTCGTTGCGGACGCCTTTCTTGAAACCGACCAGACTCGTGTTGTTGCCGGCATCGGTTTTGCCCGTGAAGTTGACGTATTCCACTTCCGTTGTGCGCGGAACGAATTCTATATTCGCCCCGGTGTCCATCCAGCGTTGCATCGCGCGCAAGGTCGTGGATTGCTGCGCTGGTGTCAGTTTGGAAATGTCAAAAGGAATGACGCCGCCCGGCCACGGCCCCGATTTTTCCGAATTCTTCTCCATGTGCGCCGGATCGGAATTGGCGCAAATCGCCAACGGCGGAGCTATGAGCCCGCCGAATGCCACGAAACTGGCCAGCAAAACCCGTATTAGCATCCGCATAGTCCAATAACTGGCAATTTTCACCCCGAATTCAAGTCGTTATCAAAAAAATCGTACTTCCTGAGCATGAACTGCTTATTTCGACGTGAATCGGTATGTCCCTGCATCCACCTCGAACACCGCGCGCCCATCGTCCATGCGAAGAAACCTCACGCCAGCCTGTCTCGACGCGCGACGATCGTTCTCCCTGACGTTGCCTTCCGAAGTCGCTGGCAGGGACACCGTCGCAGTCACATTTGCCGGAATTACGACCTTGAGTGTAAGCTCATTTCCCTTCCGTTTCCAATCGCACGCGATCTTGCCCCGCACAGAATCATAACTGCCTTTGGCCCATGTCAAGTCCCCCACCGGCTGCGGGCGAATGAGAATTCGTTTAAAGCCTGGGCCATCAGGATCGGGCGCGATGCCAAGAAGGTCGCCATAGAACCATTCCATGATCTGGCCCAGCATGAAGTGATTTTGCGAACTATCCCGGCGGGCGTCCCAGGCTTCCGTCAAACTCGTTGCTCCCTGTTTAAGCTGGTAGCCGTAGCCTGGTTTGTCGGATTGGTTATTCATCGCAAAGATGACATCGGACCGCCCGCCATCCGCCAAGGCGCGCAGCAGATAGCGATACCCCACGTCGCCCGCTTCAATGGCATTCCCGTGCGATTGCACTTCCTTCACCAAGGCATCCAGCACTGCGGCGCGGTTTTCCGGCTGGCAAAGGTTCATCACCAGTGGGATCGCATTGGCGCATTGTGAACCGGTCGAATAACTGAGGTTTGTTGCATTGTAGAACTTTGCGTTGAAGGCGGCGCGAATCTCATCGGCCTTGCGCGCGAGCTCTTTCGCCTCGCCGCTCTGGCCGAGCAGGGATGCCGTTTGCGCGAGAATCCACGTGTCGTAGAAATAAAACGCCGTCGCCGTGAGTTCCTTCGGAGTCAGTTGCGCGAAGCCCGGCGGACCAGGGCCGCGATCATACCAGTCGCCGAGGCCGTAGGCGACGATGTCCGCACTGGACTTCGCGTCGAGGTACGCCACGTAGCGTTTCATCTGCTCGTAGTAGCGGCGCAGCAGATCGGTGTCGCCGCAAAACTGATATTGCTGCCACGGCACGATGACGAAGGCGCTGCCCCACTCGGGCGAGTCACGGAATCCATCGGGGTGGACGGCGTATTCCGGCGCGGTGTCCGGGACAAGGCCGTCAACCAACTGCGAATCAGCCATGTCGTTCATGCCCTTGGTGTAAAGTCGCGCGAGATCGAATTCGTAGCGCAACGACGGCCCGTTGAGATGATATTGTTCCAGCCAGCCAAGCCGTTCGCGATGCGGACAATCGGTGATGACGCTCACGAGATTGGCCCGCTGCGCCCAGCGGATGAGGGTGTGGATGCGATTGAACAATTCGTTCGAGCAGGCGAACTCGCCGACCGCCGCGGAAGCTGTATGCACGACGACTCCGGCCAAGTCCTTGACCACAGGCAAATCTCCTCCTGGCGTCGCCGGCGCTCGCTCGATCTGCAAGTAGCGGCAGCCGTGATAAAAGAACTTCGGAAACCAGGATTCGTTCCCCTCCCCTCCCAGCGTGTATTGCCAGTAACATTGCCCGCCACCAACGGAAACGCGATCAACCGAACCATCTGACTTGAGCAACTCGGCCGGGACAAGGCGCACGCTGGAACCAGCCGGCCCTTTCACCGTAATTCGAGGCACGATCGGCGCATTCTGCCCGAGATCATATACCTCAACGCCGTTGCTCAATTCTTTGACCGTTATCGGGCGGATGGTTTCGATCTCCCGCAACGGCGGCGCCGCGCAAGACCATCCGCGGAGTTCTCCGCCCGGCCCGCCGACGATCCGCGCCGCCGGCCACTTGGCGTCCTCAAAGTTGATTCTGTTCCAGCCGCGCTGTGCGTGCCGCGCGTCAAAATCCTCACCGCCGTAAATGGAAGAAAATGTGATCGGGCCGGCCGCCACCCTCCAGCTTTCGTCCGTGCCGACGATGTCCACCGAACCGTCCGCGTACTCCAGCCTTATTTGCGCGATGAACTTTTGCGGTCCAAAGGAGCCGACGAATTTCGTATAGCGCCCCACCGCGACGTTATACATGCCGTTGCCAAGCTCGAAGCCCGCGGCGTTCTTTCCCGCCCGCAAATTCGCCGTGATGTCGCGCGTGTCATAGAGGCAGGTCTTGTTGTATTTCGTCCAACCGGGCGAAAGATAGTCGTCGCCAATTCTCTTGCCGTTGAGCGTCATCTCATATTGGCCGAGGCCACAGACGTTGACCTGCGCGCGCCGAAGTCCCGGCTTCACGTTAAACTCGCGACGCAAAAGGATGGATGGGATGTTTGTGTCCTGCGCGCCAATCCAGCGGGCCTGCCAGTCGCTTGCCTGCAAAATGCCCATCGTCCAGGCGGCCGGTTTGCTCCACGCGGAAACTTTCCCATTCGCATCCCAGACGCGGACTTTCCAGAAGACCTGCCGCGAGGAGGTGAGCGGTTTGCCAGCGTAAACGATGTTCAGGGTGTCGTCGGAGGCAGTTTTGCCGCTGTCCCAGAGATCGCCGTCGTCCCTGTTTAACGCCTCGCGTGAAGTCGCGACAAGCACTTGATAAGCCGCTTGCCTTGCGCCGCGGTGCCGGCTCTCAAGCCGCCAGAGCAGACGCGGGTGAGGCTCATCCACGCCAAGTGGATTAGCCGCGTAGCCGCATTTCAGCTCGGCAGGTTGAACTTCCCCACAAACTCCGTTAACTGCCACAGAAAGGCCTGCGGCCCACAGAGCGAATCCACCGATCCAGTTTTTCATTTCTTGAGCATATCAGTCCCATTAGACAACAACACGACTGCGATGGGCGACATCAAAGAAGAGTGCGATTGAAACCGATCGGATAATTCCAGGATCGGGCAGTCCTCTGCCCGCCAAGGCGGCGCGCACGGCGTGACGCGCCCAGCTACTTTGGAATCGCACCTCAAAAAAAACGCGTCAGCGCGGAACAAAAAGCAAGCTGAGGAGCGCAAAGAGCGGCAGCAGGGATTTGGCATGAAGGGGCGAACCGATGGTGGTTACGGCAGGGGCGATCCATCGACCTGCCTTGCATAGCGGCTTTCCCGGGTCAAGAACCTCGCCTGGGGCGGCGCCAAGCCCATCCCGGCATTGTCTTGACCTTTGCCGGCAAAAAGAAACGAGGAAACTGCAGCAAAGGCCGATAAGTAAATCTTTGTTCTTCATAAGCGTGCTCAATGCTTATATAGTGCCAGCGTGAGCTCAGAATGCCAGAATAATTCTCCGCGCGAAGATTTTCGGCAGGATCAGAGAATCCGTTTGAGGCCGGGAACCCGCCGGAACACGAATTCGCCCGCGAGAAAGCAGATTGGCACCGTCAGCGCGGCGGCCAGCAGGAAACTCTCAAGCGGCAGCGGCGCCACCCCGCGCAAGGAGAGGGTAATCGCGATCAGGATCGGCGGATGAAAGACGTACACCGCGAAGGCGTTGCCGGACATGAAGCGGGCAAACGGTCCCTGCCGGTTCCAGCGGTCTCGGAACACGACCAGCAGGCCGAGGCTGAAGCCCACGCAAAAAAAAGACTCCCAGAGGCTATAGGCGAAACTTTGCCAGTGCCATCCGCCACAATATGGCGTGAAGCCGTAGTGGCCCAGAATGGCCGCCACGACTATGCCAATCCACAGCACGGGCCCGATCCCCAGCGCCAGTCGCAGCCACCGGATGCCGAGTGCCCGCGGGAGCCGCGCCAGCCAGTTGTGGCGGTACGCACAGATTCCAACAATGAACAGGATGACGTATTGGGCAAAAAAACAGAGCTGCATATTAAGCACGCTCGTGCCCACGGGTTGGACCAGCCGGATTAAAAACGCGCCTGCCGTGATGATCGCGATCAACGCGGCCACCGCCGCGTGCCCAGGCAGGACGCCATCGGTCTGGTCGGCGATGGGCGCTTTGGCCGCCAACCGCGTGAGCGCGTAAAGGACAGTGAAGATCAGCAGCGCGAGCGCAAACCACATCGGGCCGGTTCCGCTCAGAAAGTGGTAACTTGCAAAGTAGAGATGAAAAATCGAACCGAGCGAGGGGATCGGCTCGCCACGCTCCGGGCTGAGCAGATAATAGACCGTTGCCGGTTGAATCACGGCAACGTAGAGCAGCGTCGGCAAGCCCAGCCGTATCGCGCGGTCGGCGAGGAACCGCCCGACGCCCTTGCGATCACAGGAGCCGGGCACGAAATACCCCGCAATCAGGAAGAGAAATCCCATGAAGAACGACTGCAAGTGCGTTTCCAGGAAAAGGAAAAAGACCCGCGACGCGCCTCCTGGTTCGCCCGGCGCGTAATAATACCAGCCCCCGATGTGGCTGTAGGTCACCGCGGCATGGACGACAATGACCAGGACGATCATGACCCAGCGCAAATTGTCCACGAACAGCAGGCGGTTGGAGCTGGTTGACGAAGCAGCCACGGTGCGGACTAATAATGGATTGGCGGAAAGATGCAATGATTATCCGGTCGGGCCGGCGAACCGTCGCGTCTGACATCTATTTGACTTCCAACGCAAGCTTGTCTCTTTCCAGGGTGGTTCCCTCATTCAAGGCTAAGTTGGCCAGGGCTTGGTTGTATTGCGCCACCGCCGTCAACTCGGCCAGCCGGGCGGTCGTCAGGTCGCGCTGCAATTGCACCACGACGAAGCTCGTGGTCCGTCCGTTGTCCAATTGTTTTTGCGCGGCCTCCAGGGCCATTTCCGCGAACAGCCGCGATTGGTGGGTCGCGTCCACCTGACCAAAACAGGTCCTGGCCTGCTCCACCGACACCCCGATTTGCACCATGATGTTCTGTTCCAACTGTTTCAGTTGCACGGTTTCCTGCGCCAGTCGGGACTTGTTCGCCCGGTAATTCTCCCGCGCGCCGCGGTTCCCCGCCAGCGGAAGAGTCAACTGCATTCCCAGTCCCCAGGCCGGGCTGGTTCCGGCTTGAATCCCCGTCAGGACGCCATTGTAGGTGCTGGCCGACCCCGCCTGGGCATAGCTGCCCACCAGATCGAGTTCCGGGTAAATCTGGTTGCGCAGATATTTCAAGACGATCCCCTGCTGCTCCAGACCCGTTTTCGCCTGCAAAAAATCCGGGCGTTGCGACAGGCCCCGCCTCCAGCTTGCCGAGAGGTTAAATTCCCGGGCGATGACTTCGAGCTTTTCCGTCGGCTGAATGCGGACTTCGTCCCAATCCGCGAACCTGTCACTCAGCAGGCTTTTCAAGGCATAATCCTGGGTCCGCAACGCTCCTTGGGCGCCAAGGAGGTCGGCCTGGCTCGAGGAAAGCTGCGATTCCGCCTGCTTCTCATCGAACGGGGCCATGGCCCCGGCGGCGACTTTCGCTTTGCTCTCATTAACCAGCCGTTGCGCCAATTGAAACGCCTGCTCCTGCACCTTGACCTGCTCTTGGGCCAGGATCAGGTTGTAGTAGGCGAGTTCGACGGTGGTCACGCTGCTCATGATCTGCCAGCGCAAGGCCAACTGGCTGATCTTCAAAGCTTTCTTATTGACTTGAATGGTCTCCCGCGGAGAGTCGATCCACAAGTTTCTCAACAACGGCTGGGTCACGCTGACCGAAGCCTGGCCGCTGTCGTTGACAAACGATCCTGAAGGCCCCGTGCCCGTGGTCCCGGTCAGGGTTCCGCCAAAGTTGTAGTTCAACCCCGTTGGCAGAATCCCCGCGATGCCGGGCATAAAGGTATCTTCATACGCCGTCGTGCCCACGTAGGGGCGGTTCTGGACGTCGAGTCCGCCGGGGGTCTCGCTATAATTGCGGGAAGCCAGCATCGAGCCGACGGGTTCATAGGCCCCGTAGGCCGCGCTTAGGTTGTGGCTTTGGATTTCGGGATTGTAGCGCGCGATCTTGACATCGAAGTTGTGCTCCAGCGCGATATGGAAGCAATCGTTGAGTGAAAGCGGTCGCACCGCGACATTCGTCGGGCTGGCCCACCCCGCGCCGGGGAGCAAAACTGCCGTCCAAAGCCATCGCCGGAGAAGCAGAAAAAACATCATCCGCTCACTTCGTGTTTTGCGCCGCGGCGGCCGGCTCAACGACGCGACCGTCAAATAAATGCACGGACCGTCCGGCGTAGCCCGCGAACCGCTCATCATGGGTCACCATGCAGATGGTCGCCCCCTCCCGATGAATCTCCGCCAGCAACTGCATGACGGCGTCGCCATTTTTCGAGTCGAGGTTGCCCGTTGGTTCGTCCGCCAAAAGGATCGACGGCCTGCCGCCCAGGGCCCGGGCCACCGCCACGCGCTGCTGCTGGCCGCCCGACAGTTGCGATGGGTAATGATTCATCCGATGCGCCATGCCGACTTTTTCCAGAGCCTCCTCCGCGTGCTTTTTTCGCTCCGCCCGGCTCAACCCGCGATAGGTCAGGGGGAGTTCAACGTTTTCATAAACGGTGAGGTCGCCGATGAGATTAAAGCTTTGGAAGATGAAGCCGACGTCGCGGTTGCGAATGCGCGCCCGCTCGGCGAAATCGAGGTTCGCCACCGGGTTGCTGTTGAGGGTGTAGCTTCCGTCGGTGGGTGAATCGAGCAGGCCGAGGATCGAAAGCAGGGTCGATTTGCCACAGCCGGAGGGCCCGGCGATGGCGACGAATTCCCCGCGCCTCACCTCCATGTCAATCGCGGACAAGGCGTGAGTCTCAACTTCGTCCGTGAAGAACACTTTCGTGATGCCTTCCAAATGAATCAGTGCTTGTGTGTTGTCGTTCATAATATTTTCTAGTTCAGTCTGACACGGTCATAACTGTCCCACTGGGACATATCCGATAAAATCACCTGGTCTCCGGCCTCCAGCCCTTGCAGCACTTCGATGGCCGTCACCGAACTGCGACCCAGCTTGACTGAAACCCGCTGCGCCCCTTTGCCGCCGTCCACGACTTTGAAAATCCCGGCAGTACTCTCGGACTGCGCCTGGACCGGACGGCCGACATAGAGGACGTTCTCCAGCCGCTCCAACTGGATGGTCCCATCCACGCTCAGGTCCGGCCGCGCGCCTTTGGGCAACGCGCCGTCCAACGCCACATCCACCGTCACCGTGCCGTTTTCGGAGGCGGGATCGATGCGCATGACATGGCCCGGGACGATCCCGTTGCGCGTGTCAATCTGCGCCGGCTGGTTAAACGCAATATCTTTGACTTGAGTCTCGGCAATCTTGATCACGGCCTTGAGCTTGGCCTGGTTGGCCACCCGCGCGACAATCCCCCCTGCCGCCAATTGCTGGCCGACTTGCAACGGCGTGGTCTGGGTCAGATCGCCGTAGCGCTGCAGCACGCCATCCATCCCGGCGCGAATTTTCAGCGCGTCGACCAGCCGCCGTTTCAACGCCAGTTGCGCGCGCAACTGGGCCACGGTCGCTTCCTGCACGCCCAGTTGCGCCGCCGCCGCATCGTCCAGAATTTTCAGGCGCTCCTTCTCGATCTCAAAAAGCTTGGACAGTTCCTCCACCTTGGCCTTCGACTCCTTCAAAGTGAGCGCCGGTATCAGCGCGCTCTTGGCCAGTTCCTCGTTGACATCGTTGTCCATTTTGGCCGTGCTGTAGGCGGCCTCCGCGGTCGCGACGGTGGATTGCTGGGTCAATTTCTGCGTCGCCAGAGTCACGCGCAAATTCGCCGTGCTGGCCTCCGCTCCTTTCAGCGCCCACTCCGCGTCAAAGGCCGCCTGCTCCACATCCGGGTTGCTCAACTCCACTAAAACCGTGTTCGTCTTCACCGGCGTGCCAGGCTGCACCAGGACCGAATCAATTCGCCCCGCGTTGATCGTCGTAATCCATCGAATGTCTTCCGGCACGAGGGTGCCGTTTCCCCGCACTTCCCGGATCAACTCCCCGCGTTTGACGACGTCCATCGACAGCGTTCCGCCTTCCACCGACGGGGCCGCCGGCTTCAGCCGGGAAAAGGCAAAGGTGATGACCGCGACGACGACCAGCGTGACCGCGCTGGTAATGAGGCGTTGCCGGCGCTTCCGGCGGGCGATTTCTGGGCGGGGGATGTCCATGAGTAGTATTAATTTGCCGGATTTGACTCTCCAGGCAGACGGATTGGGGAGCGCGGGTGTCTCGCCCGCCGCCTTCGGCGTCCCGCCGAAGGCATCAGCGCCTGGAGATGGTCTAATGAAAGGAGACTGGTTCTGTGTCCGAAGCCAGTCGGCGGGACGCCGACGAAGGCGACCGAGACGGTCGCGGTCCCCAGTTTTAACTGCTCCGTCCTGGCTAAGCTGCATGAAAAGGCGGCATAGCGGCCGTCGTCCGATTCAACGTTTTGCCGCGGCCTGGTTTCGATGTGGTTTTGCATCTTTTGCTGGGTTTTGAAAGCGTCACTTCTACTCATGACGAAGCGCCTCCATGGGATTGGTTTTGGCGGCGCCCCGACCAGGCAGATAGCAGGCTGGCAGCCCCACTCCGGCCAGCAGCAGAGCAGCACCCAGCCATACAACGGGATTCAGCCCGGATGTGTCGAACAACTCATGCTGGAGCAAACGTGTCAGCCAAAACGAGGCGAGGAAACCGGCCAGAATCCCCAAAGCAATCAGTCGTGCGCCCTTTGATAACACGGCCACCAGAATGTCGCGCGGTCGCGCCCCCAACGCCAGGCGCAGGCCAATTTCTCGAGTCCGCCGGACCACCGAGAGAGCCAGCACACTGTATATCCCGACGACCACCAGCAACAACCCCACCGCACCCGAGATCAAGAGCCAGAGCATGTATGCCCGCTGGACGTTGGTGGCGTCGTAACGGGCCTGTGACACACTTTCCATAAACGGCTGGTTCATGCCCGGCTCAGTAGCAGCCAGAACCCGGCGGAGGCTCGGAGTGAATCTGAGCGGATCGCCCCCTGTCCGCACATAGAACGTCCGAAATGGAGAGGCAGGCGTTGAGGGCAATGCCTCGTAGAATGTGGCTGCATCGTCCGCGGCTGAAGGATACGCATTGCTGACCACTCCAACAACCCGGTACAGTCCGAGGCGGCCCTCGCTGGTGTCTTCACGAAATACCCCGCCGAGCGGGCTTCGACCTGGCCAGCAAAGCCGAGCCATGGCTTGGTTAATAACCACTCCCGAATCGGCGGGACTGCTATCGCTCGATTCGAGATACCTCCCAGCCAGCAGACCTATCCGCAGTGCGCGCAGAAGATCCGTCTTTCCAAATCCACACTGCAAACGGCAGAGTTCCACCTGCGCTGTCCCCTCCTCAATCTCATACTTAGAATAGCCGCCGCGACCCAGCACGCCGATCGTCTCGACGCCAGGAACCGAAGCCAATCGCTCCTCCAACACGGCGAAGCGCGGCGCTATGGATTCACCCACTCGAGTATGGTTCGTCCCGCTGGAGGCCTCGATTTTGGCGTTGATTCGTATTGGGAGCAAGACCTTCATGAGCAAAAGATTCTGCGCATCATAGCCCGGGACTGCCAGCAACCGAAAAACGCTCTCAACCATCAGGCCCGACCCCGTCAACAATGCGAACGCGAGGGCTATCTGGGCCACCACCACCGCCTCTCGATAGCGTCCCCACTTCCGGTCGCCTATGGCCTGGCTGGACGTTTGCTTGAGGGTCTCGCCCACATCCGTGCGGCTGGCGTACCAGGCGGGCACCGATCCGAAGGCCAACCCCACGCCGACCGAGACCAAGACACAGACGCCCATCAGCGCCCTGTCCACCTGAATCGGGGCCGCGCATTGCAATGACCAGGTGGGTATCCACGCGACAATCAGCTTCAGAACGCCATGCGCCACGGGAAGCGCCAGCAACCCGGCGATGGCCCCGGCTAAGGCGTGCTCCGTCAGGAGTTGCCGCACCAACCGGCGTCGTCCCGCCCCAAGTGCGGCTCTGACCGCATACTCGTGGCGGCGCTTTTCGCTCTGGGCCAACGTCTGGCTGGCGAGGTTCAGATAGCCAATCAACAGAACAAAGGCGATGACGCCGAGCAGCCGACTGAGGACCTGTATATACCCGGCTATGTTTTGGGCAAATACGGACCGCGCCGACCTTACCCAAAAGCCTCCCGCAGCTTGGTCAGTGGGCGCCAAATCCCCGAGGGATCGTTCCGCTTGCACGATGCTTGGAAACAGCACATTCAACCTTGCCTCCGTTGCCTGTTGTGAAACCCCGGATTTCAAAAGGCCGAAGGCCTGGATGTTCGGACTTGCCGCCCAATCGCTCCGCAGGTTGCGCATTATCGGGACTGTAGGCAGCGAGCGGACGGGCACCCAGAACTGCGTGCCGCCTCCAGGAATCCTAAAGTAGCGGGGCATGACTCCTATGATGGCAAAGTCACGCTCCGCTAATCGGATGGTCTTTCCAAGTATCTTCGGATCGCTCCCGCACAGCGACTGCCAGGCCGGGTAGCTAAGCACGATCACCGTGTCATTTTCCGGCGTCCCCGCGCTGTCCAAAGTGGTCCCCTCACCCTTCGCAAAGGTCCGGCCCAGCAGCGGCCGCACGCCCCACAACGTGAAGAAATTCGGCGAAACCATGGCCCCGCCAATCACCTGGGCCAGTCCATCTGGGTTGTACTGCAAGCCAAGATTATCCGCCCACGCAAACTCGGAAAAACAGTCGGGATTCGCCTGCAATGCGGCTAAAGCGGACATCGACACGGAAGGAGATTCCCGTTGACGCTCGCCAACCTCGACCAGGCGATCTGACGCCGGCCCTGGAAGTGGATGCAACACCATAAGATCAATGGCGCTGAAAACCGCCGTTGCCGCGCCAATGCCAAGCGCCAGCGTGAGCACCGCCACAGCGGCAAATCCCGGATTCTTGCGCAACATCCGCACCCCATACCGCAGGTCCTGCGACAGCGTTTCCAGCAAAGGAAGACTACGCTGCTCCCGGTAGGCTTCCTTCGTGGACTCGAATCCTC
The DNA here is from genome assembly GCA_052139695.1 of Limisphaerales bacterium. Classification (GTDB taxonomy): domain Bacteria; phylum Verrucomicrobiota; class Verrucomicrobiia; order Limisphaerales; family Palsa-1400; genus PLGF01. The sequence continues at coordinate 49,647 of JBKQWF010000016.1, forward strand.
CCAACTGGATCATCGCCTGGCGTCGGGCCTCTGCGGGAGTCATGCCCAAGCGGAGATTGTCCTCGATATGCATCTGGATGTGGGATTCCAACTCTTCCTGGAATTCCTGGTCCTTGTGCTGCTTGTTGAATAGGCCGGCAAACCTCATGATCCATCCGCGAAGCTTTCTCATGCTAAACCTCTCGTTATTGTGCTTTGCATCGATTTAAAACCTCATTCACAA